>NZ_CAINTR010000155.1 GCF_903853455.1 uncultured Magnetospirillum sp.
GACAGGGCGGCATGATGGGCGGCCTCATGGGCAGGGCATCGATCCCGCATTGCCCTTCGGCCAGCGTCAGGCGGCGACGGAGATCGGCTCATACCATGGCGAAAATTGTGCTTGTTTAATAGAACGAGACACTGTGGCGTTGAGCGCCAGCAGGTTGGTCTGGCTGGCGATGTCGTTGATCAGGTTGACCACCGCGCCGATCCGGCCGACGGCCTCGGCCAGCCCCTGGACGATGGAGCCGGTGGCCTCCGCCTCCTGCACGGCGGTCCGCGCCACCTCGGCCGAGGTGGCGACCTGACGGCTGATTTCCGACACCGAGGCCGACAGTTCCTCGGTCGCCGCCGCCACCGCCTGAACGTTGTCGGCGGCCCGGTCGGAGGAACTGGCCACGTCCCGCGCCTGGGCGGCGGCCTGGTCCATCTGGACCGTCATCCCCTGCGCCGACGACGCCATGGCGCCGGCCGCGCGGTCCACCCGCTCGGCGACCTGCTTGACCTCGGCCTCGAACTGACGGGCGATCTGACGGCTGGCCTCGCGCCGCTCCGCTTCGGCGGTCGCCTTGGAGGCTTCCTGCTCGGCCCGCAGGCGTTCGACCTCGCGGCTGGTCCCCCGCAGCACGTCGAGGCTGCGGGCCATTCCCCCGATCTCGTCGCCGCGTTCGGTCCCGGCGATCTCGCAATCCAGCCGGCCGCCGGCGATGTCGGCCATGGCGCCCGACAACCGGGCCAGAGCCTTGGCCAACTGACTGCCGATCACCAGCGACAGAGCCGCCGCCAGGGCGACCAGCACGACGGCGACGCTGCCGCCCGCCATCAGGACCGAGCGGAATTCGGCCTCGATGTCGTCCACATAGGCGCCGGTCCCCACCACCATGCTCCAGGGAGCGAACCGCCGGACGACGAGAATCTTGGGCTGGGGAACTTTCTGGGGATCGCCCAGCTTGGGAAAGACATAGTCCACGATCCCGGTCTCGGAACTCCGCACCGATTCGATGACCGCGGCGGTGATGGGCTTGCCGTTGGAATCCTTGCTGTCCATGCGGCTCTTGCCGATCCAGTCCGGATTGGCCGGATTGGCGATCATGATCCCGTCCGTCCCCCAGACCATCAGGTAGTCGTTGTCGCCATACCGCATGGCATGGATGGTCGAACGGAACCGGGCAATCGCTTCCGCGTGATCGAAATGCCCGGCGACCACCTCCGCCTCCAGCGACCGGGCGACGCCGACCGCGACCTCGGTGACGGCATTGAGGGATTGCAGGCGATCTTGCAGCATTCGCTCATGCATCATCCTTGCGACGCCGATCAACAATAGAGCAACCATCGCCACCATGACGCCGATTGGAAGCATCATCCTGGTGCGGACTTTGAGATTATTGAACATGGCGTCCCCCGACTCGCTTGAGCGCGATTTATAAGCCTCGGCGCAGAGCATACCACGCCCTCCCGCCAGGGAAGCAAGACCGGGGAAATACTGCGCCGTATAATAAGAGGATCAGGGTTTGGCTGCCATTTGCGGCCGGCGCGACGGCAGGGATTCGACCACCACCTTGTTGGCGACGGGGCGCGGCGGCGGCGGCGGCAACCGCTCCAGACCGCCCAGCACCTCGCCGGCATGGGCGGGGCGCTGGGCGGGATCGGAGGCGGTGCAGGCGCGGACCAGATCGACCAGCATCGGCGGAAAATCGCCGGGAAGTTCGGCGGCATCGGCGGTGGGATCGGGCAGCCGTCCGGTCAGCAGACGATAGGCGACCACCCCCAGGGAATAGACGTCGGCGCGGGTGGTGACGGCGGTGGCGTTCTCGCGCTGCTCGGGGGCGGTATAGTCGACTCCGCCCATCCAGTGGTCGGGCATGGGCAGGTTGCGTTCAGGCAGCTTCACCATGCTGAGGTCGCACAACTTGACGGCGCCGTTCTGGGTGGCGGTCAGCAGGATGTTGGACGGCTTGATGAAACGGTGAACCAGATTGCGGCGATGCAGCGCCAACACCGCCGAACTCAACTGCTTCAGCGCCACCAGGGCGCGCGGCGGCGCCATGCGCCGGGGCTTGTCGCGCTCGTCGGCGGCCAGTGCCTCGGCGGGGTCGGCGAAGTCCTTGCCGATTTCATAGGGCAGGTGGGCCGCCATGAACGGCATGACGAAATAGGGCCGCCCGTCGCCGAGATGCTCCATCACCTTGACGCCGATGACATAGGGGTGGTCGAAGCTGGCGAGAACGCGCGCCTCGGTCTGGAAGCGGGTCAACTGCTGCGCCGGACTGAGCAGGCTGTCGTCGCCGGGACGGGGATCGAACAGCTTGATGGCCACCGGAACCTGGAGATCCGGGTCGTGGCACAGGAAGATCCGGGCATAGCCCGACGTGACGACCGCCTTGTGGATGACGTATTTGCCGATGCGCTCCATGAGATCGTCTCGCCCGCCCAGCCCTCAGTTGGAGCCAGTCTAACAGAGACGACGGACCGAGTCGCCCTGGTCAATGGGAGGGTGAGCGGGGGGAGGGTGGGCGGGGGGAGGGGGAATGGCCGCAATGGGTCATGACCCGGCGTCGAGCGCCTTGACGTGGCCAGCCTTGGCGTAGGACAGGATCTTTTGATCGGCCGTAACCAGGAGCGCATCCAGGTGACGCGCCGTCGCGATGATGATGCGGTCGGCCGGATCACCATGGGGGTCCGCCGGAAGGCTGTTGCTCCCGACGGCGACCGCAATCGACAGCGGGTGAACAGAGAATCCCGGCCGCGCGAGGTGAGACTCCAGCCATTCACCCAGGTCACGGGACAAGGACAGCCTGCCCCGGGCGACAAGCATCGAAATCTCCCACAGGGTAATCGCGGAGAGAACGGCGCCATCACCCCGGGCCGCCGCCTCGATCCCGATCCGCGCGTCGCGCCCAAGTCTTGGATCGGCATTGAGGAACCAAATCCAGCTATGGGTATCGAGAACGACGATCATCTGTCGGCGTCCCACGCCTCGCCGGTCGAGAGGAGGTCGTCATCCTCGGCGTAGGACATGCTCCCCTTGGCGATGCCGTAACTGCTCCCTGTTTCAGCGGGGATGGGGACGACACGCGCCACCGGCTTGCCACGCTTGGTGACCGTCACGGGCTCACGCGTCTTCTTTACCTCGTCGAGAATGTGCAGGCACTTCGCTTTGAATTCCCCGGCAGCGATGACACTCACGGCACCCTCCTCGCTTGTGACCATAAATATGGTCATGGAACCGGGCTGGCGCAAGAAGATCGAGAGGGGGTCAGCGCTTGCGGCCCCGCCCGCGCGGTTTGCCGGAGGGCGACGGTCCCCGGCCCTTGCTCCCCAGGTTGACGTCGATGCCCAGTTCCACCGCGTCGAGCCGGCGCAGTTCGTCGCGCAGCCGGGCGGCCTCCTCGAATTCCAGGTCGGCGGCGGCGGCCTTCATGCGCTTTTCCAGGTCGGCCTTGACCTGGGCCAGGCTCTTGCCCACCGCGTGGCCGAAGCCGGCATCGCCGGTGGACACCGTGATGTAGTCCTGCTCGTAGACGCTTTGCATGACGTCGGTGATGGTCTTCTTGATGCTTTCCGGGGTGATGCCGTTGGCGAGGTTGTAGGCCTGCTGCTTTTCGCGGCGGCGGTTGGTCTCGTCGATGGCGTAGGTCAGGCTGGCGGTCATCTTGTCGGCGTAGAGGATCACCCTTCCCTCGATGTTGCGCGCCGCCCGGCCGATGGTCTGGACCAGGGAGGTCTTGGAGCGCAGGAACCCCTCCTTGTCGGCGTCGAGGATGGCCACCAGGGCGCATTCGGGGATGTCGAGGCCTTCACGCAGCAGATTGATGCCGATCAGCACGTCGAACGCCCCCAGGCGCAGATCGCGGATGATCTCGATGCGCTCCAGCGTGTCGATGTCGGAATGGAGATAGCGCACCCGCACGCCGTGCTCGTGCAGGTATTCGGTCAGGTCCTCGGACATGCGCTTGGTCAGGGTGGTGACCAGGGTGCGGAAGCCCTGGCGCGCCACCAGCTTGACCTCGCCCAGCAGGTCGTCCACCTGATGCTCCACCGGCCGCACGATGCAGACCGGGTCCACCAGCCCGGTGGGGCGGATGACCTGTTCGGTGAAGACGCCGCCGGCCTTCTCCATCTCCCACGGGCCGGGCGTGGCCGAGACGTAGACCGTCTGCGGCCGCATCAGCTCCCATTCCTCGAACTTCAGCGGCCGGTTGTCGATGCAGGACGGCAGGCGGAAGCCGAACTCGGCCAGCACGCTCTTGCGGTTGAAGTCGCCCCGGTACATGCCGCCGATCTGCGGCACGGTGACATGGCTTTCATCGACGATCAAAAGCGCGTCCTCGGGCAGGTATTCGAACAGGGTCGGCGGCGGATCGCCCGGCCGGCGGCCGGTGAGGTAGCGGGAGTAGTTCTCGATGCTCTTGCAGTGGCCGGTGGTCTCCAGCATCTCCAGGTCGAAGGTGGTGCGCTCGTTCAGGCGCTGGTATTCCAGCAGCTTGCCCTCGGCCTCGAACCGCGCCAGCGTTTCCTTCAGCTCGACCTTGATGCCCTTCATGGCCTGGGTGACGGTGGGACGCGGGGTGACGTAGTGGCTGGAGGGATAGACCACCACTTCGGACAGCGCGCAGGTCTTTTCACCGGTCAGCGGATCGAACTCGTTGATGCTCTCGATCTCGTCGCCGAACAGCGACAGCCTCCAGGCACGGTCCTCGTAATGAACCGGGAAGATCTCCACCGAATCGCCCTTGACCCGGAAGGTGCCGCGCTCGAACGAGGCCTCGTTGCGGGTGTATTGCAGCTCCACCATCTGCTTCAGCAGGTCGGCGCGGTCGATGCGGTCCCCCACCTTCAGCGCGATGGTCATGCGGGCATAGGAGTCCACCGAGCCGATGCCGTAGATGCACGACACCGAGGCGACCAGGATCACGTCGCGCCGCTCCAGCAGCGCCCTGGTGGCGGCGTGGCGCATGCGGTCGATCTGCTCGTTGATCGCCGAGTCCTTCTCGATATAGGTGTCGGTGCGCGGGATATAGGCTTCGGGCTGGTAGTAGTCGTAATAGGAGACGAAATACTCCACCGCGTTGTTGGGGAAGAAGCTCTTCATCTCGGCATAAAGCTGCGCCGCCAGGGTCTTGTTGGGCGCCAGCACCAGGGTCGGCCGCCTTGTGTTGGCGATGACGTGGGCCATGGTGAAGGTCTTGCCCGAGCCGGTGACTCCCAGCAGCACCTGGTCACGCTCCTCGGCCAGCACGCCCGCCGTCAGCTCGACGATGGCCTGGGGCTGGTCGCCGGCCGGCTGGTAGTCCGACACGATCTCGAACACCGCGTCGCCCTGGGGCAAGGGCGGGCGTTCCATGAAGTCGAAGGGCAGCGGGCGGGTCATGGCGCCATTATAGACGAGACGCGGCCATCGGTCTTGCCTCGGTGCGGAAAAATCGCGGCATCCCGGTTTCGAAACTTTCGTCCGGCACAATGAGGCATCGGCCATTCATCTCTGCTATGCTGGCGTGAGCTTCGTCCGGGAGGAGAGACAGGGGGAATGGTTCGTAACCTCGGCGAGCGCCGCCTACCCCGCGGGGTCTGGCTGACGGGGGGCTTGTTTGTCGCCTTCGTCATCTCCTTCTCGCTTTACGTCTTTTCCGAAAAGCAGATCGACCACGCCAACGAGCAACGGTACCTGTCCTACAAGCTGGCGGATCAACTCCGCCAATCCTCGGACGACCTCACCCGCATGGTCCGCACCTATGTGGTGACCGGCGAGCCCATCTATAAACAGTCGTATCTGGACATCCTCGACATTCGGGACGGACTCAGGCCGCAGCCGGAGAATTACGACAGGATCTACTGGGATCTGGCATTGTTGGATCCGCATTTCCGGCGCCCCGACCTGGGGCCGGGGATTCCATTGCTGGAGCAGATGCGCCGCGCCGGGTTCACCGCCGAGGAATTCCGCACATTGGCCGAGGCCAAGGCCAGTTCCGACGAATTGACCAACCGGGAATTCGAGGCCATGGCACTGGTGGAGTCCGCTGGCCCGGACAGGGCGGACCGCCGGATGCGAGCCGTCCTGATGCTGCATGACGACGTCTATCATCGGGCCAAGAGGGCGATCATGACGCCCATCAACGCGTTCTACGACCTGGTGGAAACGCGGACCCTGGCCACCGTCCACCAGGCCGAGACCATCGCCCTGGTGTTCCGCCTGACCTTCATCGCCCTCACCGTCGCGGTCGGAGCCCTTATCTGGCAGACCGCCGCCGAATCGCGGGCCATCCTGGGCGGCACGGTGCAAGACGTCCACGCCCGGATCACCCGGATCGGCCAGGGGGACTTCTCCCCCTCCCCGTCCTCCGCCAAGGGCGACAGCGTCCTCGCCGGATTGGACCAGATGGCCGCCAAGCTCGCCACCCTGGAAGCCGAGCGCATCCTGGCGACGGCGGAACTGCGCGACATGAACGAGGCGCTGCTGCGATCCAACTCCGACCTGGAGCAGTTCGCCTATGTGGCGTCCCACGACCTTCAGACGCCGCTGCGCAACATCGTCAGCTACACCCAGTTGCTGGAGCGCCGCTACAAGGGCCAGATGGACGCCGACGCCGACGACTTCATGGGGTTCATCGTCGAAAACACCAAGAAGATGACGCAACTGATCTCCGACCTGCTGGAATATTCCCGCGCCTCCGGTCAAGCCGAACCGCTGGAGCCCGTTCCCGCCGACGTAGCGGTTGCCCAGGCGTTGAACAACCTCAAGCAGGACGTGGCGAGCAGCGGGGCGGACATCCGCATCGGCGACCTGCCGCGGGTGATGGCGGTGCAGTCCCACCTCGTCAGCCTGTTCCAGAACCTGCTGGAAAACGGCATCAAGTATCGCTCACCGGATCGAAGGGCGCGGATCTCCGTCACGGCGGAGCGGATCGCCCCCGACCAGTGGCGATTTGCCGTCGCCGACAACGGCATCGGCATCGATCCGCAATACCACGCCAAGGTGTTCGAGATTTTCCAGCGCCTGAACCCGGCATCCGAGACGACGGGGACCGGCATTGGCCTGACCTTGTGCCGCCGCATCGTCCACCGCTTCGGCGGAACCATCTGGGTGGACTCCGAGCTGGACAAGGGGGCGACGTTCTTCTTTACCCTGCGCGACGCGGAGGGGGAGTGACTTAAACGCCTCGACGACCGTGGACGGCCGGCATCGAGTATGACACTGTAATGACCCGCGACCATCATCGGGTTCACGACCATGCGCACCAGCAAACCCATCACCGTGACCCTCGGCCCCCAGCAGGCCAGCCTGGAAGCCCGCCTGAAGTCGGGGGCCTATGGCTCCGCCAGCGAAATCGTGCGGGCGGGACTGCGCGCCCTCGACCGCGAGGAGACGGCCCTGGACGAAATCCTCCGCCGCAAGGTGGAAGCGTCCCTGGCGGATTCACGTCCCAGCGTCGCGGCGGAGGATGTGTTCACACGGTTGCGCCATCGTCACGCCGAACGGATGTTGGACGAAAAGCGTGACGATTAGGGTCGTCTTCCGCCCGGCGGCGGAAGCCGACCTGTTCGCGCTGTATCGCTACATTGTCGAAGCCTCCGGCGCATCGCGGGCCGGCGCTTATCTCACACGGATCGAACAAGCGTGCATGGGGTTGGCCACCTTCCCCGAGCGTGGCACCCGGCGCGACGACCTCGCGCCGGGCCTTCGCACCATCGGCTTCGAGCGGCGGGTGACCATCGCCTTCCGGATGCTGGACCGGGTGGTGGAGATCGTCGCCATCGCCTATGCCGGCCGGGACTTCGAGGGAGAGGTCCGGGAGGAGTGAGCGGTGATGCCGGTCGGGTTCTCCCGCCGTCATGACATCCGCCGGCCGCGATGTTAGGCTTGCCGATCGATGGCCGCCGGAGGTGGGGAAAATTGACCGTTAGCTCCCCCCCGTCGGCCCCGCCATCATCCCTGGCCGCTGCGGCCCACCGCACCGACATCGACGGTCTGCGCGCCATCGCCATCGCGCTGGTGGTCGCCTTCCATGCCTTCCCCGCTATCCTGCCCGGCGGCTTCGTCGGGGTGGACATCTTCCTGGTCATGACCGGCTATCTGGTCACCTCGTCCCTGTCCCGGGAGGTGGGCCGCGACGGGGCCGGCATCCTGCGCTTCTATCTGCGCCGCGCGCGACGCATCGTGCCATCCCTGATGGTGGTGCTTGCCGCCTGCCTGAGTCTGGGCTGGGTCCTGCTGCTGCCGGGAGAGTTCCGGCAACTGGGCAAGCATGTGGCGGGCGGCGCCGCCTTCGTCTCCAACATCCTGCTCTACAACGAGGCCGGCTATTTCGACGTCGGGTCGGAGACCAAGCCGCTGCTGCATCTGTGGTATCTCGGGGTCGACGCCCAGTTCTGTCTGGTCTGGCCGCTTGCCGTGCTGCTCCTGCGCCGCTGGTGCCGGCCGCTCTGGCGTGGCATGGCGGCGCTGTTGCTCCTGTCCTTCGCCTTCAACCTGTTCCAGGTGGCCCATGATCCTTCGGGGGCCTATTTCCTGCCCCTGTCGCGCCTGTGGGAGTTCATGCTTGGCGGCATCCTGGCGGCTTGGCGGCCGGGCCAACCGACTCAAGCGGCCCAACAAACGGCGGGGGGAGGCCGCGACTGGATCGCCCTGGGGGGCCTAGCCCTGGTGACGGCAGCGGCCTTGGCCCTGGACAAAACCAAACCCTATCCCGGCTGGTGGGCATTGCTGCCGACGCTGGGAACGGCGGGACTGATCCTGGCGGGGCCGCAATCCTGGCTGAACCGGCGGGTTCTCGCCCATCCCCTGACGGTCGGCATGGGAGGGATCAGCTATCCGCTCTATCTGTGGCACTGGCCGCTGCTGACCATGCTGCGGCTACAGACCGAGGGGGATCCTTCACCGGGTCTGGTCGGCCTGGTGGTCGCCATCAGTTTCGTCCTGGCCTGGACCACCCGACAACTGGTCGAACGCCCGCTGCAAGGACGATGGCGGGGGAAGGTCGCCGATCGGATATTGGCCGGCGGGCTGGCCACCTGCGCCCTTGCCGGGCTGGTCGTCGCCGCCAGCGGCGGCGTGCCGTGGCGCATGCCGCTGATCGCCCGCTATGACGCCTTCTTCGCCAACCAGAACTACGCCGAGGCGCACGACCTGTTCCATCAGGACCGCCAGGAGTGCAACTTCTACGACGTCCGCCACAACGCGGGAAAAACCGCCATTGATCGCGGCTGTTACGTTCCCGAGACCGACAAGGTGGTGTTCGTGTGGGGCGATTCCCACTCGCAACACCTGCAACACGGCCTGAGAAACGCCCTGCCGCCGGAGGTTTCGCTGCTACAGGTGGCTGCGTCGGGCTGCATCCCCACCCTGACGGTGCAAGACGACGATCCCGTGGGCGCCTGCAACCGGGCCAACGCCTTCGCCATCGACCGCATCAAGGCCTTGCGGCCGTCGGTGGTGATCCTCGCCCAGGAAGGCCATCACGAGGACAACGACTTCCCCGCCCTGATCGCGCGCTTGCACCAGTTGGGGGTCGGCCACGTCATCCTGCCGGGCCCGGTACCACACTGGAAGCCCTTCCTGTATCAGGTGGTCGAGCGGAAATACCACGGCCAGCCGCCCCGGCGCACCTGGGACAACCTCCAGCCGGAAGCGCTCCGCACCGACCGTTTGCTGCGCGACCGGTTCGCCGGCTCGACCGAGGTGGTCTACATCTCGCTGATCGAGCGCCTGTGCGATGCCGAAGGCTGTCTGGTCTATCTCGGCGATGATCCGCTCGAGGGGCTGACCACCTACGACTATGGGCATTTCACCTTGCCCATGTCGGATTACGTGGCCCGCACCCTGCTGGCCCCAGTGATTCTCAAGGCGCTACAGTAGGATCTTCCGAAACCGCCCTTCTCACCCCTCCCGCCAGCCGCACGCCGTCAGCGCCTCCTTCATATGCTCCGGCGGCGGGGCGGTGACGCGGATGGGGGGCTTGGATGGCGCCAGCGGCGGGATGGACACTTCGCGGGCCAGCAGGTGCAGCGGCACCCGAGGGGCCGGATCCTCGCCGTAATAGGCATCGCCCAGCAAAGGGCAGCCGAGATGCTTGGCGTGGACCCGGATCTGGTGGGTGCGCCCCGTTCGTGGCCGCCACTCAATCCAGGTGAGGTCGTCGCAGCGTCCCTTGACCGACCAGTCGGTAAGTGAAGGCTGCCCCAGCGGATCGACCTTGATCCGCCAGCCCTGACCGCGTGACGACACTTTGAGGATGGGAACATCGACGGTGCCGCGCTCGGTGGGCGGCGATCCTAGACTGACCGACCAGTATAGTTTTTCGATGCGGTGGGCGGCGAACATCTTGCCCAGGCGCTTCAGCGCCTTGTCGTGGCGTCCCAGGATCAGGCAGCCGGAGGTATCGCGGTCCAGCCGGTGGGCCAGACGCGGCGGCTCGGCCCAGCCGAATTTCAGCGCGTCGAAATACAGTTCGAGATGATCGGGCGAATTGGGTCCGGCATGCACCGCCAACCCGGCCGGCTTGTCCAGGACGATGACGTCCTGGTCCTTGTACAGAACGCGTCCGAGGATTTCGGCGGGGGTCACGGGGATTTTCCTTTGATCAAGGAGAGGCCGGCTACCAGTCCTTGATGACGACTTTCGTCGCGCTTGTCACGCAAACCCGCCGCATCACCCCCGGACGATCAGGGGCCAGCGGGCAGACGGTGAACTCGCCGAACGCCGCCTTGGAGCAGGGCGTCGCCGAGAACATCGCGTCATCAAGCGGTCCGGGCAGCAGGCGTTCGCCCGCCGGATGCCCGTTGACGTCAACGACACCAAGGATGCGGTTGGTGCCGACGATCCAGATGGTGGCGTTGGGCACTCCGGTGCAGGTGGTCAAACGCCCATGGACGGTGAAGCACTCCCCCACCCGCAACGGACTGGCGGCGCAGGCGGAGTCCTCCGCCCGTCCCGCCATGGGAAGCAGCAGAACCGCCAGGGCCGCAAGAACCCGCGTCATCTACCGCGTCACCCGGTCCAGCAGGGTGACGATGGAGCGGTACGGCCGGTCGGCGTGGTCGGCAAGTCCGATTTCACAGGTGCGGTTGGAGGAATAGCCGGCCTCGCAGCCGTCCGGCACCTGGGATGCCAGGTTGCGCAGCGCATGGTCGTTGAGTTCGGGCTGGGTGAAGCCCTTGTCGCCGGCGAAGCCGCAGCAGCCGACACCGTCCGGCACCACCACCGTGGTGGCGCAGGCCTTGGCCAGCCCGATCATCTTGTCGTCGAGCCCCATCTTGCGGGCGCCGCAATTGACATGGACCAGCACCGGCGCGACCTGGGGCCGGGGAGCGAGGCGCGGCAGCACCGCGTCGTGGAGGAATTCCACCGAGTCCAGGACCGCCAGCCGCTCGCCCAGGAAGGTCTTCATCCGCCAAGTGCAGGCCGAGGCATCCATGACGATGGGCAGGCGGCCATTGTCGCTGGCCTTGACCAGGGCGGCCTCCAACTCGGCGGCCTTGCGGTCGGCGGTGGCCTGGAGGCCCTTGCTCTCGAACGCCTGACCGCAGCACAAGCCATCGACGCCGTCCGGGACCACGACGCGATAGCCGGCCCGCGCCAGGACGCGGCTCATGACGGTGGGCAGCGAGTCCCGCTCGGGATCGCTCGCCGACGGCCCCATGCTGCGGGCGGCGCAGGTGGGGAAATAGACCACCGCCTCGCCGCCGGCCTCGCCCGGCGACATGGTGTAGGCGGCGGCGGTGGGCAGATGCGCGCCGACCTTGGGAACCAATCCGCCGGACAGCTTGCGCGCCGCCTGGGCCATGCCGGCCATGGCATCGGGGCCGGCGACGCGGCTGACCAGGGCGGCGGCGCCGAGGCCCAGCCTTGTGGCGGTCAGCATGCCGCCGTAATGCCGCGCGGCCCAATCGCCCACCGCCTGGGCGGTGCCGCCCTGACGGCGGCCGCGCAGGGACTTGGTCAGGCGGCCGGTCTCGATCCCCACCGGGCAGGCGGTGGCGCAAAGACCGCAGGCGGCGCAGGTGTCGATGCCCTGATAGTCGTAGAGGGCGCGCAACTCCACCGCCGGATCGCCCAGGCTGCCGCGCCGCGAGATCTCGCGCCAACTGGTGATGCGCTGGCGCGGGCTGAGGGTCAGGCCGTGGCTGGGACACATGCGCTCGCAGAAGCCGCATTCGATGCAGGTGTCCACCAGCACGTCGGCCGGCGGCAGCGCCTTCAGATTCTCCAGATGGGCCTGGGGGTTGGTGTCCAACACCACGCCGGGGTTGAGCAGCAGGCGGGGGTCGAGCAGGCGCTTGATCTCCCACATCAGCGCCGTCGCCTCGGCCCCCCATTCCATCTCGACGAAGGGGGCCATGTTGCGGCCGGTGCCGTGCTCGGCCTTGAGGCTGCCGTCGTATTTCTTCACCACCAGCTCGGCCACCTCGTCCATGAAGCGGGCATAGCGCTCGATCTCGGCCTTGGAGCCGAAATCTTGGGTGAAAACGAAGTGGAGGTTGCCGTCCAGGGCATGGCCGAAGATGATCGCCTCGGCATAGCCGTGCTTGGCGCACAGATGCTCCAGATCGACGGTGGCGGCGGCCAGCGAGTGCAGCGGAAAGGCCACGTCCTCGATGATGACGGTGGTGCCGATGGCGCGCACCGCGCCCACCGCCGGAAACAGGCCCTTCCTGATCTTCCACAGCTTGCCGTATTCGGCCGGATCATCGGTGAATTCGGCGGGAAACAAGGTGGTGACGCCGGCCAGGACCAGACCGATGGCGACCATGTTGGCGGTAAGGGCGCCGGCGGTCTCGCCCCTGGTCTCCACCAGCAGGGCGGTGACGCCCTCGGCCAATCCCCGGATCTGGGCCGGCATGCCCGGCTTGTCCTCCACCGAGCGCAAGCTGGCGCGGTCCATCAGCTCCACCGCCGAGACCGGCGCCGATTTCAGCAGCGCCACGGTGCGGCAGGCTTCGGCGATGTCGGGGAACAGCAGCAGGGCGCTGGCCTTGTGGGCATGCTCGGGCACGGTGCGGTAGGTGATCTCGGCGATGAAGCCCAGCGTGCCTTCCGAGCCGATCATCAGATGGCTGAGGATGTCCAGCGGATCGGTGTAGTCCACCAGGGCGTTGAGGGAATAGCCGGTGGTGTTCTTGATGGCGAATTTGTGCCGGATGCGGCCCGCCAAGGTCTCGTCGCCGCGCACCCGCCGGCCCAGGGAGGCCAGCGTTCCCAGCAGATCCGCGTGGGAGGCCCGGAAGGCCTTGACGCTGTCGCCGTCGCCGGTGTCCACCAGGGACCCGTCGGCCAGAACCAGGCGCATGGAGGCCAGCGTCTGGTAGGAATTGTCGGCGGTGCCGCAGCACATGCCGCTGGCATTGTTGGCGGCGATGCCGCCGATCTTGCACGAATCGATGCTGGCGGGATCGGGGCCGATCTTGCGGGCGAACCCGGCCAGACGGCGATTGGCCTCGGCGCCGATGACGCCGGGCTGAAGGCGGATGGCCGCGCCGCCGTCCTCCACCACCACCTTGTTCCAGCCATTGCCGAGAATCATCAGTACCGAATCGCTGACCGCCTGGCCCGACAATGAGGTTCCGGCGGCGCGGAAGGTGACGGGAGCGCCATGGCGGCGGCAGGCGGCCAGAACTCCCTTGACCTCGGCCTCGTCGGCGACCTCCACCACCACCTTCGGCGTCAGGCGGTAGAAGCTGGCATCGGTGCCATAGGCCAGCCGCCGCAGCGGATCGGTGATCAGCCGAGCGGCGGGGACCACGCCGGCAAGCTCCAACAGAAGGGTGGAGGAGTCGGCCATCATGCGTCGTCTCCGATCACCAGCACGATCAGCTCCTTGGGACCGTGGACGCCATAGGCCAGGGTCTGCTCGATATCGGCGGTCTTGCTTGGTCCCGACACCAGCACCGCGTTGGTGGGCATGCTTCCGGCCCAGCCCTCGACTTGCATGGTCTCGGCCAGGGAATCGCGGATATTGCCCTTGTCCACCAGCACCACATGGATGGGCGGCAGCAGGCTCATCAGCCGCGGCTCGTCCGGGGTCGGCCACAGCACCAGCGAGCCGGTCTGGGCGATGCCGCTGCGCGCGGTGGTGACCGAGGCCTGGACCTCGTGCACCAGCACCGCCTTCATCTCCTCGATGGAGCGGTCGTAGGGAACCAGCTTGGGGGCGTCACCGGCCGCCCAGGCCTCGGCCAATTGCCTGCCGGTCGCGGTGGCCGGCGCGAACAGCACCCGGCTCACTCCCTTGTTGGCCAGGATGACCCGCAACCGTTCCGGCCAGTCGGCCCGCGCCACCTCGCAGACATCGGCATGGGCGGCTTCCAGCATGGCGCGGAACTGGGTGACGCGGCCCTCGCCATAGCGGGGCGCCGCCCAGTCGGGGCGCTCCGGCATGGTGCGCCGGGGGGCGGATTTGAGGCGAACGAGGATGCGGTCTCTAGCGCTCGTCATGGGAGTACCCCCTCTCGCGGGCCAGCTGGTGCAGGCTCTTGGCGGCGAATTTCGGCTTGGTCCGCACGCTGGTCCATTGCCGCAGCATGGGCAGCCAGGCCGGCATCCAATTGCCGAACAGCCCCAGCAGCCGGGCCGACAGCCGGTAGACCCGCGGCGAGGAATACAGCGCCGCCCAACCGCCCCAGCCCAGGCTCTCGGAGAGCGAACGGCCGCTGCCGCCGCCCTTGACGGCGAGCGAGGTGGGGCTGACCGCCTCGGTGCGCAACCGGGCCAGCAGGTCGGGAATGGGGATCTGCACCGGGCAGACCTCGGCGCAGGCGCCGCACAGGGTCGAGGCGTGCGGCTGGTCGCCGGCGCAGTCGAGCCCTTCCAACTGTGGCGTCAGGATTTTGCCGATGGGGCCGGGATAGGTGAAGGTATAGGTGTGGCCGCCGACCCTGGTATAGACCGGACAGTGGTTCATGCAGGCGGCGCAGCGGATGCAGCGCAGCGTGTCGGCCAGTTCCACGTCGCCGTAGACCTTGGAGCGGCCGTTGTCCAGCAGCACCAGATGCACCGCCTTGGGGCCGTCCTTCTCGCCCGGCTGGCGCGGATGGCTGATCATGTTGACATAGGTGGTGACCACCTGGCCGGTGGCGGAGCGCGGCAGCAGCGACAGCAGCGGCGCCACGTCCTCCAGCTTCTCCAGCACCTTCTCGATGCCGGTCACCGCGATGTGCAGCGGCGGCAGGGTGGTGGACAGCCGGCCGTTGCCCTCGTTCTCGATCAGCACCAGGGTGCCGGTCTCGGCCACCGCGAAATTGACCCCGGAAATGCCGGCGTCGGCGTCGGCGAAGCGGTCGCGCAGCACCCGGCGGGCGGCGGCGGTCAGCTCGTCCACGTTCTCGGTGTAGGTCTGGCCCTCGATCTTGTCGGCGAACAACTCGGCGATCTCGGCCTTGTTCATGTGGATGCAGGGCATGACGATGTGGGACGGCGCCTGGCCCGCCAGTTGGATGATGTATTCGCCCAGATCGGATTCCACCGCCCTTATGCCGTTGGCTTCGAGATGGGCGTTGAGATGCATCTCCTCGGTGACCATGGACTTGCCCTTGATCACCCGCTTGACCCCGGCCGCCTTGAGGATGTCCAGCACCACCGCGTTGGCCTCGGCGGTGGTCTCGGCCCAATGGACGATGACGCCGTTGGCGGTGAGCTTGGCTTCCAGCTGCTCCAGCAACTCCGGCAGCCGCGCCAGGGCGCGGGCGCGGACGGCGGCACCGCGCGCCCGCAGGGTCTTCCACTCCTCGGCATCGGGGAACTGGGCGGCGCGCTTGGCCATCAGCCCGTCCATGGCGCGGCGGAAATTGGCCCGCAGCTTGGGGTCGTTCAGCGCCACATGCGCCTTGCCGCCGAAATCGGATTTAAGAGCCTCCATGGCAGCGCTCCAGCAGGAATTCGGCGATGTGGCGGCCGGTGACCGCCTTGCGGCTTTTCCCGGCGGCGCCGGTGATGTTCATCAGGCAGCCGCAATCGCCCGACACCACCTGGGCGGCGCCGGTCTGCTCGATGGAGGCGACCTTGTCGGCGACCATGGCCGCCGAGATCTCCGGCTGCTTGACCGAGAAGGTGCCGCCGAAGCCGCAACACTCGGTCTCGCGCGGATTCTCCACCAGGGTGACGTTGGCCAGTTGGCGCAGCAGCGCCTTGGGCTGGTCCAGCACCCCCATCTCGCGCTGGGAATGGCACGACGGGTGCCAGGTCACGGTGACCGGCCGGCCCTTGTCGGCCAGCTTGACGTCGAGCACGTCCACCAGGAACTGAGTCAGCTCAAAGACGCGGGCCGAGAACGCCACGGCGCGGGCATGGTCGGGATCACCCACGAACAGCTCGGGATAGTGCAGCTTCATCATGCCGGCGCAGGAGCCCGACGGCACCACGATGGGCCAGTCGCCGGGAAAGGCGTCCAATTGCAGCCGGGCGACGGCGCGGGCCTCCTCGGGGTGGCCGTTGTTGCGGGCGGGCTGGCCGCAGCAGGTCTGCTTCTGGGGGAAGACCACCTTGAGGCCCTCGCGGCTCAGCAGCTCCATCCCGGCCAGACCGGCCTCGGGATAGAACAGGTCCACCAGACAGGTGCCGAAGAAATAGACGGTATGCGGGCGGCCGGGCTTGGACGCGGACATGGGCATGGGGGGCGCTCCATGGGGCTAGGCCGGCACATGGCGCCGACGCACTAATGGTTATGCCATTTTACCCATCACGTAAAGTGGTAAAAAATATTGTCCACTTTTTTATGGCGGTCAGCTTCCGGCGCGAGCGCGGGCGACCAGGTCCGAGCCGGAGCGGCGGCGCAGCGCCACGTCACGCCGGGCGTCGGCATGCTGGGCCTCGCGCAGCGCCTCCTCGATGGATCCGATATGCGCCTCGGCCATGCTCCGCGCCACTTCCGGGTTGCCGTCGGCGATGGCCCGCCAGATGGCCTGATGCTGCCGCAGGAAGCCGTCGCGCACCCCCCGGCGGCGATACAGGTCGGCGCGGTCGTAGAACACGCCCCCCTTCAGCATGTCGAAGATGCGATGCATCACCTGGGTCATCACCAGATTGTGGGCGGCCTCGTAGATGGCGAGGTGGAAGTCGGCATCCGCCGCCGCCTCCTGCTCGTGGTCGTCGATGGCATGGGCCTCCTCCATGGCACCCATGCAGGCGGCGAGGCGGGCCAGATCGCTTTCGGTCGCCCGTTCGGCGGCCAGGGCAGCGGCGTTGCCGGCCATCAGGCGGCGGAACTCCAGATAGTCGTAGGCGGTCTCGGGGTGCGCCTGAAGCAGGCGTGCCAGGGGATCGACGGCCGGCTCGGCCTTGGACGTGGGTTTTGATCGGGTCATGCCCTTCAAGATAGGCCCATGACGCCACGCTTCCAACCCCTGAAAAAATACGGGCCTAAAACTTTCCCATTTACAGGGGCGAATAAAATGAGTTATCCACAAAAACACGATGGTATAAAAACTTTACCGCGTCGCCGACGCCGACATCCCCGCGATGCGTCGTCCAGACGCTCAGGGAGGAATCATGCAACCTTGGACACAGGTCTACGATCCGGCCGGGAATCTCTGGCTCTCGGCGCTGGTCGCCGCCATTCCCATCATCTTCTTCTTCGCGGCCCTGGCGGTGTTCCGCATGAAGGGCCATGTGGCCGGCACCATCACGGTGCTGCTGGCCTTGGCCGTGGCGGTGGTGTTCTACCACATGCCGGTGGCGGCGGCGGTGATGTCGGTGGTCCAGGGCTTCGTGTTCGGCCTGTGGCCCATCGCCTGGATCATCATCGCGGCGGTGTTCCTCTATAAGGTCACGGTGAAGACCGGCCAGTTCGAGATCATCCGCGCCTCGGTGGTCTCCATCACCGAGGATCAGCGCCTGCAGATGCTGATGATCGGCTTTTCCTTCGGCGCCTTCCTGGAAGGCGCCGCGGGCTTCGGCGCCCCGGTGGCCATCACCGCCGCCCTGCTGGTGGGATTGGGCTTCAATCCGCTCTATGCCGCCGGTCTCTGTCTGATCGCCAACACCGCCCCGGTGGCCTTCGGCGCCATGGGCATTCCCATCATCGTCGCCGGTCAGGTCTCGGGCCTCGACGCCTTCAAGATCGGCGCCATGGCCGGCCGCCAGCTACCGCTGCTCGCCGTGTTCGTGCCGTTCTGGATCATCTTCATCATGGACGGGGTCAAGGGCGTCCGCGAGACCTGGCCCGCCATCCTGGTGGCCGGCGTCAGCTTCGCCGTGGGGGTGTTCTTCACCTCCAACTTCATCGGCCCGGAGCTGCCCGACATCACCTCGGCCCTGATCAGCCTGGTCTGCATCACCGTCTTCCTGAAGTTCTGGAAGCCCAAAAACATCTTCCGCTTCAAGGCCGAGACCGCCGAGGAGAAGCACTCCCACGACTACAGCTTCGGCCAGATCATCCGGGCATGGTCGCCCTTCCTGATCCTGACCGCCATGGTCACCGTCTGGAGCCTGAAGCCGTTCAAGGCGATGTTCGCCAAGGGAGCCGAACTGGCCTTCACCAACATCGACTGGCCGGTGCCCTATCTCCACAATCTGGTGGCCAAGGCGCCCCCCATCGTCGCCGCCGTCAAGGCCGTGCCGGCGGTCTACACCCTCAACCTGCTGTCGGCCACCGGCACCGCCATCCTGATCGCCGCCATCATCGCCATCGTCTTCCTGTCCATGAAGCCGTCCGAGGGGCTCAAGACCCTCGGCGAGACCTTCAACGAGCTCAAGCGGCCGATCTACACCATCGGCACCGTGCTGGCCTTCGCCTTCGTCGCCAACGCCTCGGGCCTGTCCACCACCCTGGCGCTGCTGCTGGCCGGAGCCGGCGACACCTTCCCGTTCTTCTCGCCGATCCTCGGCTGGATGGGCGTGTTCCTGACCGGCTCGGACACTTCGTCCAACGCCCTGTTCTGCGCCCTGCAAGCCACTACCGCCCATCAGGTGGGCGTCAGCGACATCCTGCTGGTGGCGGCCAACACCACCGGCGGCGTCACCGGCAAGATGATCTCGCCGCAATCCATCGCGGTGGCCTGCGCCGCCGTGGGGCTGGTGGGACACGAAGCCGCCCTGTTCCGCTTCACCTTGAAGCACAGCGTCTTCTTCGTGGCGATCATCGGCGTGATCACCACCCTGCAGGCCTATGTGTTCCCTGGGATGATCCCGTAACCCTCCCGCATCTCCCCGATGCAGGAAAACTGGCCCGGACGAGAAATCGTCCGGGCCTTTCTTTTTTCTCCCTCAGTCGCCGGGCGGGATGCGTCCCGACGAGCCAAAGGCGAGGAGTTGCGGGCAAGGCCCGGCGCGCCTCGTGGCGCGAAAGCCAAGGGCGCGGAGGCGCCCGCCCGGCGCCTGAGGGACGATGAAAAACCTAATGCTGGCCGGCGTAGGCGCAGCCGCCGCAGCCCATGGGGGTGCCGCAGGTCGGGGCCGGAGCGGGTGCGCCATGGGACTTGCCCACATTGGGGGCCATGATGGCCTTGGCCACTTCCTTGTCGCCGCAATCGGGGCAGACCAGCGCGGCGGCCTGCTTCTTGGCGTCGTATTCGGCGCTGTTGGAGAACCATTCCTCGAAGTGGTGGTCGTGCGAGCAGCGCAGGGTATAGAGAATCATGACGGAGTCACCTCGGATGAAGACCGCCCCTTATAGGGGAGCGGTCCCCACCGACGCAATCGTCTCATCCCGAGACTAGAAATCGGACCCGCTGTCGTCGAAGCCGCCCGTGTCGAAACCGCCGCCGTCGTCATAGCCGCCGGTATCGGAGACATTGGTGTCGTATTGCGGCTGGACGTCGTTGACCGGCTGGGTCGGCGGCGCCGAGCCGTAGTAGTTGTTGACGGTGGTGTTCTCGGTGATGGTCTCCGAGGCCGGACCGGCGCCGCCGCCCCAGGGGCTGCCGCCGAAGGCGCTGCCGGCATGGCCGCCGCCGCCGAACATGTGCGAGACACCCTCGGCCAGCAACATGCCGCCGGCCACCCCCACCGCCGCTCCGGCGGCGGTGCGCAGGAAGCTGCCGCCGGCCGGCTGGCCCCACGGAGCCTGCGGCTGGGCGTATTGCTGGGGCTGCGCGTATTGTTGCGGCGGAGCATATTGCTGAGGCGGCGGAGCATACTGCTGCGGCTGGGCGTATTGCTGCGGCTGGGGCGGCACCGACGGCACCGAACCGCGTCCCCACGGATTGGCGGCGGCGCCCTGGCCGAAGCCGCCGCCCTGCTGCTGCTGGGGAGGCGGCGCGGCGGCGAGGCGGCGCTCCAGCTCGGCGATGTGGGCCTCGCGCTCCTTGATGGCCATTTCCTGCACCACCACCGCTTCCACCAGATTATAGGCGGAATCGGGGATCGCCCGCATGCGCTCGGCGATCAGAGCCTCGGCCTGGGGATCCTTGGGACCGCCCGCCAGTCGGCTGAGACGGTCGAACACGCTTTGGATCAGGTCATGTTCCTGCGGAGTCATGGCGGCTTTCCCGGTTGGCGAAAGAGGTTGAAAACTGTCGCGGGGAAATATGTAGGCGCGAATGGCCGCCTGTCCATGCGGCCGGCGGGGACCAAGCCGGAGGGTGCCGGAAAACAAGAACGAAAACAACGCCATATCGGAAATATGAAAGAATCTTCACCCGAAGCTGCTTGACTCTCCCGTCCCACCCCCCTAGATCATTGGCACTCGTCGGCATGGAGTGCTAACAGCGCCCCGGCCGGCATTGAGATATCTTATCGGAGGTTCCAAGGAATGAAGTTCAGACCGCTCCATGATCGCGTGCTGGTGAAGCGCCTCGACGCGGAAGAGAAGACCGCTGGCGGCATCATCATCCCCGACACCGCCAAGGAAAAGCCCATGCAGGGCGAAGTCGTGGCCGTCGGCTCCGGCACCCGTGGCGATGACGGCAAGCTCGTCGCTCTGGACGTCAAGGCCGGTGACCGCGTGCTGTTCGGCAAGTGGTCGGGCACCGAGGTCAAGATCGACGGCGACGAGCTGTTGATCATGAAGGAATCCGACATTCTCGGCATTCTCGCCTAATCACGACATAGAGGTTTAGACAAATGGCTGCCAAGGAAGTCAAATTCTCCACCGATGCCCGCACCCGTATGCTGCGCGGCGTCGACATCCTCGCCGACGCGGTGAAGGTCACCCTCGGCCCCAAGGGCCGTAACGTCGTCATCGAGAAGTCGTTCGGCGCGCCGCGCATCACCAAGGACGGCGTCACCGTCGCCAAGGAGATCGAGCTGGCCGACCGTTTCGAGAACATGGGCGCCCAGATGGTGCGCGAAGTGGCCTCGAAGACCGCCGATCTGGCGGGTGACGGCACCACCACCGCCACCGTCCTGGCTCAGGCCATCGTCCGCGAGGGCGTGAAGGCGGTTGCCGCCGGCCTCAACCCGATGGATCTGAAGCGCGGCATCGACATCGCCGTCGCCGCCGTCGTCGCCGACGTCAAGAGCCGCTCGCGCAAGGTCGAGACCAACGCCGAAATCGCCCAGGTCGGCACCATCTCCGCCAATGGCGAGAAGGAAATCGGCGACATGATCGCTCGTGCCATGGAAAAGGTTGGCAACGAGGGCGTCATCACCGTCGAGGAGGCCAAGGGCCTCGACACCGAACTCGAAGTCGTCGAGGGCATGCAGTTCGATCGTGGCTACACCAGCCCGTACTTCGTGACCAATGCCGAGAAGATGACCGTCGAGCTGGAAAACCCCTACATCCTTCTCCACGAGAAGAAGCTGTCGGGCCTGCAGCCGCTGCTGCCGGTGCTGGAGCAGGTGGTGCAGTCCGGTCGTCCGCTGGTGATCATCGCCGAGGACATCGAAGGCGAGGCTCTGGCCACCCTGGTGGTCAACAAGCTGCGCGGCGGCCTCAAGGTCGCGGCCGTGAAGGCTCCGGGCTTCGGCGACCGTCGCAAGGCCATGCTGGAAGACATCGCCATCCTGTCGGGTGGCCAGGTGATCTCCGAAGACCTCGGCATTAAGCTGGAAAGCGTCAACCTGGAGATGCTGGGCACCGCCAAGCGCATCACCATCACCAAGGAAGACACCACCATCGTCGACGGCGCCGGCGTCAAGGCCGACATCGAAGCCCGTTGCAAGCAGATCCGTGCCCAGGTCGAAGAGACCACCTCCGACTACGACCGTGAGAAGCTCCAGGAGCGTCTCGCCAAGCTGGCCGGTGGCGTCGCCGTCATTAAGGTCGGCGGCGGTTCCGAGGTCGAGGTGAAGGAGCGCAAGGATCGCGTCGACGACGCTCTGCACGCTACCCGCGCCGCGGTCGAGGAAGGCATCGTCGCCGGTGGCGGCGTGGCTCTCCTGCACGCCGTCAAGGCCCTGGACAAGCTCGTCGTCGCCGATGCCGACCAGAAGGTCGGTGTTGACATCGTGCGCCGCGCCCTCCAGGCGCCGGTGCGTCAGATCGCCGAGAACGCCGGCCATGACGGCGCCGTCGTCGCCGGCAAGATCGGCGAGTCCAAGGACCTGTCCTTCGGCTTCGACGCCCAGACCGGCGTCTACACCGACATGATCAAGGCCGGCATCATCGACCCGACCAAGGTCGTGCGGACCGCCTTGCAGGACGCCGCCTCGGTGGCCGGCCTGCTGATCACCACCGAAGCCATGATCGCCGAGCGTCCCAAGAAGGATGCCGGTGGCATGCCCGGCGGCGACATGGGCGGCATGGGCGGAATGGGCGGAATGGGCGGAATGGGCGGCATGGACTTCTAAGTCCAAACCCTCCTAACCGTCACCGTTACGGAACCCCCTCCCTCGCGGCCAGGGGTTCGCGATAAGTGTGGAGGGGCGCTCGGTCGAGCATCACTTCATAAGGGGTTGAAAGAACAACCATTTATGCCGGGCGTGGTCGAAAGGCCCCGCCCGGCATTCTTTTTTGTTCTTTTTCTCTCAATATGAGACATGGCCCATTTGCACCCATCAATGGGTGTCCATCCCGACTGGCAAACGATTCCAACCAGTGGTATCCTTCGCGGCGAAACGCAATCCAAGGGGGATTCCATGGACAAGGACAAGATGAAGGCCCAGTTGTCGACCACTGCACTGGGAATCGCTGAGAAGTGTGTCGTCGGCGCTCTGGCCGCCACGGGCATCACCACCATGGTCGCAACGGACGCCAACGCCACGACGTCCGCCCTCACCGAGGCAGCCGTCGCCGCCGCCTCGAGTGTCATCGCCGCCGCGCCATCGTCCGAAGGGGCGATACTGCTCGACATCATGCGGCGCGACCCGGCCACCGGCGTCATGGTGGCGGATCACTATTCTCATGCCTCCCACGCTTCCCACGAGTCGCACTCCTCGCACTATTCGTCGCGCTGATCGCCGTGGTTTTTCCGAGCCGTGCCGGGGTCGTCGTAGATGAGCGGGGCACCACCGTCGTCATCGCTTTCGACCCCGGACTGTATCCAGAGGACGTGGCGCTGAAGGCGGCCTATTGGCTGGGCGAACATTGCCACGTCCATATCGGGCGAGGTCAAGAGGGCGGGCTGGTCGCGGAGATCCGCACCAAGGACGGGTGTGAAGGTCCTGAACTGACCGCCGCGTGCGGGGAGTTCTGTAACGCCCTCATCGACTTCGCTCTGCGCGCTCGCATCGCTGAAGAAACAAAGGGAACGCAGGAAGCTCTCTTGCAGCGCGCCTTTGTCCAACTTTTGCCAAGGGCGGCAGGTGGCTGACACCCGCTTCAAGGGACGGGACGCCTACGTCGAGGCCGGTCCCTACCGCCTGATGCCGTTCCGCTTCGAACGACTCGACGCTGAACGCGTCCTGATGACGCATTCGGGCGGCGAATTCGCCATCCTCAAGCGGGCCGTCTTCGAGGACTTCCTCGCGGGAGCGCTCGCAGTCGGCTCTTCGGAGCATCTCGACCTGAAATCCCGCTCCTTCCTGACGCACGGTCCCGACGCCGCGTCGCTTCGTGCGTTGGCCTCGCAGTGGCGGACCAAGAAGGCGTTCTTGGAGGGTGGTCCGAAGCTTCACATCTTCGTGCCGACGCTTCGCTGCAACCAAAGCTGCGGCTACTGCCAGGTCTCCCGCGCCGACGTATCGACCACGGGCGTGGACATGACACGCGAAGCCGCCTCCCGCGCCATCGACCTCATGCTGAAGGCGCCGGCGACGACACTCACCATGGAGTTCCAAGGCGGTGAGCCGCTGCTCGCCTTCGACACGGTGCGCTGGATGGTCGAGGCCGCCGCCGAACGCTCCGTCGGAACCGGTAAAAACCTGCGCTATGTCATTTGCACCAATCTGACACTGCTGACCGACGAGCACATCGCCTTCTTCAAGGAGCACGACGTCGCCATCTCGACGTCGCTGGACGGGCCCGCCGATCTCCACGACCGCAACCGCCCCCTGACGGGCTCGGCGGCCCACGCCATTGTCGTCGCCAACATCCGGCACTGCCATGAGGCGCTGGGCCCGGGCAGCGTGTCGGCGCTGATGACGACCACCAAGCACAGCCTCGGACAGGTGCGGGAGATCATCGACGAATACGTCGCGCTCGGCCTGAACTCGATCTTCCTGCGCGAGCTCAATCCCTACGGCTTCGCGACCAAGTCGGCCAAGGCCGTCGGCTACGACACAGCCGAGTTCGCCGCCTTCTACAAAGAGGCGCTGGCGCACATTCTCGACCTGAACCGCCGCGGCGTTCCCATGGTCGAAGGTTACGCCTCCATCCTGCTGCGGAAGATATTGACGCCGTTCGGGGTCGGGTTCATCGATCTCCAATCACCCACCGGCGAAGGCTTCGGGGGCGTTCTCTACAACCACGACGGCGGCGTCTACGCCTCCGACGAGGCCCGCATGTTGGCCGAGATGGGCGACGAGACCTTCCGGCTCGGCACCGTGTCGGACACCTACATCGACCTGATGACCGGCAAGACGATGCAGCTTCTAGCCGCCGCCGGTGTCGCGGAATCGCTGCCGGGCTGCTCGGACTGCGCCTACGTTCCCTACTGCGGCGCAGACCCCATTCGGCACTACCGCACCCAAGGTGACCTTGTCGGGCATCGCCCGACCAGCGGGTTCTGCCGAAAGCAGAAGGCGATCTTCGCCACCCTGTTCGATCTGCTGGACGGAGCCGACAAGGAGACGATGGACATTCTACTGGGGTGGCTGAACATCGGAAATGTCTGTCTGCCGAGGCCGCAATGGCTGTTGTGATGGTCGCCCAAGGGCGCTTCCCCCTTCCGTTCGAGTCGGTGATCCGTTCCAGCTCCTCCCGGATGCCTGCATTGCTCTTGATCGACGACTTCTGCCCGCACTTCGTGCACAACAGGCCTTGATGCGCATGCCGTCCGGTGAGAGCGAGCCGATAGCCGTCCCCACCTGTCTTGGATGGGCCACGCGGCACCTGGGCCAGCGGCTCGACGCCGAAGTTATCGCAGTTGATGTCCCGGCAGAAGTTCGACTGGATGCCGCCGTCCGCAGGCGGCACGCGCGGCCCGCCAGGGTTCCTCCTGACGTAGGGGCGCTTCGGTGCCGGCGGCTTCGGAGGCTGGTATGGGATGATGTCTGTGGAGGATGAATCGTCGGGCATGGCCAATGCTCACAGGCAGTGTTCTGTTTATGTTCTTACCACATCAAGGAGACGGGAGCAATGGAAGGATCGTCCGCCCAGCCCCGCCAGTCAACGAGCCCCGGCGCGAAAGAGGAACACATGGAGAACGCCCATCGGGGCCTTTGGTTCGTCCTTGCTCGCGGGTATAATCGGACTGGACTCCAAGAGATCGGTTGAATAGAATTCCAAATAACTTCACGCGATGGCCCCATGATTTGGGCGTCGCGGCAGTCATTACCAAAACGAGAATATAGTGCTCGCGATAGTCCAACGAAGATTTCTTCGGGGGCCGCTTTCGATTCCGCCTACTTCAAGATCGCGCGGCAACGCATTGACGGGCCGATGCTATTTGCCCCCGGAAATGGGAAGGCCCCCCACCGAAATGAGGGACCTCCACACTTATCGCGAACCCCTGGCCCTCGCGGGAGGGGGTTTTCGTTTTGGGGAAAGGGGTTAGGCCCGGAGGCTTTCCACCAGTGCCGCCGCCCGGACGGATTTGGGGAAGCGCAGGTTGAAGGTGGTGCCCTTGCCGGGCTCGCTGGCCACGTCGACCTGACCGTTCAGCGAACTGGTGACCACGTTGAACACGATGTGCAGCCCCAGGCCGGAGCCGCCGTTGCTGCGCCGGGTGGTGAAGAACGGATCGAAGATGCGGGGCAGGTTCTCGGCCGGAATGCCCTTGCCGTCATCGGCGAAGCTGAGGACCACGTCGTCGCCCAGATCCTTGACCGTGATGGTCAGGGTGCCGGCCTGATGGGTGTCGTCATAGGCGTGGACCAGGGAATTCATCACCAGATTGGTCAGCACCTGCGACAGAACGCCGGGATAGGAGTTCATCTCGATGCCGTCGGGGCAGAACACCTCCACCGCCAGACGGTGCTTCCTGATGCTGGGGTTCAGGCTGTTGAGGATTTCCTCGATATAGGTTTTCAGGTCGAAGCGCCGGCGTTCGGCGCTGGTCTGGTCCACCGCCACCTGCTTGAAGCTTTGGATCAGCTCGGCGGCGCGGTTCATGTTGGCCAGCAACAGCCGCGCGGTTTCGGCGGCGGTGCCCAGGTAATCGAGGAAATCGTCCTCGGTCATGGCCTGCTCGCCGTAGAGCTTGCGCAGCTTCGCCGTTTCCGAGGCCAGGGTCGAGGCCCCGGTCAGACCGATGCCGACGGGCGTGTTGATCTCGTGGGCGACACCGGCCACCAGCCCACCCAGCGACGCCATCTTCTCCGCCTGGATCAGGCTTTGCTGCGCCTGTTGCAGATCGGCCAGGGCGGTCTCGGCGCGATTCTTGGCCCCCAGCAGTTCCTCCTCCATGCGCTTGCGCTCGCTGATGGGGATGATGGTGGTCAGCAGCGCCTTCTCCCCCTGGTAGACCAGCAGCCGGGCCGACATCAGCGCCCAGAACGGCGCCCCGCCCACGCCATGGACCTGGGCCTCGAACTCGTTGACCGCCCCGTGCAGGTCGAGCTGCTGCAACAACCGGTCGCGGTCCTGGGGGCTGAGATGGTCCTCGGCGGCGTCGTGGTCGCCACGCAGCCCCAGCAGGCGCGCCGCCGGCTGGTTGACATGCAGCAGGGCGTGGTCCGACAACCGCGACACGGTCAGCGGGGTGGGAATGGCCTCCAGCAGGTCGCGCTGGGCCTCGGCGGCGCGGGTCTGGGCCGCCAGTTCCTCGCGGCGGAGGCCTTCGGCCTGAAGGCGCTCCAGCATGGTGTTGAACGCCCCCACCAGCCGGCCGATCTCGTCGGTGCTGTCCCATTGGGCGCGCAGGTCGTAATCGTTGGTCTGCCGTACCGTCTCGGCCACCTCGGCCAGACGGCCGATGGGAACGGCGATGCGCCGCGCCACCAGCAGCACCAGGACCAGAATCACCGCCAGCAAGGCCCCGGCCAGCCCGAAATGCTCCCACATGCGGTGGAAGAAGCCATCGATGCGCAGATCCAGCAGCCGGTTCAATTCGCGGCTGGTCTGCACCCAGACGGCCTGGGTCGCCCGCAACGACGCATCAATGGCCTGCGTCACCGGCTCGGCGTCGATGGTCCCGCTCTGGTCGATGATGCTGGCCCGCAGCGAGGTCACCAGACCGGACAACGCCCGGTCCAGAACGGCGAAGCCGGGCGACAGGGCGGCTTGCAGCGAACCGTCGGGATTGCCGTTGTAGCCGGCCTGGCGGTCGCCCTCGATGCCCTTGATGACGTTGGCCAGCCGCCCTTCCAGGATCAAGAACTCGGTGCGGTCGTCGGCGGACAGGCCGCCGTCGCGAGCGGCATGATGAGCCTGGGCGCGGGCCTGCACCAGAAGCTCGACCAGTTCCGGGAACCGCAGCAGGACCAGCGACATGGAATAGTAGGAGTCCAGGTCGGGATCGAGAATCAGGTTGGACTGGTCGCCGATCTTGGAAATCAGCGTCCGCGCGCCGGCCACCGCCTTCAGGGCGGCGTCGTCCGCCAGGGCGGGATGCACCGCCACCAGGGCGCGGCTGCTCTCCAGCAGCTCGTCCAGCTCGGCGCGGCTGGACATGCCGGGACCGTAAACCTCCTCGGCCCGTTGCAGGGCGGCAAGCTGGGGCTCCGCCACCACCCCCCGCTCGGCGATGGCGAACAAGGTGTCGCGCGACGCGTCGATATAGGCGTTGCCGGCCACTTCCTTGCGGGCGAAGTTGATGGAGATGTATTTCTCCTCGGCCAGGGAGAAGCCGAGAAAGACCACCGCGATCATGTCGAGGGCGTAGATCAGCAGCAGCTTGCCGGACACACTGATGCGCGAGATCATGCCCGCGCTCCGCTTTCGGCGTCGAACTGGCGCTGCCCGATGGCGGCGTCGGCGCTGGGAAACAGCCGGCGCAACTCCGCCACCGTCTCGTCCAGGCGCTCCGGCAGTTCCGCCAGCAGATGGAGGGCGTCGCCCCAGCGGCCGTCCTGGCAGGCCAGTTCCACCGCCTCGGCCAGATTGCGCAACGACACCAGACCGAAATTGGCCGAGGCCTCCTTGAGTCCGTGGACCTCGGCCTGGACCTTGACCCGGTCGCCGGCCGCCGCCCAGCGGGCGAGATCGGCCCGCCGCCCCCTGGTGTGAACCACGCAATCGGCCAGCAAGGCTCCCACTTGCGCCGGATTGAAGCGGTCGTGCAGATCGTGCAGCACCGCCCGGTCGATCAGCGGCGTGCGCGGCACCGAGGGCGGCCGGCGGCCGGACCCGGGCGACCGCTCCGCCAGGACCCGGGCCATTTCCCCCATCAACAGTTCGATCTGGAACGGCTTGGTGACGAAGCCGTCCATCCCCGCCGCCATGCAGCGTTCGAACTCCGCCGCCAGGGCGTTGGCGGTCAACGCCAGGATCGGCACCTGGGACCGGGGCGAATCCAGGGCGCGAATCCGCCGCGTGGCCTCCAGCCCATCCATCTCGGGCATCTGCATGTCCATCAGCACGATGTCGTACTCGGCGTCGCTGTCCTGCACCGCCCGCAAGGCCAGGGCGCCGTTGCCGACCCCGGTGACGGTGTGGCCGGCGCGTTCCAGGATCAGGATCGCCACCTTCTGGTTGACGGCGTTGTCCTCGGCCAGCAGCACCTTGAGGGCGCGATCCGGCTTGGTCGGAGCCGCCGGCGCCGCGCGGCCCTCGTCCAGGGCGTCGGCCACCGGCAGGCGCACGGTGAACCAGAAGGTGCTGCCCTGGCCGGGACTGCTGGTCACGCCGATATCGCCGTCCATCAGCCGCACCAGATTCTGGCAGATGGCCAGCCCCAGGCCGGTGCCGCCGAACCGCCGGGTGATGGAGGCGTCAGCCTGGACGAAATTGCCGAACAACCGGCTGCAGGCGTCCGACGAAATGCCGATGCCGGTGTCCTTGATCTCGAAACGCAGGCCGGCGAGTCCATCGGGAAGCATCTCGGCCGACAGATGCAGCGAGACCTCGCCGCGCTCGGTGAACTTGATGGAGTTGCTGAGCAGGTTCAGCAGCACCTGACGCAACCGGGTGGGATCGCCGACCAGACGCGGCGGCACGCCGGCGGCGGTCCAGCTTTGCAGCGCCAAGGCCTTTTCCTTGGCGCGCGGCGTCATCAGATGAACGATGCTGTCCACCACCTTGGACAGGTCGAAGGCGATGCTTTCCAGTTCCAGCTTGCCGGCCTCGATGCGCGACAGGTCCAAGATGTCGTTGAGGATGCTGAGCAGCACCTCGCTGGAGGACAGCACGGTCTCGGCGTAATCGCGCTGGGTCTCGTCGAGGCGGGTGTCCAGCAGCAACCGGATCATGCCCAGGATGGCGTTCATGGGGGTGCGGATTTCGTGGCTCATCACCGCCAGGAACTCCGACTTGGCGACGCTGGCCGCCTCCGCCGCCGCCGAACGCAGCCGTTCCTGCTCGTAGCGTTTGCGGTCGGTGACGTCGCCCAGCGAGCCCACCAGACGGGTCGGCGCTCCGTCCGGCCCATAGGTGACGGCGCCGCGCAGGCGCACCCACAGATCCTGCCCCGAGACATGGCGCATGCGGAATTGCAGGTCCAGCGTGTCGCTGCGGCGACCATAGGCCTCGTCCAGGCCAACTTGCAGCACGGCGCGGTCCTCGGGATGGACATGCTGGCGCCAGGTCTGGGGCGAACCGTTGAGGCTGCCGGCCGCCACCCCCAGGATCTCCTCCATGCGCGGGCTGAAATAGATGCTCTGGTCGCCGACCATCCAGTCCCACAGCGCCTCGTTGGCGCCCTTGGCGGCCAGGGCGTAGCGTTCCTCGGAGCGCTTCAGATGTTGCAGCCGCTCCTCCAGCGCCTCGATCAGGTGGACGTTGTCGTAACCCAGCGCCACCTTGCTGCCGAACACCTCGATCAATTGGCGCTCGACCTCGGAAATGGGGCGGCTGGTGGCCAGGTAGATGGCCAGATGGCGATGATTGGGACTGTGCAGATACAGGCAGAGATGGTCGCCGCAATAACGCGAATGCCGCTCCGACAGGGCGGTGAGAATGGTGGACTGCGTCGACGGGTCGGCGAAATCCCCCAGCACCACCCCCGCCCCCGCCTCGAAGCGGCCGGATCCCGCCAGGATGGTGATGTGGTCGGCGGCCACCGCCGGGGCGTCGTCGTCCACCACGCAGATCAGCCCGTCCTCGCGACACCCCACCAGGGCAGACAATTGGGTCAACACGCCGGCGGTGAACAGTTGCAGCGAGCGCAACTGAAACAGCATGGCCGAACCGTCCAGGATCTTTTCCAGGCCGCGCCGGTTCATCTCCAGCGCCATGATGTCCTCATAGGCGCGCAGCGCCGCCACCACGGTGGTGTACAGCCGCTCCTGGGTCAGCTCGGTCTTGGACTTGTAGTCGTTGATGTCGTAGGCGACGATCACGTCCTTTTCCGGCGCCTGGCCCGGCTGGCCGGTGCGCAGGACGATACGGATGCGCTGGTTCCTCAGCTCGTTGCGGATATGCTCCACCAGACGCAGACCGGCGTCGTCGGTTTCCATGACCACGTCCAGCAGCACCAGGGCGATCTGGCTTTCCTCGGCCAGGACGCGCCGCGCCTCCTCGCCGGAATGGGCGTCGATGAAGCGGACAGGGCGGTCGGCGAAGGTGAAATTCCGCAGCGCCAGCTTGGTGATGGCGTGCACTTCCGGGTCGTCGTCGACGATGAGGATGGTCCAAGGCGCCCCCTCGGCCGCCGCCTCGGCATCCGGCTTGGGAGCCCGCTTCTCGGCAAAGACAAAACCCTTGGACATTCTGCGACACTCCCCAAAAGCTCGCATCGGTACGGTCAAATTATAGGCGATTGATTGTTCATGCTTATTTTAAAGGCATCCGGCGCGACGGGGCAAGACGTCAACGCCGACCGGCCGGCCATCCAAACTTTTGGCCTGACCATCCCGGTCATGTGGAAATCGCCGCTGTTTTCCGCAAGATCGCCATTGCCGCAAGGCCGGCCTTCTCGGATGGGACGGGATTGGCTAAGCTAGGCGCCTCAATTCCGGCCAGACCAGGGGGTTCCCACCATGCCGTCCTTCGACATCGTCTCCAAGACCGACCTCGCCGAGGTGGACAACGCCCTGGCCGGCATCACCCGCGAAGTGGCGCAGCGCTTCGACTTCAAGGGCTCCAAATGCTCGGTCGAGCGCAAGGAGCAGATCATCACGGTGCTGGCCGACGACGACGCCAAGCTGAAGCAGATGCACGAGTTGCTGAAGGTTCACTTCACCCGCCGCAACGTCGATCCCAAGGCGCTGGACTACAAGACGGTGGAAAAGGCCTCCGGCAATTCGGTCCGCCAGCAGATCCGCATCAAGGACGGCATCGAGAAGGAATTGGCCAAGACCCTGGTCAAGGACATCAAGGACAGCAAGATCAAGGTTCAGGTCTCGATCCAGGGCGACGAGTTGCGCGTCACCGGCAAGAAGCGCGACGAGTTGCAGGAAACCATCGCCATGCTGCGCAAACTCGACGTCGATCAGCCGCTTCAGTACATCAATTTCCGCGACTGACCCCACCAGCCATGCGCCGGCACAAGGCAGCCATGCTGCTGCGGCGCAGCAAATCCCCCATGAAACGGCCTTGGATCAATGACTTCGTAAGAAGTTTGGGGTTATGCTGCATTGCATCATCAAGGCGTCGGCCTTTCCGGCGCCGTGATGGCAAAGGGCGCGAAGGCGCCCCCTCAGGCAGAGGGGCATTTGAGTGTGGAGTCTGTTATGAAACCGTCGTCCGGCCTTCGTTTCGTTCATACCCGGCTGCTGTGCCAGGACGCACTCGCCACCGGCGAGTCCAAGCCCGCGGTCTGCGAGATCATCCGGGTCGCCGAGAATATCGTCTGGTACTCGGTCCTCGGCCGCAATGGCGCTCCCGTCAGCCGGGAGTGGTGCGAAACCTCCCGCTTCCCGGAAATCTGCGCCGAAGCCGCCTAGAGTTCCCGAACGCCCCGGCCGGTGGCCGCCCTCACCCCAGATACGCGCCGATATCGACCGCGTCGATCTGGTCCGGCTTGAGGAATCGCTCGGCGTAGCGCAGATAGACCCCCGACGTCAGGAACAGATCGAACAGATCGGGATCGATATGGCGGTCCTTCTTGAAGAAGCTGAGGATCTTGACGCATTCCGACAGGGTCTTGGGCTTCTTGTAGGGCCGATCCGACGCGGTCAGGGCCTCGAAGATGTCGGCGATGGCGGTGATGCGCGCCGGAATCGACAGCTCTTTTTCATCCAGGCAGCGGGGATAGCCGCTTCCCGTCAGGGTCTCGTGATGGGTCCCGGCGTATTCCGCCACCCGTGACAGCTGCTTGGGGAACGGCATCCGCTCCAGCATGATGATGGTCTGGATGATGTGTTCGTTGATCTTGAAGCGCTCTTCCTCGCTCAGCGTCCCGCGCCCGATGCCGAGATTGTAGACCTCGCCGAAATTGTAGAGGTTCTCGGGGATCTTGGTCTTGAAGCGCAGGGCCGGGTCGAACACGGCTGAATTCTTGGGGCGGGGAATAACGTGGTTGGGCTTGTCGGCCAGCAGCGTCTCCACCGCCGGCAGCGGCGCGGGCGGAAGGGCTTCCAGCCGGCGCAGCTCTTCCTGGGACAGCCCCAGCCGGTCGTCGAAATGGCGCATCCAGGGGCGCCCGGCGATCGCCTTCATCCGCTCGACCAGGGCCGGGGCCATGAACTCGCCGCCCTGATTGCATTCGGCGATGAAGGCGTAGTCGGCCACCAACTCCGCCTTGGCCGCCTCGAAGGCCGCCTCGGCCTCCGCCGCCGGACGCCCCGCCGTCACCGCTTCCAGCATCGTGATCCGGGCATCGCGCAGCAGCACTTCGAACCGCGTCCGCACCTCGTGGATGCGGTTGTAGATGGTCTCCAGCTTGGTCGCCTTATCGACCACGTATTCCGGCGTGGTGACCTTGCCGCAATCGTGCAGCCAGGCGCCGATCTTGAATTCGCGCCATTCGTCCGGGGTGTGGAAGGCGAAGTCGGCCAGCGGCCCCTCGGTCACCTTGCAAGCCTCCTCGGCCAGCATCAGCGACAGTTCCGGCACCCGTTCGCAATGGCCGCCGGTATAGGGGCTCTTGGCGTCGATGGCGCCCGCCAGGATCTGGATCATGGCGTCCATCAACCGCTCCTGGGCGTCGAGCAGTTCGCGGTTGTAGAGGGCGGTGGCGGCCTGGGCCGCCAGGGCCTCGACGAAGCGCTGGATCTCGGGCGAGAACGGCACGATCTCGTCGCTTCCCGGCGGCCGGGCGTTGATCAGTTGCAGCGCCCCGATGACGCCGCCGCCGCGCGGCTTCAGCGGCACGGTCAGGAACGAGGTCGAGTGATAGCCGGTCTTCTGGTCGAACGCCTTGGTGCCGGAGAAGTCGAAGCGGCTCTCGTCATAGGCGTCGGGAATGTTGATGGTCTGCTGCTGGTGAACCGACTGGCTGACCACGTTGGTGCGGTTGGGCTTGCCGTCCGCCAGGGTCAGCGGTACCGGCGGCAGCGATGGCGGCGGTTCGCCCTCGCCACCCATCTTGATGCTCAGCGTGTCGTTGCGGATGATCTGGAACCGCAGGTCATGGTCATCCTTCATGTAAAGGGTGCCGCCGTCGGCGTTGGACAGCTCCTTGGCTCCCATCAGAATCATGTCCATCAGGCGGCCGGAATCCCGTTCGGCCGACAGCGCGATGCCGAGGTCGACCAGCCGCTCCAGCCGCTTTTGCGCCGCCGCCAGATCGCCCGAGCGGTGGGAGATGGTGTCCTTCATCAGCCCGAAGGCCTCGGCCAGATCCTGGAACTCGCCGATGAACGAGGCGCTGGGTTGGGCGCCGGAGAAATCGAAGTGCCGCACCCGGTGGGCTTCGGCCACCAGATCCTTCACCGAGCGGGCGATGTTGCGGGCCAGCAGCATGGCCAGCGGCACCACCACCAGCAGCACCAGGGCGGTCGCCTTGAGAATCCGCAGCTGCATCTCCCGGATGGGACCGGTGAAATCGGCGAAGGGCGAGACGATGCCGATGGAAATCGCCTGACCGTTGCGATCCCGCCAATCGGTGGCCTGAACCAGAACCTGACCGCGCTCGGTCGGCACCAGGGCGGCGACGGGACCGGCGACGGTTTCGGACAGCACCCGGATCAGCGGGTCGTCCATGTCGGCCAGCTTGGCCAGCGGCCCGATGTCCTTGGACAAACCGGCCACCAGGACCGGCGCCACCGCAAGGATGCGGCGCTTCTGATCGACCAGGACGATGCCGCCATGGGGCGAGATGACCTGCCGGCCGACCAGATCGGCCATGCCGCGCAAGGTAATGTCCACGCCGAACACGCCGTCGCCGACGGACAGACGATGGGACGCGGTCAGCCCCGGCTCCTGCAACGAGCTGAACACATAGGGCTCGGACAGGCTGCTGTCGGGGCTGGCCGCCGCCGCCGTGTACCACGGCCGCAGGCGGGGATCGTAGGCGGGGTTGTCCTTGACCTCGGATCCAAGCGGCGCCAGGGCCGGCCCGAGGAAGGTCCAGCTCTCGTGGCGGATGCCGTCCTCGCCGCCGTCGATGGCGCGCAGGATGAACCGGGTGCCGGCCGGAGCGTTGTGCGCCGCCAGGATGCGCCCGTCGTCGCGGGTGGCGATGAGCTGAAGGAAACGGCCGTCGGCCTGGCCCACATAGGCGGAATAGAGATTGGGATTTTGCTCCAGCGCCCGCAGCAGGAACGGCACCAGCCCATGTCCGCCGCCGCCGCCACCGATGGGCTCGGCCGCCGCCGGCAGCGACGCCCCCAGATCGGCGAGGTCGAGCAGGTCGGTGATCTGGTTGTCGACGCGGTCGGCGACACGCGCCGTGATCTCCGAGAACAGCCGCTGCGCCCCCTCTTGGGCGGCATGGGTGCTGGCGAAGTAGATGCTGGTCGCCGTGGCAATGGTCAAGCAGACGACCACAAAGGCGATGATCAGAACAATACTGACCTGCAATCCCAGACGCGGTCGCCCCGTCGTCGCCATTCGCTCGCTCCCGCCCTCGTCATCCAGCCGGCATTCTGCACGAGAACGAGAAGAATGTAAGGTTTCCCATTGGCGGAAATAAGAGGCTCTCGGATCGAAATCCGATCAGTCCTGGAGGGTCGAGAGAAACGCCCAGAGATTGGCCCAGTCGGCCGGCGTCTTGGCGCGCAGGATTTCGAGGTCGTCGTGGCCGCGCTTGCCCGACAGGAAGCTCTCCACCTGGGCCTTGAGGTAAGGGATGTGCTGGGCGGCCAAGGGCGGCCGCTTCACGCGGCCCTCGCCGTTGCGGCCGTGGCAGGGGGCACAGTCTTGCGCGAAGAACGCCTTGCCCGCCGCCACGTCGCCCGGCTCGTGCGGGATCACCAGCACCCGCTTCATGACCTGGAGGCGGGCATAGCCGTCGGCGGGCAGGTCGGCCGGCGGCTTGGTGTCCAGCTTGATCTCGGACAGGAAGCGCGTGACGTCGAGCACGTCTTGTTCGGACACTTCGCGATCCACCGCGAAGGGGATCATGGGGATGTTCTCGCGCTCGCGGGTCTTGAACTTATGGAACTGCTCGGCGAGATAGTCGGCGTTCAGCCCTCCCAGCCGCGGATAAACGCCGCCGCCGCCGCCGGCTCCCAGGTCGCCATGGCAGCCGGCGCAGGTGCGCATGACATCCTTGGCATTGTCGGGATCATAGACATAGGGCTTGCCCTTGATCATGACGGCGCCGGCCTCCTGGGCCGCCACCGGGGTGCCCCCCGGCGAAGCCAGCCCCCAGAACAGGGCGGCGAAGGCCAGTCCCAGGCGCAGTTCAGGTCTCATCGCGGGCCTCCCTTGGCAATCGAGCCGCTGTGGTTACCCCCTCGGCGGCCCTCCCGCCTTGAGCGCGGTCAAGTTCCTCACATCCATGGACGAAGCGAGGTCGATCACGCTATACACGACACCATGCTCGGACGAATCCTCAAGATTGTCGCCATCAATGTCGGCCTGCTGCTGATCGGGCTGCTGGCGGTCGAACTGACCTTCGGCGGCTGGTTCAGCCGCGACCCCATCGACCATCTCAACATCGCGCGGTCCAGCGCCATCCAGGTCGATGCCACCGGGCTTTATCCCGGCGGCGCGCCGTTCACCTATCGCCGGGACGCCTGGGGCTTTCGCGGCCGCGGCATCGACCCCGCCGCCATCGACATCCTGACGGTGGGCGGCAGCACCACCAACCAGCTTTACCTGCCCGACGACGCCACCTGGCAGGCCGCCCTGGCCAAGGGGCTGGCCGAACGGGGCAAGCCGGCGGGAATCGCCAATTCCGGCATCGACGGCCAAAGCACCGTCGGCCATCTGTTCAACTTCGAGTCCTGGTACCCCTACGTTCCCGGACTGAAGCCCCGGATCGTGCTGGTCTATGTGGGCGTCAACGACGCCATGATCGGCGTCAACGCCACCGATTCCCTGACCTTCTCCAGCGTCTTCAAGTGGTTCCGCCACAATTCGGCGCTGTTCCGTCTCAGCCACACGGTGACGGGAATGCTGGAAGCCCGACGCGCCCATCTGACCCATGTGGCGCTGGACTACGCCCACGCCCAATGGACCGACACCCCCAACACCGCCGACAATCGCGAGGCCCGCCCGGTCGCCGACCCGGCGGCCTATGCCGAGCGCCTCCGCCAGATAGCCGACCGCATCGAGGCCATGGGAGCAAAGCCGGTCTTCGTCACCCAGGCCCGCGGCGACTACAAGCGGATCGACGGCAAGGTCTGGGGAATCGTCGGCTCCCACCGGCTGAACGGCGTCGACAACTGGCGTCTGCTGGCCGAGTTCAACGCGGTGACCCTGGCGGTCTGCGCCGAACGCAAGGTGGTCTGCCTGGACCTCGCCGAGGAACTGCCCTTCGGCGAAGGCGACTTCTACGATCACGTCCACAACACCCCGGCCGGCGCCGCCAAGATCGGCGCCTGGCTGGCGGAGCGGCTGGCGCCCCTACTCTAGCCGGATCTTGACCAGGTCGCCCATGGTGACCATGCCGACCACCAAGCCGTCGCGCACCACCGGAAGATGGCGGCAGCGCGTCTCGGTCATGACCGCCAGCAGGTAATCCATCTCGTCTTCCATCCGGCACGAGATCACGTCGCGGGTCATGGTTTCCGAGACCGACATGTCGACGCAATCCCAGCCGAACCGGGCCACGGCCCGCGAGATGTCACGCTCCGAGATCACCCCGATCACCCCGCCGGTCGGATCGGTGCAGACCAGCGCCCCGATATTCATGTCCTGAAGCATCGTCGCCGCCTCGTGCACCGAGGCGCCGGGGCCGATGGTGTGGACGACGCCACCCTTTATGGCGAGAATCTCTTCGACGCGCATGTCTACCCCCCCTTGCCGAAAAGCACCGACCACCCGCCGGCGCCGAGGACAAAGTATGAGGCAAGCGCCCCCAATCGGCAAACGAGGCGTTTTTCCTGATACCGTATCCCGCTGATCGGAACCGATCAGCGGCGCCCTCGGCGGGCGGGCGCGAGCGCCCTTGCCTTCCGCGGCATGGGCCGCGCGTCGCGTTGCTCCTAACCAAATCCCGCTGATCGAAACCGATCAGCGGGATTTGGTATCAGGGCGAGTCCGGCAGCGTGAAGAGGAAGGTACAGCCCGCCTCTCCCGGCTTCGACTCCACCCAGATCCGGCCATGGTGGTGCTGGATGATGCATTTGCACACCGCCAGGCCGACCCCGGTGCCGGGATATTCGGCATGGGTGTGCAGACGCCGGAAAATCTCGAAGATATCCTGGTCGGTGGTGGAGATGCCGATGCCGTTGTCTTGAACCGAAACCATCCATTCGCCGGTGCGGCGCTGGGCGGAAATGGCGATCTCGGGAGGCACGCCGGGCCGCCGGAACTTGATGGCGTTGCCGACCAGATTCTGGAACAGCTGCATCAACTGCACCTCGTCGGCCACCACCTCCGGCAATTCGCCCACCGTGATCACGGCGCCGGCTTCCTCGATGCTGCATTTCAGATTCCGCAGGGCGACGTCGCAGGTGTTGGCCATGGACACACGGGAAAATCCCCGGTCGGCGTTAGTGACGCGCGAATAGGTCAGCAGATCGTTGATCAGCCGGTGCATGCGCTTGGCGGCATCGACGATGAAGGCCATGTATTCGTCGGCCTCGGGGTCCATGCGGTCGTGAAAGCGGCGGTCGAGCAGTTGGGTGAAGGAGGTCAGGGTCCGCAGCGGTTCCTGCAGGTCGTGCGAGGCCACATAGGCGAAGCGCTCCAACTCGGAATTGGCTTCGGTAAGATGCTCGATCGCCTTGTGCAGTTCCTGGTCCTTGATCTGCCGCTCGGTGACGTCCAGCGTGATGCCGACGAAATGCGAGATGTTGCCCGACAAATCGCGAACCGGCGAAATGGACGCCTCGTCCCAATAATACGAGCCGTCCTTGCGCCGGTTGTGAAACATGCCCCGCCAGACATGGCCGCTGGTGATGGTCTGCCACAGGGTCCGATATTCCTCGGGCGAGGTCTCCCCGCCCTTGACGATGTCGGGCGTCCGCCCCACCGCCTCGTGGGCCTCGTAGCCGCTATTGGCGCAGAAACAGGGGTTGACGTAGGTGATGACGCCGTGGGTGTCGGTGATCATCACCGCCACCGGACTTTGCTCCACCGCCATGGACAGCACCCGGACCCGCGCCTCCGCCTCACGGCGCTGGGCGCGGTCGGCCGCGTCGCGCATCTCGCGCTCGATGGCCGGCACCAGCCGGGCCAGGGCCGCCTTGTCGAGAAAGTCGCAGGCGCCGCGCTTCATCAGCTTGACCGCCTCTTCCGCCCGCACCATGCCCGACAGGATGATGAACGGCAGATCGAGGCCGCTGGCTTGCAGTGTTTCCAACGCCGCCTCGGCGCCGAAGGCGGGAAGATGGTAGTCGCTCAGCACCACGTCCCAACCGCCCTGGCTCAGACAGGCCCGCATCTCCGCCGCGGTCTCCACCCGAACCATGTCCGGAATCAGCCCGCCATGGATCAGTTCGAGCTCCACCAGTTCGGCGTCATCGACCGAGTCTTCGACCAGGAGTACGCGCAACGACTTGGGCATTCCCCCACTCCTCGCGCCGGCCGTTCCATGCTGCTCGCAGCCCACCGGCGGAGTTCCCTCAAAGTTGTAATGGTCCAGGATAGCAACCCGCGAGAGATTTGTCCCATCCTGGATGGGGCGGATGAAAACATGGCATTCATCCGCCATTCAAACGCGCCGCGAACGCCATTCATGGCCAGACGGTATAGCTTCTGCGATACTCACCAGATGAGCTGGGATAATCACCAGATGGGATTCCCGATGGCGCAGGACACAGATAGACGGCGGCAGCTCCGCAAGATCGGCCAGGGCCTCGTCGTCCTGATCGACGGCCGCGCCCATCCGGTGGTCGACATCTCCACCGCCGGCATCAGCTTCCAGTCCGTAGGCCATAAGGCAGGGGCGAAGGTCAGCCTGAAAATCGCTCAACTGACGAATATTAGCGACTGCATCGACGGCATAATCACTGTAAAATCAGTCAGCGACACCACCACTCGCGGCGAGTTTCATCCGACCATGCCGCTCCTGCGCTATATCATCCGCCATATCGGTGAAACCACGGGGGCGGAGCCGGCGTATTTCAGAAAATAGCGATCGATGTCCCATACTGGTTACGTCTCCCTTATCGCCGTCGTCGATGACCATGCCGGCTTTCGCTCGCAGGTGACGCAGGCGTTGATCTCGCTCTATCGCGTCAACGAATACCCTGACACCGAACGCGCCCTGCCCGGTCTGCGCACCGCTCCGCCCGCCGTGATCCTGGTGGACGAGCAGGTCGCGCCCAGCGGCGCCTGCGATTTCATCGCCCGCCTGAAGCAAGAGCCGTCGCTGGCCAACATCCCGACCGTCATCACCTCGAAGCACGAGGAGGCGGGGACCGGCAACGGGTCGTATCCTTGCGGCGCCAATGGCTGGCTGACCAAGCCGTTCCGGCGCAGCACCCTGATTCAGACCATCACCGCCCTGGTCAACACGCATGTGGAGGCCGACTGGGAGAACCTGCCCCTGGGAGCCCGCGCCGCCCTCAAGGGGACGGTCCAGATCTTCAACAACATTTCCGATTTCATCGCCGCCGGCGAACCGGTTCCGTTCAGCTCGGTGAAGGAGGCCTGCGCCCCGCTGGTCGACGCCATCGGCAAGAACGACTTCAAGAGCATCCTCAACGGCGTCAAGGAACACGACAACTATTCCTACGCCCACAGCCTGCGGGTGGCGACCCTGCTGTCGCTGTTCGGCCACACCCTGGGGCTGACGCCCGAGGACCAACTGGTCCTGGCCAGTGGCGGCCTGCTCCACGACGCCGGCAAGATCTCCATTCCGCACGAGGTGCTGAACAAGGCCGGCCGCCTCACCGAGGCGGAATTCACCGTGATGAAGAGCCACGTCACCGAAACCGTCAAGTTCCTCAACATCAACCCCGACATCCCCAAGCCGGTGATCATCATCGCCGCCCAGCATCACGAAAAGCTGGACGGCAGCGGCTATCCCCACGGCCTGAAGGGCGACGATCTCAACGATCTGGCGCGCATGGCCTCCATCGTCGATGTGCTCAGCGCGCTCACCGACCGCCGGGTCTACAAGCCGCCCATGCCGGCCGAGAAGGCGCTGTCCATCATGACCGACGAGATGGGACACCACCTCGACCAGCACTTCCTGTCCATGTTCAAGGCCATGCTGCTGGACGCGGTGGTGGACTGATACCGTATCCCGCTGATCGGAACCGATCAGCGGCGCCCTCAATCGGCGGGCGGGCGCGAGCGCCCTTGCCTCCCGCGGCATGCGCCGCGCGTCGCGTTGCTCCTAACCAAATCCCGATGAGTTGCTCTCATCGGGATTTGGTATGAGCCCCTACCGCTTCAACGGCTTGTACTTGATGCGGTGGGGCTGGTCGGCGTCGGTGCCCAGGCGGCGATGGCGGTCGGCCTCGTAGTCCTGGTAGTTGCCCTCGAAATACACCACCTGGGAATCGCCCTCGAAGGCCAGGATGTGGGTGGCGATGCGGTCGAGGAAGAAGCGGTCATGGCTGATGACCACGGCGCAGCCGGGGAACTCGGCCAGGGCGTCTTCCAGCGCCGACAGGGTTTCCACGTCCAGGTCGTTGGTGGGTTCGTCCAGCAGGATGACGTTGGCGGGACGGCTGAGCATCTTGGCCAGATGGACGCGGTTGCGCTCGCCGCCCGACAGGATGCCGACCTTCTTCTGCTGGTCGGCGCCCTTGAAGTTGAACAGGCCGGCATAGGCGCGGGAATTGATCTTGCGCCGGCCCAGGTCGATTTCCTCCTGGCCGTCGGAGATTTCCTGGAACACGGTCTTGTCGGGATCGAGCGAATCGCGGCTTTGGTCCACATAGCCCAGCACCACCGTCTCGCCCACGGTGAAGCTGCCGGTATCGGGCTTCTCGGCGCCGGTGATCATGCGGAACAGGGTGGTCTTGCCGGCGCCGTTGGGGCCGATGATGCCGACGATGCCGCCCGGCGGCAGGCGGAAGTTCAGGTTCTCGTAGAGCAGGTTGTCGCCGAACGCCTTGGACACGTTCTCGGCCTCGATCACCTTGCCGCCTAGGCGCGGGCCAGGCGGAATGCTGATGACGGCGGGGCCGGTGGCCTTTTCCTGCGACTTGTTGACCAGATCCTCGAAGGCGCTGATACGGGCCTTGCTCTTGGTCTGGCGGGCCTTCGGCGAGGAGCGCACCCATTCCAACTCGTCGCGGATGGCGCGCATGCGCGACGTCTCTTCCCGCTCCTCCTGCTCCAGGCGCTTGCCCTTCTGCTCCAGCCAGTTGGTGTAGTTGCCCTCGTAGGGAATGCCATGGCCGCGCTCCAGTTCCAGGATCCAGCCGGTGACGTTGTCGAGGAAGTAGCGATCATGGGTGACCATCACCACCGTGCCGGAATAACCCTCGAGGAAGCGCTCCAGCCAGGCCACCGACTCGGCGTCCAGATGGTTGGTGGGCTCGTCCAGCAGCAGCATGTCGGGATGTTCCATCAGCAGCCGGCACAGCGCCACCCGGCGCTTCTCGCCGCCCGACAGGGTCGACACGTCGGCGTCGCCGGGCGGGCAGCGCAGCGCGTCCATGGCGATCTCGATGGTGCGCTGGAGGTCCCAGGCGTTGAGGTGGTCGATCTTTTCCTGCAACTCGCCCTGCTCGGCGATGGTGGCGTTCATCTCGTCGTCGGACATCTCCTCGGCGAACTTGGCCGAGATCTCCTCGAAGCGGTCGAGCAGCGCCTTGGTCTCGGCCACCGCCTGCATGACGTTGCCCATGACGTCCTTGCTGGGGTCCAGGTGAGGCTCCTGGGGCAGGTAGCCGATCTTGACGCCCTCGGCGGCCCAGGCCTCGCCGCCGTATTCCTTGTCGATGCCGGCCATGATCTTGAGCAGGGTGGACTTGCCGGCGCCGTTGACGCCCAGCACGCCGATCTTGGCGCCGGGAAGGAAGCTGAGATACAGCCCCTTCATGATCTCCTTGCCACCCGGATAGGCCTTGGTGAGATTCTTCATGACGTAGACGTACTGGTACGAGGCCATCGGGCTTCTCCGGTCGAGGCAGGGCTGAGTGTTGGGAATTGAGTAGACTTCGGCCGCGCTCAGGTCAAGCTTGGGGAGTCCATGGCTGATGCGCTATAACGAGGGTGGATAATCACGGATCGGCAGCCATGGCCAGACTCGACGACGTCCTTTCCTGTTTGCGCGCCCATGCCGCCGAATTGCGGGCGCGCGGCGTGCTGCATGCCGGCGTGTTCGGCTCGGTGGCGCGCGGCGAGGATGGGCCGGACTCCGACGTGGACGTGGCGGTGGAGTTGGATCCCGCCCGCCCTATCGGCCTGTTCCAGTTCGTCGCCATCGAACGGGCCATCAGCACGTTCGTCGGCCGTCCGGTGGATTTGATCGAACTGCACGACATGAGCCGGCCCCGTTTTCGTGACGCCGTCGAGAAGGATCGTGTCTATGCCTTCTGAGGCCCGCTGCGCGCCGCCTGTGTCGAGGCGCTGAGAGTGCATTTCGGGGACAAATCTACCGCCGGATAACCAGACGCGGCACGCCCGGCAGTTCGGCCAGCAATTCCTCGGCCAGCCGCCGCGACCATGACCAGGTGGCGCCGAACGAGGCCTGGAGAGCGGCGTCGCAGCGCATCCGCCAGTCGTCCACGGGAAACAGCGCCACCCACTCCACCCCGTCGTCGAAGCGAAACAGCGGCTCGACCACCTCGCGGGTCATGCGCCAGGGGGTGTCGGCATGGAGACAGCGGCCGCTGTTCTGCAACAGGCAGCGGGGACCGTCGGCATCATGGACCAGCACCGCATGCCGGCCATGGCCGGTTTCGCCGCAAATGGCGATGGCGAAGCGGCGGAAGATGGCGGCCGCCTGCGGGTCGTCCAGGGTGCAGCGAAACTCCTCGGGGGCGGTCATCGGGTTCTCCATGGGACGCCGCATCAGAGCATGACCGCCGCCACCGCCCCTTGACCCCTGTCAAGGCGGGGTTTTCTTGCCCTCGCCGACCGGTGGGTCTACCCTGCGGCCATGACAAAGCCCCCGCACAAAGCCCCCAAGCAGGTCCCGATTCCCTCCAAGCAGGAAATCCTCGACTTCATCAAATCGTCGCCCGGTCGGGTCGGCAAGCGCGAGCTGGCGCGGGCCTTCTCGTTGCGTGGCTCCGACAAGATCGACCTCAAGGCCATCCTCAAGGAGCTGGAGAAGGACGGCGCGGTGGAGCGCGGCCATCAGAAGCGCTTCGCCCGTCCCGGCTCGCTGCCCGACGTCGGCGTGGTGGAGATCATCGCCACCGACACCGACGGCGAACTGCTGGCCCGGCCGCTGGCCTGGGAACACGAAGGCCGCCCGCCGCGCATCTTCATGGCGCCGTTCCGTCCCGGCGAGCCGGCGCTCGGCATCGGCGACCGGGTGCTGTGCAAGCTGCGGCGCCAGCGCGACGACACCTATGAGGGCCGGGTCATCCGGGTGGTGGGCGAGGCCAGGGCGCGCGTGATCGGGGTGTTCGAGCCCAATCCCGACGGCTCCGGCCGGCTGCGGCCCACCTCGCGCAAGGAAAAGTCGGAGTATCTGGTGCCCAAGGGCGAGAGCGCCGGCGCCCTGTCGGGCGAGTTGGTGCTGGCCGACATCATGCCCGGCCGCCTCTACGGCCTGCGCCAGGCCAGCGTCAAGGAACGGCTGGGGCTGATGAGCGAGGCGCGCTCGGTCAGCATGGTGGCCATCTACACCAACGACATCCCGTTCGAATTCCCCGCAGAGGTCCTGAAGCAGGCCGCCGCCGAGGGCGCCGCCCCCCTGGACAACCGCACCGACCTGCGCTCCATTCCGCTGGTCACCATCGACGGCGAAGACGCCCGCGACTTCGACGACGCCGTCTTCGCCGAGCCCGACCCCGACCCCAAGAATCCCGGCGGCTGGCACTGTCTGGTGGCCATCGCCGACGTGTCCTGGTATGTGCGCCCCGGCGACGCCCTGGACCGCGAGGGGTTCAAGCGCGGCAACTCGGTCTATTTCCCCGACCGGGTGGTGCCCATGCTGCCGGAGGAACTGTCCAACGGCTGGTGCTCGCTGAAGCCCGACGAGGACCGCCCCTGCATGGCGGTGCATTTCTGGCTCGACAAGCTGGGCAACAAACTGCGCCATCGTTTCGTGCGCGGAATGATGCGCTCGGCGGCGCGGCTGACCTATGCCCGCGTCCAGGCGGCCAAGGACGGCAATCCCGACGCCGGCACCGCCCCGCTGCTGTCCACCGTGATCGAGCCGCTGTATGGCGCCTGGAACGCCCTGTTCGCCGCCCGCAAGGAGCGCGGCGTGCTTGAACTCGACCTGCCCGAGCGCAAGGTGGTGCTGGACGAGGCCGGCAAGATCGCCAAGATCGAGGAGCGCGAGCGCTTCGACAGCCACCGGCTGATCGAGGACTTCATGATCGCCGCGAATGTCTGCGCCGCCGAGACCCTGGAACAGATCCACCAGCCCTGCATGTACCGGGTCCACGACCTGCCCAGCCAGGAGAAGCTGGACGGCTTGCGCGAATTCCTCGGCAGCATGGAGCTGAAGCTGGCCAAGGGTCAGGTGCTGCGCCCCGAGCATTTCAACCGCATCCTGGAGGCGGTGGCCGACACCCCCAACGCCCTGCTGGTCAACGAGGTGATCCTGCGCAGCCAGGCCCAGGCGGTCTACCAGCCGGAGAATATCGGCCATTTCGGCCTGGGACTGGCCAAATACGCCCACTTCACCTCGCCCATCCGCCGCTATGCCGACCTGCTGGTCCACCGCGCCCTGGTGACCGGGTTGAAGTTCGGCGAGGGCGGCCTGCCTGCGGATGCGGTTGCCAGCTTCGACGATTGGGGCCAGCACATTTCGATGACGGAACGACGCGCCGCCACCGCCGAGCGGGAAGCCGTCGACCGCTACGTCACCGCCTTCCTGGCCGACCGGGTCGGCGCCAGCTTCAAGGGCAAGGTGTCGGGCGTCACCCGCTTCGGCCTGTTCGTCACCCTGGACGGCACCGGCGCCGACGGGCTGATCCCCATCTCGTCGCTGCCCGAGGACTTCTACGTCCATGACGAGCCCCGCCACGCCCTGGTGGGCAAGCGCACGCGGCGCACCTTCCAACTGGGCCAGCGCCTGGAGGTGGAACTGCGGGAAGCCAACACCCTCACCGGCTCCATGGTGTTCAACCTGGCCGGCGAAGCCCAGCGCGGCCCCCTGCCCCCCAAGCGCGGCTCCGCCCCCTTCCGGCCACCCCGGCGCAAGGGGCGGTAAGGGACAGAGCCCCTCTCCCTCGAGGGAGAGGCTGGGTGAGGGGGAATTGCCCCCACCCCACGACTGTGTCCGTTGACGCAACCCTCCCTCACCCCGGCCCTCTCCCGCTGGGAGAGGGAGAAACAGCGTCCACCCGGCAAAAATTGCCGGGTCGTTAACCATCTGTTCAGTGACATGGACTTAGGCTGGCAGCCTGAAGCGAGGCTGGGTGGGGCGCGTGCGCCCTGCCGCTACCGCCCGGGGGGTCCGGGCCGATGGAGACGACGTGAACGCATTCCTGCAGATGCTGCGCGGCCTTGGGCCCATGCGCCTGGCCGCCATCGCTGGCGTCGGAGTCAGCATCCTCGGATTCTTCATCTACCTGATGAGCCGCGTCGCGGCGCCGCAGATGGAACTGCTGTACGGCGACCTCGACCTGGGCGATTCCAAGCAGATCATCGAGAAGCTGACCACCGAGAAGGTCCCCTACGAGCTGCGCAAGGACGGCACCGAAATCTGGGTGCCCAAGGACCGTAAGCTGGACCTGCGGGTGCGCATGGCCGAACAGGCGCTGCCCACCGGCGGCCGCATGGCCGGCTACGAGCTGTTCGACAAGCAGGACGCGCTGGGCTCGACCAGTTTCCAGCAGAACATCACCATGATCCGCGCCATGGAAGGCGAGCTGGCCAAGACCATCCGCGCCATCGACAAGGTCAAGTTCGCTCGCGTCCATCTGGTGCTGCCCAAGCGGGAAGCCTTCTCGCGCGACACCCAGGAGCCTTCGGCCTCGGTCATCCTCAAGATGCAGGGCAACCAGCGGCTGGACAAGGGCCAGACCTCCGCCATCCAGCACCTGATCGCCGCCGCCGTGCCCAAGATGAAGCCGTCGCGCATCTCCATCGTCGATGACAAGGGCACCTTGCTGGCCAAGGGCTTCGAGAACAGCGCCGAATACATGGCCCAGAACGCCGACGAGATGCGGCTCAACACCGAGGCGCGGCTGGTCAAGACCATCGAGGACCTGCTGGAACGCTCGTTGGGGCCGGGGCGCGTCCGGGCCGAGGTGACGGTGGACATGGATATGAGCCATGCCGTCACCACCGAGGAAACCTTCGACCCCGAGACCAAGGTGGTCCGGTCGCAGGTCACCACCACGGAAGGCGAGCAGAGCCAGGACGCCGACCCCACCCCGGTGACGGTGCAGCAGAACCTGCCCGATCCCAACGCCACCGCCTCGGGCAACGTCCGCACCTCGACCAAGAGCAACAAGAACCAGGAAACCGTCAACTACGAGATTTCCCGCAAGACCAAGAACACGGTCCGCGAAATCGGCGAGATCCGCAAGGTCTCGGCCGCGGTGATCGTGGACGGCGTGCGCGAGAAATCCGCCGACGGCAAGCAGACCACCTATCGCGACCGCACCCCCGAGGAACTGGCGCAGATCGAGGCGCTGGTCAAATCGGCCATCGGCTTCACCAAGGACCGCGACGACCAGGTCAAGGTCGCCTCCATGCCGTTCTACAAGGGCGAAGAACTGGACATGGCCGAGGAGCCGGGCGAGTTCATCTTCGGCATGCGGCGCGACTTCGTCGAGAAGGTGGCCTCCAACCTGGGCCTGTCCATCGTCGCCATCCTGTTCCTGCTGCTGGTGCTGCGGCCGCTCATCAGCCGCGCCATCGAGTCCATGCAGGGTCAGGTCGGACCCGACGGCCGCCGCCTGCTGACCGCCGAGGGCGGCGCCATCCCGCAGCTGACCGGCCCCGGCGCCGTCGCCATGGCCGCCCCCGGCCTCGGCGGCGAGGAAGAGGTCATCGCCGACGAGTTGATCGACATCGACAAGGTGGAAGGCCGCGTCAAGGCGTCGTCCATCCGCAAGATCGGCGAAATCGTCGAGAAGCACCCCGAGGAAGCCTTGTCGATCGTTCGCAACTGGCTCTACCAAGAAACCTGATAGAGGCATCCCATGGGTCGCGTCAAAGAAGACTACCGCAGCCTCACCGGCCCCCAAAAGGCGGCCATGTTCATGCTGTCGCTCAACGAGGAGCATTCCTCGAAGCTGTTCGGCATGCTGGGCGACGACGAGATCAAGGAACTGTCCCAGATCATGGCCAGCCTTGGCACGGTGTCGTCCAATCTGGTCGAGCGCGTCTTCGTCGAGTTCGCCGACGCGCTGTCGTCCACCGGGTCGCTGACGGGCACCTTCGACACCACCGAGCGGTTGCTCATGAAGAGCATCCCCAAGGATCGCGTCGCCGCGATCATGGAAGAAATCCGCGGCCCAGCCGGCCGCACCATGTGGGACAAGCTGGGCAACGTCTCCGAGCAGGTGCTGGCCAACTACCTGAAGAACGAATACCCGCAGACCGTGGCGGTGGTGCTGTCCAAGATCAAGGCCGACCACGCGTCGCGGGTGCTGGCGGTGCTGCCGGAAAACTTCGCCATGGAAGTCATCATGCGCATGCTGCGCATGGAGGTGGTGCAGAAGGAAGTGCTGGACGGCATCGAGAAGACGCTGCGCAGCGAGTTCATGACCAATCTGGCCCGTACCCAGCGTCGCGATTCCCACGAACTCATGGCCGATATCTTCAACAACCTGGACCGCAACACCGAGAATCGCTTCATGAGCGCCTTGGAAGAGCGCAACCGGGAAAGCTCGGAGAAGATCAAGGCCCTCATGTTCACCTTCGACGACCTCATCCGCATCGACGCCGCCGGCATCCAGGTGCTGCTGCGCTCGGTGGAAAAGGACAAGCTGGCCATCGCCCTCAAGGGCGGCGCCGACGCGGTCAAGGAGCTGTTCTTCAAGAACATGTCGGAACGCGCCGGCAAGATGCTGCGGGAAGACATGGAAGCGCTGGGGCCGGTGCGCCTGCGCGACGTGGACCAGGCCCAGGCCGCCATCGTGGTCATGGCCAAGGAACTGGCGTCGTCCGGTCAGCTGGTCATCTCCGAAGGCCGCGAGGAAGACGAACTGGTGTACTAGCCGCCGCGTAACCGGCCGGCGACCGAGGTGGAGCGAAGCGACTAGCCCGATGAGGGCGCGCGCCTCGTGGCGCGGACCGCAGGGAACGCGTAGCGGACAAAGCCAAGCGGGCGGAGGCCCGCGCCGGCGACTGAGGCAAATGAACAAGGACCCCGATGGCCTACAAGAAGTACATGTTCGACCTGGATTTCGGCCCGCCTTCGACGTCCCGCCCGAAGCCGCAGGTGGAGGAGGAGGTCGAGCACGAGCCCGAGCCGGAAGCGCCGCCGCCGCCCACCTTCACCGAGGAGGACCTCCAGGTGGTGCGCGAGGCCGCCTACGAGGAGGGCTACCGCGCCGGGCTGAACGAGGCCACCGAGGCCACCGAGCATCGGATGGCCGAGGCCATGACCCGGCTGGCCGAGGCCATGGCGACCCTGCACGAGGCCCAGGAACAGGCCGCCGACACCAATCAGCGGGTGGCGGCCCGGGTGGCCATGGCGGTGTTGAAGAAGGTGCTGCCGGCGGCGTGCGAGACCAACGCCTTCGAGGAGGTGGTGCGCACGGTCCAAGACTGCTTCGCCCATGTGCTGGACGAACCGCGTATCATCGTGCGGGTCGAGCAGGATCTGGTGGACCCGGTGCGCGACCGCCTGGAGGCGGTGGCGGGAATGCACGGCTTCGAAGGCCGCGTGGTGGTGCAGCCGGATCAGCGGCTGATGCGCGGCGATTGCCGGGTGGAATGGACCGACGGTGGCGCCGAACGCGATCAGGCCCGCCTGATCGCCGACATCGAGGCGGCGGTGGAACGCTCGGTGGCGCTGCCCGAAGGGCGGCCGACGGATTGAGCGGAATGAATGGGACGAGATGGGTCTTGAAGTGATGGCTTCTCATTCTCGTCATTCCCGCGAAAGCGGGAATCCATGCCGCACCATCGACCCCCGCTTTCGCGGGGGTGACGAAGAAAGAAAAGAACGCCAAATTTTCCGGCTAACTGCCGGCTGTGGAGGGTGACATGGCAGATTTCGAGCTGAACGACTTCAAGCCCGAGGGCGAGGAACAGCGCGGCGACGTGCCGGATGTTCCGCGATCGGCCCGCGACCTCGAAGCCGTCTACGACATCCCGGTGCAGGTCTCGGCGGTGCTGGGCAAAGCGACCATGCAGGTCAACCAACTGCTGAAGCTGGGACGCGGCGCCGTGGTCGAACTGGACCGCAAGGTGGGCGAGGCCATCGACATCTACGTCAACAACCGCCTGGTGGCGCGTGGCGAAGTGGTGGTGGTCGAGGATCGGCTGGGCGTGACCATGACGGAAATCATCAAGACCGACCGCGCTTAAAGCGGCGGGGTCGGGGCTGACGGGGAGAGGGACGACATGCGACTTCTGATCATTGGCACGCTCGACGGGCAAATCGGCGCCGCCAGCCAGATCGCCATGGCGCGCGGCGCGAAGGTCCGCCAGGCCGAGGATGTCCCGGCCGGGCTGGAGGTTCTGCGCACCCAGGGCGCCGATCTGGTGATGATCGACGTCAAGCGCGACATCAAGGGCCTGATCGACTCGCTGGAAGCCGAACGCATCGTGGTTCCGGTGGTGGCCTGCGGCATCGCCTCGGACGCCTCGGCGGCGGTGCGCGCCATCAAGGCCGGCGCCAAGGAGTACATCCCGCTGCCCCCCGACGCCGAGCTGATCGCGGCGATCATCGCGGCGGTGGTCCAGGAAAGCCACAACATCATCTTCAAGGACCCGCGCATGGGGCAGACCTTGAAGCTGGCCGAGCAGGTGGCCAATTCCGACGCCTCCATCATGATCACCGGCGAGTCCGGCACCGGCAAGGAGCTGATCGCCCGCTTCATCCACAACAAGAGCCGGCGCTCGGACAAGCGCTTCGTCGCCGTCAACTGCGCCGCCATCCCCGAGAACCTGCTGGAATCCGAGCTGTTCGGCCACGAGAAGGGCGCCTTCACCGGCGCGGTGGCGCGCCGCATCGGCAAGTTCGAGGAAGCCAACGGCGGCACCTTGCTGCTGGACGAAATCTCGGAAATGGACATCCGGCTGCAGTCCAAGCTTCTGCGCGTGTTGCAGGAGAAGGAGATCGACCGCGTCGGCGGCAACCAGCCGATCAAGGTCGACGTCCGCATCCTCGCCACCTCCAACCGCACCATGGAGGACGAGATCCGCAAGGGCACCTTCCGCGAGGATCTGTATTACCGCCTCAACGTCGTCACCCTGGACCTGCCGGCGTTGCGCGAACGGCCGCTGGACATCGCGGTGCTGGCCGACCACTTCGTCAAGCGCTACACCGAGGCCAACGGCATGCCGGTCCGGCAACTGTCGGCCGAGGTCCGCCACATGCTGACCCGCCACGTCTGGCGCGGCAACGTCCGCGAGTTGGAGAACTGCATGCACCGCGCCGTGCTGCTGGCGTCGGGCGCCGAGATCGGCCCCGAGGCCATCATCCTGTCGGGCGGCCATGTGGGCACCAACCCTGACGCCATGGTGGCGCAAGCGGCCAACGCCGCCGCCACCGTAATGGGCGGCGCCAAGGCCAACCTGGTGGGCAAGACGGTGGCCGAGGTCGAGCGCGACTTGATCATCGACACGCTGAGCCACTGCCTGGGCAACCGCACCCATGCCGCCACCATCTTGGGGATTTCCATCCGCACGCTACGCAACAAGCTGAAGCAGTACGGCGACGAAGGCATCGACGTTCCGCCGGCCGGCGGCGAACCCGAACGAGCGATGATCTAATCCATGGCCCTGAAGGACGCGCATCATGGCTGAGGGTCAGGCCCCCGGCGGAGCCCTAGCGGCCAGGCAGATTCTCGACCGCTTCAACTCGGCCATCCGCCGGGGCGACGTGGGATTGGCGCTGGGCGTCATCCTGATCCTGATGGTGCTGATCCTGCCGCTGCCGCCCTGGGCGCTGGATATCGGCCTGTCGCTGTCGCTGACCATCGCGGTGCTGATCCTGATGGTCTCGATCTTCATCGAGAAGCCGCTGCAATTCAGCTCCTATCCCACCGTGCTGCTGATCACCACCCTGATCCGCCTGGCGCTCAACCTTGCCTCGACCCGTTTGATCCTGTCGCACGGCCACGAGGGCGTCGAGGGCGCCGGCCGCGTCATCGCCGCCTTCGCCAGCTTCATCATGAGCGGCAACTTCGTCATCGGCATCATCGTCTTCGCCATCCTGGTGATCGTGAACTTCGTGGTCATCACCAAGGGTTCCGGCCGTATCGCCGAAGTGGCGGCGCGCTTCAACCTGGACGCCATGCCGGGCAAGCAGATGGCCATCGACGCCGACCTGTCGGCCGGATTGTGCGACGAGCCGACGGCGCGCAAGCGCCGCTCCGAGCTGGAGCAGGAATCGGCCTTCTTCGGCTCCATGGACGGCGCCTCCAAGTTCGTGCGCGGCGACGCCGTCGCCGGCCTGATGATCACCGGCATCAACATCATCGGCGGCATGGTCATCGGCATGGCCCAGAACGGCCTGTCCTTCAGCCAGGCCGCCGACATCTACACCAAGCTGACCGTCGGCGAAGGTCTGGTGACCCAGGTGCCGGCGCTGGTGGTGTCGGTTTCGGCCGGTATGCTGGTGACCAAGGCCGGCGTCCAGGAATCGGTGGACAAGGCGCTGTTCGGCCAGTTGGCCGGCTATCCCCGCGCCGTCGGCATGGCGGGCGCGCTGATGACCGCCATGGCGCTGGTCCCCAACATGCCGTTCCTGCCCTTCGCCTTGCTGGGGGTCAGCATGGCGGCGGCTGCCTATTTCCTGGACAAGAGCCAAAGCGCCAAGTTGGAGAAACAGGCGGCGGTCGAGGTCGAGCAGGCCTTGCAGGCGCCGCCGGTGGCCGAGGAACCCATTTCCACCGCGCTGAAGATCGACCATGTGCGCCTGGAGCTGGGCTACGGCCTGTTGCAGCTGATCAACAACCCCAAGGGCCAGCGGCTGACCGACCAGATCAAGAGCTTGCGCCGCGCCGTCGCCTCGGAAATGGGCTTCGTCATGCCCAGCGTGCGCATCCAGGACAACATGCAGCTGCCGGCCAACACCTATGTCATCCACGTCAAGGAAGTGGAAGCCGGCCGCGGCGACCTGCGCCCCAACATGCTGCTGATCATGGACCCGCGCGGCGAGGACATCACCCTGCCGGGCGAGAAGACCCGCGAGCCCACCTTCGGCCTGCCGGCGCTGTGGATCGATCCGGTGGCCCGCGAGGAAGCGCTGTTCCGCGGCTACACCGTGGTCGATCCGCCCACCGTCATCACCACCCACCTGACCGAGGTGATGAAGGACAACATGTCCGAGCTGCTCAGCCATGCCGAGACCCAGAAGCTGCTGGACGAGCTGGACAAGGAACACCAGAAGCTGATCGCCGAGCTGATCCCCACCCAGATGACGGTGGGCGGCCTGCAGCGGGTGCTGCAGAACCTGCTGGGCGAGCGTATTTCCATCCGCGACCTGCCCACCATCCTGGAAGGCATCGCCGAGGCCTGCGGCCACACCCGCAACGTCACCATGATCACCGAACATGTGCGCGCCCGGCTGGCGCGCCAGATCTCCGACGGCAACACCGGCGGCCAGGGCTTCATCCCGCTGGTCACCCTGTCGCCGGAATGGGAACAGGCCTTCGCCGAGTCTCTGGTGGGCACCGGCGAGGAAAAGCAGATCTCCATGGCGCCGTCCCAGTTGCAGGACTTCATCAGCCGGGTGCGCCAGACCTTCGAGCGCTTCGCCATGCAGGGCGAGACGCCGATCCTGCTGACCAGCCCGCTGGTGCGGCCCTATGTGCGCTCGATCATCGAGCGCTTCCGGCCGATGACGGTGGTGATGAGCCAGTCGGAAATCCACCCCAAGGCCCGTATCAAGACGCTGGGGCAAATCTGATGACGCGCCGTGATGACGGGTGGAGTGAAGAATGAGGCTGAAGTCCTTCACCGCGCCGACCATGACCGAGGCCATGGAGCTGGTCCGCCAGGAACTGGGCGACGACGCCATCATCGTGTCGACCCAGCGCGCCGCCGGCTCCAAGGGCGTGCGCATCACCGCCGCCCTGGAACCGGCCGACGCCGACCTGGCCGTCGCCGAGATGCTGCAAGACAGCACCGAGTCCTCGGCCGCCGAGGCGGTGCGGAGCGCCCTGGCCGACCACGGCGTGCCTCAGAAAGTGGCCGACCGGCTGGTCAACGCGGCGCGCACCGCCGAGATTTCCGACCCGACCCTGGCCTGCGCCGCCGCGCTGGAAGCCGGCTTCACCTTCGCCCACCTGCCCGAGCATTCGGCACCGCGCCCGTTCATGCTGGTGGGACCCAACGGCTCGGGCAAGAGCATCGCCGTGGCCAAGCTGGCGGCGCGCTCGGTGCTCAAGCAGCGTCAGGTCGGCGTCATCACCTGCGACAACATCCGCGCCGGCGCGGTCGAGCAACTGGCCGCCTTTACCAGCATCCTGGAAATCGACCTGGTGCGGGCGCGCGGCCCCGAATCCCTGGCCCGGGTGGTGGAAAGCACCAACGGCCTGTTCGACCTGGTCCTGATCGACTCGCCCGGCCTCAACCCGTTCAAGCAAACCGACATGGACTACCTCCAGGCCCTGATCGAGGCCGCCGACGTCGAGCCCATCCTGGTGATGGCGGCCGGCGGCGACGCCGTGGAAGCCTCCGAGATCGGCGAGGCCTTCGCCGAAATCGGCGCCACGAGGCTGTTCGCCTCGCGGCTGGACACCACAAGACGGCTGGGGTCGGTGCTGGCCTGCGCCGAGGCCGGGCAGATGGCCTTCTGCGACGTGTCCGCCAGCCCCCACGTGGCATCGGGGATTTCGCCCATCTCCGCCATTTCGCTGGCCCGGCTGATCATGCCGCAGCCGGCCGCTCCGCAAACCCGCGATGAAACATTCTGGACCGAGGCACCGACATCATGACCACGACGGAAGCACCCACGCTCGCACCGCGCCCGACCGTTCGGGTCAAGGGCCGCAATGTCGTCGCGGTCGCCTCGGGCAAAGGCGGCGTCGGCAAGACCTGGTTCTCCATCACCCTGGCCCACGCCCTGGCCCGCGCCGGGCAAAGGGTGCTGCTGTTCGACGGCGATCTCGGCCTCGCCAACGTGGACATCCAGCTGGGCCTGATGCCGAAATCCGACCTGGGCAGCGTCGTCGCCGGCCGTCAGACCCTCAACCAGGCCCTGACCCCTTATCCCGAAGGCGGCTTCGACATCATCGCCGGACGCTCGGGCTCCGGCACCCTGGCCAACATCCCGCTGTCGCGGTTGCAGATGCTGGGCGACGACCTGGCGCTGCTGGCCGGCAATTACGACCGCGTCGTGGTCGACCTGGGGGCCGGTGTCGAGAAGACCACCCGCAACTTCTCCCAGCAGGCCGGCACCATCATGGTGGTGACCACCGACGAGCCGACCTCGCTGACCGACGCCTACGCCTTCATCAAGGTCACCCACATGGAGCGGCCGGGCACCGACATGCGCATCGTGGTCAACATGGCCAATTCCACCCGCGAGGGCGAACGCATCTACAACACCCTGCTCAAGGCCTGCGAAGGCTTCCTCAAGATTTCGCCGCCGCTGGCCGGTGTCATCCGCCGCGACCTCAAGGTGCGGGAAGCCATCCGCAACCAGACCCCGATCATGACCCGCTCGCCCAACGCCGAGGCCGCCGCCGACGTGGAGGCCATCGTCCAGCGCCTGATCCGGCCGAAGTAACATGTCCTCCGTGGCCATCCCGCCGGCCCCGCCGCCCGCGCCCGCCCCGACCACGGCGGCGCCCCCGGCGGTGCTGACGGTGGCAGCGGGGTCGGACGCCCAGGCCCTGGCCGCGCTGCCGACGGGATCGGTGGTGACCGTCTCGACGCAGGCCATGGAGGGCAAGGCGCTGCTGGCCATGACCGCCGACGGCGCCAGCCTGGATCTGAAGCTGCCGCCCAACCTGCAGCTTCCCCCCGGGGCCGACCTGACCTTGCAGCTGATCCAGCAGAACGGCCTGCCTGCCTTCAAGCTGCTGGCCGTCAACGGCCGTCCCTTCCCGCCCGGCCCGCTTTCGGCGGGAGGGCCGCTGGGCGGCGGCTTGCCGCTGCCGGGCGCCGGCGATCCGTTGCTGGCTCCGGGAGCGCCGGGACTCGGTGCGCCGACCACGGGACGCGGCGCCGCCGTCACCCTGGGCGCCCCCATGGGCCAGACCGTCACCGGCGGCGCGCTGGTGGCCGGCCCCCTGGCCGGCGGGCCGCTGGGACTGACGGCCACGGTGGTGCGCCCGGCCCCGGCGGGAGCGGCGATGACAGGCGCCGGAGCCGACGGCCAGCCCCATGGGCAGCAAGCCCCGCCGGCCGGATTTGCCAACCTGCCGCCCGGAACCCAGCTGACCGTGCGCATCGCCGGCATCACCTCGCCGGGCGCCACGACCACTCCGGCGCAAACCGCCGCCGGCGCCGCGCTTGCCACTCAGCCCCAGGCGGGGCTTCCTCCCCCAGGCGGCTCTGCCCTGCCGCAAGCCCAGACCGCCACGACCGATCCGAATCAAGCCCGCCCCGGCACCACGCCCCCCGGCGCTCCGCTCCCGTCTTCCTCGCCTTCCCCTTCCAGCGCGCCGCCCTCCGGCGCTGCGCCACCCGGCACGCCGGCCACGCCGCAGCAGGCCACCGCGCCGGCCGGCACCGCCGTGCCGCCGCCGGCCACGCCGCCGCCATCCTCCTCCCCGCCGACCGTGACGCTGCCCGGCACCGTGACCGCCCATTCCCCGGGCGGCACCTCGCTGCTCCAGACCCCGGCGGGGCTGCTGTCGCTGCCCGCCGGCCCGCCCATGGCGGTGGGAGACACCGTCCGGTTGGAGGTGGTGCGGCCGCCGGTGCCGCCGCCGCCGCCCACCACCCAGCCGGAGCAGCAGGGACTGGGCCCCAACGGCTGGCCGACCCTGTCCAGCGCCGCCGACGTGCTGGCCCAGTCCGACCGCCAGATGGCCGACCAGTTGATCCGCATGATTCCCCAGGCCAATCCCCGGCTGGCGGCGGCCATGTCGCTGTTCGCCGGCGCGGTGCGGGCGGGCGATTTCAAGCAGTTGGGCGGCGACGGCGTGATCAAGGGCCTGGACAAGGCCGGGCGGCGCGATCTGGCCGACCGGCTGAAACGCGACTTCCTCGACCTGGCCGACGAGGCCCAGCGGCCACGCGGCGACGGCGAATGGCAGGTGGTCACCCTGCCCTTCGCCCATGGCGCCGACATCGACCCCATCCACCTCTACGTCCATCGGCCCGGCGACGACGAGGACAAGGACGGCGGGGGGGGGCAGGACCAGCATTTCATCCTGGACGTGCGCATGAGCCAGCTGGGCCGCATCCAGTTCGACGGGCTGGTCCAGCGCGACAACAAGCGCTTCGACCTGATCGTTCGCACCGCCGAGCCGCTGGGGACGGAGATCTGCCGCGACATCGCCGGCATCTTCGCCGAATGCGGCCAACTGACCGGCGTCAAGGGATCCGTCGGCTTCCAGTCGGGCCGCAGTTTCGTCGAGCTGCCCCCCTGCGACGCCAAGGGCACCCAAATCGTGGTATGAATCTTGCTGGAAAAGCCCCAGACCCCGGATCAAAAGCTTTCCATGAACACCCTGGCACGCGACCCCAAAGGTTATTACGCGATCCTCGGCCTCGCTCCGGGGGCGGACATCCATGCCATCAAGACCGCCTATCGCTCGCGGGTGATGACGGTCCATCCCGACCGCAACGCGTCAAGCCGCGCCCGCGAGGAATTCCAGCGTTTGATGGAAGCCTACGCGGTTCTCAAGGATGTGGTCCGCCGCGCCGAATACGACACGACCGGCCGCGAATGCATCGACGACGACGACGACATGGCGCTCGACGGCCCCATTCCCATCGCCTGCGGCAGTTGCGGCAGCATTACGGCGCAACCGCGTTATGTGGCCTACCACACCGTCCGCTCGTTCCTGGTGTGGGCAAAAACCGGCCGGTTGGAGGGAATTTTTTGCCGGGTCTGCGCCGATCGTGCCGCCGTCCGCGCCTCGATCATCTCGTGGCTGTGGGGCTGGTGGTCGCCGCCGGGCCTGCTGCTGACCCCGCTGGCGCTGCTGCGCAACCTGTTCGGCGGCTCCAAGCCCCGGCGCGAGAACGCCCGCATCCTGATCCGCCAGGGCCGCGCCTTCCTGGGCCGCGGCGAGGCGGAACTGGCCCGCTCGCTGGCCATGCAGGCGGCCCGCTTCGCCCGCACCCCCGACGACCGCGCCCGGGTCGAGGACCTGCTGCACGCCACCGGCGGCGTCGACGACGGCCGCCGCCTGCGCAGCCGCTGGCGGCTGGGCGGCGGCGTCTTCCTGGCGCAGGCGCTGCCGCTGGTGGCGCTGCCGGTGACGGTGGCGGTATTTTTCCTGATCGCCACCCGCCCGTGGGACCAGCCGGTCTCCACCTCCGGCAGCATCACGGTGCGGCCGCCCACGGTCGGCGAAATCCGCCATGTGGCGGTGGAGGGACTGAAGGTGCGCATGGCGGCCGGCCCCGGCGCGCCGGTGCTGACCCTGCTGGACCGCTTCACCACCGTCGAGGTGACCGGCGAAACCGGGTCGCCCGAATGGGTTCGCATCCGCACCCCCGCCGGAGTGGACGGCTTCGTCGAGACCCGCTCGCTCTATGCCGGCTCGGGAACCCGGTTCAAGAGCCAGTGGTGCGCCGAGAACAGCGGCACCCTGCCCGGCGCCGGCGAGATCCTGACCCGGCGCGTCACCGGCGACCACCGCCTGCTGGTCCACAACGAAAGCCGCCGCGACGGCGTGGTCAAGTTGAAGACCCTGGCGGGCAACACCGTGACGGCGTTCTATGTGCCGGCGACCTACCACATCGGCATCGGCGGCATCCCCGAGGGCACCTACCGCATCGAATTCGCCACCGGGTCGCGTTATTCACGCGGCTGCGGCGTCTTCCTCGACGAGATGCAGGCCATGGTGATGCCGGTGACGCTGACCTTCAAATACATCTCGCCCGGCAGCCAACGGTCGCTGACCAGCATCGCCGAGGTCTCGCTGTCGCCCACCGCCGACGACCCGGTCCAGCCGCAGCCGCTGTCGGCGGACCGCTTCGCCGCCGACGATTGATACCATGTCCCGGTAATCGCAACCGATCACCGGGACCGCCCTCATGCGGCGGGCGGGCGCTGTGCGCCCTTGCCTCCCGCGCCATAAGGCGCGCGGCCCTTTGGGCCTAACCAAATCCCGATGAGTCCGGCTCATCGGGA
>NZ_CAINTR010000156.1 GCF_903853455.1 uncultured Magnetospirillum sp.
CAGATTTTGTACCTGGGCATCGGCCAGGGTATGGCCATCGGCGGTTTGCACCGTCGCCACGTGATTGGCCGCGCTGGCGAACCATCCCGACACGGTGACGCTGTCGGTGGTGCCGATCACCGAGACCTTGAGGTCGTTGGCCGCCTGCTGGAACCACAACTGGTCGATGGCGATGCCGCCGCCGAATAGCAGTTTGTCGCCATCGGCCGCGTGGCCGGTGTTGTCGACAATGTCGGCGCCGCTGCCGTTCCCGGCCACGTAGGTGTCGGCACCGGCACCGCCGATCAGGGTGTCGTTGCCCGAACCGCCGAACAGCGTGTCGGCCCCGGAGGTACCGGTATAGACACCGGGAGTGATACTGCGCCGATCCCGAGATCGCCTATCCACGTCTGCTGGCCGCCCAAGGCGCTTGCCCACCCGAGGATTGCGGCGGCCCCTGGGGCTACGCCCATTATCTTGAAGCCATCGCCGATCCCGACCATGAGGAGCATGACGACATGATCGAATGGCGCGGTCCGGGCTTCGGCCCCGGTGCCGTCGATGAAGCCGCCATCCAGAAGGCCCTCAACAAACTCGCCAATCGGCGCAAGCGCAAAGCCAAGGTGACGCCGTAGCCGTCAGAGGACGCTTACGGTAGAGCCAGCTTGTCTGCGTAGGAAAGGAAACCACTGTCCAACCCTCTCCGCAGGAATATCAATCGGATGAGCCGTCTCGCCGATTATGACGGCCGAATACCCCATGCCCCATGAGGCATCCTTAGAATGTAAGGTCTACAACAAGTCGTTCGTGGACATCATTGCAAAACCCTAATTTAAAGCGCGCAATGCTTTTCATCTTGGGATCGCTACCCTCGGCAACATCCAACAGCCCGAAGTCAAATCTATCGAGACCATCGGCTTTTGCATCTTCAATGGCTCGATGCATCATGGCGTGGCCGACGGGAACGTTGTCGGGACCCGACATGATTCCAGCGGAGTAATACGCGGTATTGCCATGCCGCGAAATTCCAACGACACCAACAGGCTCTCCGTCACGATAAGCCCCGTACAAGGAATAGGACCCACCTCCTAAGAGCTCGACAAGAAGCTCTCTATCCAAAGCGCGGACACGACCAATTTTAGCGTGAAGATCGTCATAGCATTGAACCGCGCGCGGATCTTCATGATGGAAGCGGTATACATCGAGACATTTAAGTCCTTTGCGAATAGAGCGGCGGTGGTTCTCACTATACGATGATACGATATCATTCATGTCGCGCGACAGCGTCACCGCGCCTCGCACCATGGGCCGGACATATGAGATGAGAGGGCGGATGATGGGCGCGGCGGCACGTCCTACCTCCGTGTTGGAATCAAGCTCGATTTGGATTCCACGAGTTCCGACCCATGAGGCGATCCAGAGAAGTTGATCGAGCGCAAGCTTCACGGCCAAGCGAATGGTCTCTGCTTCCGCGTGGAACGGGACCATTAGAATCGGAGCTTCCCGGCACCTTAGCGGGGCGGTGCAGTATGACGTGTCGCATTCAACCTGAAGAACAGGGGCGCCGTTCTCGTCAAGGACGAAGAATGAGAAATCGACGAAGGCCCCTAAATGCGTCTTCTTACCCCCGGAAAGATGGATCTGCTTGGCCAGCCCTGGATCGCGAAGGGGATCATTCAGCAATAACCCCGCCGGATGCAGGCTGGAAAGTGCAGCGAACTGATCGGGCTGGTTCCATGTATCCACGATCTGCAGACGGTCGTCTTCAGCCACGGGAAGTTCTTCATCCCGGTCGATCTGATCGGTGAGGCGCTGACTGATCCGACGGTCATCGTCACCGTTGCCGACTGGAACCGCACCACGTCATAGGAGAGCTTGTCCCAGGCATATCCCCCGGTGGACAGGGACGGCGTACTGCCGAAGAAGGTATAGCACCACGAATAGGCCAAGGTGCGCGATCCGGCGGCATCCTGGATGGGGTTGAGACTGCCGCTCTGACCCGCCGCTCCGCCGGTAGGGACACCAAGGGTGCGGTTGCCACCAAGTTGGACCTCGTAATTATTGCCCTGTGACATGTCCCAAGCGATGATCGAGGCATCGGCCAGGGTAAAGGGGGCACCGCGCTGCGCCTTGGTGAAGGTCTGCGCCACCGCCAGTCCGGCCGCATAGGTCTTCACCGCCTTCTGGGATGGGACCGAGGTATCGCTGTTCGCCGCCAAGGTGCCGTCGGTATCGACGGCCAGCGCCGCCGCCGTTCCCAGGGTCGGGCGGCCCGACAGGTCGCCATAGGCTCCGCTGGTGGCCACGGTCGCCAGCCCGCTCACCGAGATGCGCAGCGTCTCGTTGGCTCCCCCGTTCACCACGGACAACGTGATGTTGGAGCCGGCCGTCAGCGAGGACGACAGGTAGTCCGCGGTGGTGTCGGTGGCCGAGACCTTGACCGCCCCGCCCCCGGCGGCAGCGCTGGCGGCGGCGGCACTGGCGGCGGCGGCGGTCGCCGAGGCGGCGGCACCCGTGGCAGAGGTCGCGGCATTACCGGCCTGGGTGGTGGCGATCCCGGCCTCGGTGGTGGCAGTGGTGGCGGATGCGGCGGCGCTGGTGGCCGAGGTCGCGGCATTGCCGGCCTGGGTGGTGGCGATCCCGGCCTCGGTGGTAGCGGTGGCAGCGGATGCGGCGGCGGTGGCGGCCGAAGTCGCGGCATTGCCGGCCTGGGTGGTGGCGACCCCGGCTTCGGTAGTGGCAGTGGTGGCGGATGCGGCGGCGCTGGTGGCCGAGGTCGCGGCATTGCCGGCCTGGGTGGTGGCGATCCCAGCCTCGGTGGCAGCGGTGGCGGCGGATGCGGCGGCGGACGACACCGCCGTGACCAATCCACCCAAGGCGGTTTGGAGGGCCGCGTCGGAGTCGCCGATCACCTTGGCCACCGTCTTGACCGATCCGGCCGTCGTGGCGACGGTGCTGCCGGACCCGGATGCCGGGCCGTTGGCGACGTCGTGTAGAATCTGCGCCGCCGCGCCGGCCTTAGCGGTGGCGACGAGGAGATCGTCCTTGATGGTCATGGATCAGGCTCCGATTTCGTCGAACAGGGTGATGTTGGCGAGAGCATCGAGTCTGGTGACCGCGCCGGACAGGTCGGTCCAGGAGCTATCCAGCAGGATGTCCAGCTCAGCCTCGGACAGCACCGGGCGGTCGCGCACCTCCAGCTCCATGGACACCAGCCAGTACAGCCCCGAGGACAATGGCGCCTCGTACTGCTTGGTGAAGCGGGCGACGTGGTCGACCACGCCGAGGCCGCTCCTGAGCGGGATCACGAACCATTCCGCTCCCGCCTTGCCCTTCCATTGCACCCAGGCGTCGAACACCGCGAACTGGGCGTCGGTGAAGCGCCATTTCACCGGGATTTTGGTCGGCACCTGGGTGAACTCACGGCGCTGGCGGGCCGGTCCCTGCTCCATATCGGTGCGGACCACCCCGTCGGCCGGCTTGATGGCGTAGGAGTCCGCCTGCGGCAGCGGCAGGGTGGCGGGAAAGCGGATCATCGACCCCTCTTTATCGATAGGCCCCGTTGGCGCGATTGAGGCCGTATTGCCGCTCAAGCACCGGGGCGATGCCCTGGCCGCGGACGATGTCGCCGGAGAGCGCATCGGTGATCTGCTCGACGATGATGTCGAGCGTCAGGCCGCCGCCGGAATCGCGGCGCTGTGCCGTACGGGCCTGGGTGCCTTGGGGCGTCTGGATATTGACCGAGACCGGCACGCTGATGACCGGCCGAGACATGGCGGTATTAAGGATGCGGTCGGCATTGTCCATTTGCCTCGGCGTGAATCCTTCTCGGCCGACAGGCGGCGCAGGGCTGCATCCTCGGTGGCGCGGGCATATTGCTGCTCGGTGACCAGGGCGCCTTCCTTGGACTGGCGCAGCCGGTCGATGGCGTCGATTTCCTCCTGGTAGGTCAGGGCCGGATTGAGCGACTTGGCTTTGGCCAGCAGATCCTGGCGCTGGCGTACGACGTCGAGGGCCTGGAGCCGGGTGCGCAAGGCCGCCTCGTCGAGACCTTCATCCTCGTGCCGGCGCGACGCCTCGGTGGCGATGCCCTCCTGGCGGGCGGCTTCCGCTCCCCGCAGGCGGGCATCGGCCAGACGCCGCTCGGACTCGATCTGGCGGTCGAGATCATGGGCGGTGGTGGCCTCGCGGTTGCGGCGCTCGGACTCGGCCTTGGCGTCGAAGGCGTCGGACAGCGCCTGACGGTCGGCGAAGGGGTTCTTCTTGGCTTCCGCCTCGACGAAGACCTGCTTCTGTGCTGCCAGCCTGGCGTCATAGCCCTTGCCGATGGCATTGGTGAGGGTGGCCATGTCCTGGCCGGAAGCGGCGGCGAAGTCCCCGGCGAGGGAGGCGACGCGGCGAAAGGTATCGCCGCCGAGCTGATTGTTCTTCAGCAGGGCCTGGACCATGGCGACGGCGTCGTCATGGCCGAACGGCCCCTTCTGGCTGGAACTGGTGATAACCGACTTGAGGTCGCCCACCGAGAGGCACGCCGAATCGCCCATGGCCTTCAGCGCCACCGACAGACGGCGGGCCTCGTCCTCCATCTTCATCAGATGGGACAGGCCCAGCGCCACCGGCGCGGCCAACGCCGCCACCGCGACGCCCCAGCCCATGACGGCGAGACTGCCGGCCCCGAACACCGAGGTGAGGCGCATGCCCTCCATGGCGAAGGTGCGGACCGGGCTGGCGCCCGCCATCAGCATTTCGGCCGAGGCCCGTACCGAATGGCTCACCGCCTGGATCTGCCAGGTGGCCATGCCGTGGGCATTGCCCATGGCGGTGACGGCGCCGCCCGCCTCGGCGCAGCGATCCTTCAGCAGCTTGAGGAAGCGGCCATGCTCGTCGGTGGTGACGGAACCGCGCTTCAGCGCCTCGGCCAGCATGTCCTGGCCGCGCGCCATTTGCTCCTGGGCGCGGATCGCCGGATCGAGACTCTCCTTGAGGCGCTGGATCGTGGCCTCGAACTTGGCCGAGGACGCCCCGGCCCGGTCGGAGGCCGCCTCGATCAGCTTCAGGGCGCCCTGGCCGCGATCCCCCAATTCCACCAGGGCCGACTTGACCGCCTCGGCATTGGAGAGGCTGAGGCGGATGGAAAGGTCACGGGTCGCCATGATCGGTGGACTCGTCGGTATGTTGGGAGGCCAACCCCTCGACCAGACCGGCCTCGGCGGAGGGCAGCAGCTCGGCCATGGCGCGGCGGTCGTAGCCCAACGCCGCCCCCAGGCTCAGGCAGGCGGTGAGGTCGAGGCCGGTGATGGCGGACCCGGTGGTGCGAAGCTGACCGCAAGCGCGTTCCAGCAGATCCCAGGCCTGCCAGCCCTCGACGGTCAGGGGGGCGTGTTCGACCGAAGGGCAGCGGGCACCGTCGCCGTTACGGCGGCCTCGGGCGCAGGGAAGCCCGTCATCGTGGCACCGGCGGCAATAGGCTCTCCCGCCGCCCCAGTGCCAGCGGGCGCGGGAGTAAAGGCGTTTTTTTCCGCGTCCAGCAGGGTGAACGGCTCGAGATAGGCGTGGTGGAACAATTGGGCCAGCACCGGCTGACCATCGATGAAGGATTCGATGGTGGCGGGCGTCACCGCCGCCGGACCATCGCCGTCCCCGATTCCCTCCCAGGCCAGGACGGCGTAGAGCGCCAGCCCCTTGGTGATCAGCGAGCGGTACAAGGCTTCGCGGATGGTGCGGCCGGCAAGGTCGAGGGCCAGTTCGCCGTCATCCTCCAACTGCCCCATCAGCTCCAGGGCGCGGGCCTGGATCAAATTGTAGACCGGGGTGGTCAGCGGGCGCACCTGCACCCGCACGCCCCGCCCCAGGTTGAGCCAGCGGGGATCGTCGGACAGATCAAGACGGATCATCGGGAACCTCAATAGCCGGAGATGTCGTTGACCAGCGTCACCCGCAGCAGATAGCCGGCGGTCGGATCGCGGGCGGCACGCCAGTCGTAGCTGGCCTGGATGCCGCCGGGGCCTTTGACCTCCTGCTTCTTCTTGGGGCAAAAGACGCGGGGCAGATCGAAGGTCAGGGCGAAGCCTGTGCCGGGGATGGTGAAGCCGTATGCGAGTTCCACCGGGCTTTCGGCGGCGATGGCCGCCGTCAGGGTGGTGTCGGTGGAAAAACGGACGTCGATGGAGCCTTCGGCGGTGGCCTCGGTCTCGTCGACACCGTCGATCAAGCCGTCGGACCGGATGGTCTCGACCCGCTCCAGGTTGTTGGCGAAGGTGAGCTTGCCGCCCATGACGTTGGCGAGCTGGGTGCCGCCAACCTTGATGGTGCCGCTGCCTTGGCTGAACCGCTTCAGGGCGAGAGTGGTCGGAGTGGCGTCGATGGTCTGGGCCGCTTCGGTTTCGCCCTGGGCGACCAGCGAGATTGTGGCGTTGGCGGCACCGGTCCGCGCCATGGTGAAGGCGAGCTTGTCCAACTTGGCCCCGCCGTGGCGGAAGAACTTCGGCGTCGCCAGCTTGGCATGGCCGATCTCGATGGCGAGGCTGGGCAGATCGCCGCCGGAGGTGAAGGCATGGCTGAAACTGCCGTCATGGTGGTCGGTGGTGACCGGCGCCCCGAACAGTCCCTTGAGCCAGAACCCCAGCCCCCGCAGATCCAGCGGCACCCCGATATCGCCCTCGTCCTTGACCGCATCGTAGAACGGGTCCTGGGCATCGCGGCCCTGGCCCAGCAGCGGGTCGTAGCCCAGGGGCCGTTCGGCGCCGAGGGTGGAGTCCTTGAAGGACAGCCTTGTGTAACCGTCGGCCGGCGGGGTGCCGTAGGCGGTCTCGAATGCGGCCAGCAGCACGCAATCGGCACCGTAGGCGCGCGATTTGGCCATGATTTTCCTCTCGACAGGAAGGAGTGGAGTGACAATGTGTACGGCTAAGCCGCATAGGCTGTTGCCGAACCATACGGCTTAGCCGTATACTTCAGGCCATGGAGTACGAGTTCGATCCGGCCAAGGACGCCAAGAACGTTGCCGAGCGCGGCCTTTCCCTGGCCCTGGCGCCCTATGTGTTCGAAGGGCTGCTCCATGTCGTCGTCGACGACCGCATGGATTACGGCGAGCGGCGACAGGTGGCCTATGGCTTGATCCGGGGCCGGTTGTTCGTGTGCGTCTTCACTGATCGCGGTGAAATTCGCCGGATCATTTCGCTTCGCAAAGCCAACTCAAGGGAGGTCGAAGCCTATGCGCCGAAAGATCACGCCTGAAATGAGCAAGGCCGCCCTGAATGCGGTCGATTGGGTCGCCATGGACGCGGTGACCGATTCCGATATCGAACGCCAAATCGCCGCCGATGCCGACGTGGCTCCCGAGATTCTGCCGGTGGACGTCAAGGCGATCCGCAGCGCCACCGGTCTGTCGCAGGGTGTGTTCGCCGCCCGCTACCGTATTCCCGTGGGCACGCTGCGAGACTGGGAACAGGGACGCAAGCAACCCGACACCACGGCGCGGGCCTACCTTCATGTCATCGCCAGCAACCCCGAAATGGTGGTCAAGGCGCTTCAAACCTGACGTCAACCCAGCGGATCGGCGCTGGCGTAGTGGATGGTGACCGGCACCACCGCGCCCTTGAGGCCGGCGGCACCGTCGATGGCGAGGCCGTGGGTCTTGGCCGCGCCCCAGTCCAGCCAGTCGGCGAGGCCACCGAGACTACGGTCCCCGGCCAGGGCCTGGCCGACCGCCATCAGCAGGCCGTCGAGAGCGGCGTTGGCCTCGCTGGGGCCGCCACTGACGATCACCTCGATCTCGGCCTGGTGCTGCCACAGATAGGCCGGCGGCGACAGCAGCACCTCGGGGTCGCCGGGATCGCCGTCGCGCAGGATGATCAGGCCGCCCGCCGACACCGTCTCGGGCAGCGGTGCTTCGCGCTTCACCGTGGCATCGGGGACGGTTTCCAGCCGCGCCAACAGGGCGCACAGGATCTGCTCGCGGATGGTGGGCATGGAGAGGGGCCTGTCGATCAGGGGGTAGACGAGATTATATGTTGCTATGGGAATTAAACTTGCATATTGTTTCCACAGCAACGACGGAGGTTACTGTGGCTCGCACCCAGATGGCGTCCTCCCCCCAGGCCGGCGTGACCCTTTCCAAGGCCGTCATCCGGGCAGCGGGGCTTCTTCATGTCAATCAGGCGGCCCTGGCCGACATCCTCGGCATCAGTACCGCCACCGCATCGCGCCTTCATGCCGGTGGCTACGTGCTCGACCCCGGCCGCAAGAAGGAGTGGGAACTGTCGCTCCTATTCGTCCGCATGTTCCGGTCGCTCGATGCGATCCTGGGGCATAGTGAACAGGCCAAGCAGTGGCTGGATGGCGAGAACCTTGCTTTGAACGGCCGCCCGGCCGAGCTTGTTCGCACGACCGAGGGACTGATCCGTGTCATCCATTACCTGGACGCCTATCGCGGTCGCATCTGAAGCCGCGCCAGCCCAATTCAGCCTGTGGCGGGCCGTCGAGGCCCAACATGCCGTTTCGACCATGGTGCTGGTTGACACCCTGGACGAGCAGGCCCTGCTGGAGCAATTGCTGGAAGGATCGAAGCCCCCCTTGCCATCTGGCGCGGAAGGGCTGCATTGGCTGCTGTTCACGCCGTTCCGCTATCCCCCGCCGCCGAGCGGCTCCCGATTTCGCGGACAAACCGATCCCGGCGTGTTCTACGGTGCCGACGAGGTCGAAACCGCCTGCGCCGAGCTTGGGTTCTGGCGCTGGCGCTTCCTGGCGGCAAGCCCGTCGCTGGAGGCTCTCGACCCCAAACCGCAGACGGTATTCAGCGTCGACATCGATACCGTGACCATCGATTTGCGCCAGCCTCCCTTCGACGAGAGCCGGGCACAGTGGATCGCCCCCAAGAACTATGAAGCCACGCAGGCATTGGCGAATTCAGCCCGCGAAGCCGGCATCGGGGCAATCCGCTATGAATCGGTCCGATCCCCCAACCGGGGCGGATGCGGAGCGGTCCTGTCGCCGACCGCTTTTGCCAAACCGCAGCCCCAGGAAACACAGACATGGTGGCTGTCGGTGACCCGCGAGAGGGTGCTATGGCAGCGTGATGACGTGCTCCGCAGGGCAACATTTGAGTTCGACGCGCGGGCATTCTCGGAATAGCGGCGCTATCTGCCCGCATCCCGCCAATTCCGGATCACCAGCCCCGGAACCGCGTCGGCCCACTTCTCGGCGGCGGCGGCGACATCGAGGCGTTTGCGTAGGGTAACCTGTGGCACCAGGATGAACATCACCACCGAGGCCAGCCCGTTGCCGCTGCGAAGAGCGCTGGCGCTGCCCTTGGCAAAGCCGCCGCGTTTGCCAGTCCGCGCCCGCATGGCGTCGGCCACCAGCAGCGACACGCCTGAGCGGCGG
>NZ_CAINTR010000157.1 GCF_903853455.1 uncultured Magnetospirillum sp.
ATGGTCCCGGCGGTCGCCGACGTCTGCGCCCCGCAGTCCTTGCACGCGAAAGTGTATGCGCGGCTGGTCATCCGGGTCGCATTCTGCGTCCCGCATTTTGGGCACACGAAGCCGTTCGGCCAGCGCCGATCCAGCAGCAGTCGGTAGCAGCTATCTTCGTCGGGAAACCATGTTTGAAAGTCGAGCAGGGACAACTGTTTCGCCATGGCCGTGAGCGTAGCTCGACCTCCTGGACCGATCAAGCCGCCTTATGGGTCAACATGACAAGCCGCATTGATGGAAGTGAATGACATCGCTCATCTAGGTGATTTGTGGGCGTCTTGCATTTATTCAGGCATTAATGCGGAAACTGCTCTTGAGTTCTTAATGGAAGAATTTGCAGATCACCCCGGACGCTACGAACTCTTTGTGGGAGCCGCCAATTTTTCCATGCGCACCGGGCGAGTGGAACTTGCGGAGCAACTGTTTTTTAATTGTCTTGCAGATTCCTTAGATGGTCAGTGGTCTTTTAATCAGATCGTCCGAAAATATGATAACGGTGCAGATGGCTACAATGCAGAATCCAACCACCTGTCAACTGCACGGTATTTCTTAGTTTCTGCGCAAGCGTATTTGAAGGAAAAGCGCGGCCTAACACTGATTGATGCTGCATGTGGAACTGGTGCACTTGCCTCGTGCTTGCGATCATATGCAGATAATCTTATCGGGATCGAGCTTTCATCTGGAATGGCGGAAATCGCTCGCCATAACTATGACAATATGATTATCGGAGATATGTGCGTTGCCCTGAACGAACTTGGGCCAATTGCTGATGGGGTGTTTTGTTCCGGAGCGGCGTATTACTTTCATGATCTAACGCCATTCCTAAGAGGGGCCGCAGGAGCTTTGAAGCCGGGCGGATTTCTCATGTTCACGGACTTTGCAGCACCTGATGATGCGAAGGTTATGGTGACAATAGATGGCACCAAACGGCATTGTCGAAGCCCTGTATTATTACGTGAAATAGCTGCGATTTCCGGTTTTGTCGTGGAAGGCTTTGATTTCAGTATTAGTTATGGACTTCCGGTGCGTATCTGGCGTTTTATTCGGATCTGATTAGATCAGAACTAACCCGCCCTGGGTGGCTCCAATGGGTCATGTAGAGCCGGTGGGTCCCTGCGCGGGATCTGACTGCTGTGCCCCCGACAGCGGCCGTTCAGGGCGAAGCGAAGCCCCCCTCGGCAAGAGCCAAGGATGACGCGGCGAGCACCGAAACTCAAGCGGCGCGGTCGGCACCCAGGAACGCCCGCCGCTGCTCGGCCCATTCGACCGGGAACGGCTCCAGCAGGGTGCGCACCGTCAGCCGCTCGGGCTGGCGGCCGGCGAGAATGGCCTCGACGATGTCGGGTGCCAGCAGGGTGAGACGCAGCACCCGGCTGGCGAAGGCGCGGTCGACGCGCTCGGCCTTGGCCAGCTCGTTGATCGAGGCATGCCGGCCGGACTCCAGCAGGCGCCGCCAGCGGAAGGCTCGGGCCAAGTTGCGGACAATCGGGCTGTCGACGGGAACGCGGGTCTCGGGATTGTACAGGCTGCCGTCGGGCAGGACGATGCGCTTGCGCCCGCCGATGCGGCGGAAGGTCATGGGAACGAACACGGTGGTCATGCTGCGGCCCTCCGCTTCTTGGTCGCCGGCTTCAGTTCGCCAGCAAGCTGGGCCAGCCCCTCGGTGCGCAGCGTGACGCGGACTCCGTCGGTGGCGATATCGACCCGCTCGACCAGCAACTGGACGATGCGGGCCTGCTCGGCGGGGAACAGCTCGTCCCACAAGGGATCGAGCTGGGCCAGGGCGGCGATGACGTCCTTCTCGGTCATGGCCTCGCCCTCGGCGCGGGCGCCCTTCCAGGTGCGCGCCACCATCTCCGGCGTGCGCAGCAGCGAGCGCAGTTGGTCGATCACCGCGTTCTCCACCTGGGCGGCGGGGACGCGGCCGACCGGGCAGGCATCGGGGCCTTCCTTGATGACGTTGGTGGTGACGTAGTAGCGGTAGAGCCGGCCCTTCTTGCGGGTGTGGGTCGGCGTCATCGCCCGGCCGCCGGGGGCGAACACCAGCCCCTTCAGCAGTGCCGGGGTCTGCATGCGGGTGTTGCTGGCGCGGCTGCGGGGCGACACGGCCATGATGGTGTGGACCTTGTCCCACAAGGCCTGATCGATGATGGCCTCGTGCTCGCCGTCATAGGCGACGCCCTTGTGGACGGCCTTGCCGATGTAGACCTGATTGGCCAGCATCTTGTACAAGCCGCCCTTGTCCAGTTTCTTGCCACGGCGGGTGATGCCCTCGTCGGCCAGTTCCCGCACCAGCATGGTGGCGGAGCCGAGGCGGAGGAAGCGCTCGAAGATCATCCGCACGGTGGCGGCTTCATCCTCCACCACCAGCAGCTTGCGGTCGCCGCAGGAATAGCCGAATGGCACCGGCCCGCCCATCCAGATTCCCTTGCGCCGCGACGCCGCCACCTTGTCGCGGACGCGCTCGCCGATCACCTCTCGCTCGAACTGGGCGAAGCTGAGCAGGATGTTCAGCGTCAGGCGGCCCATCGAGGTAGTGGTGTTGAACGACTGGGTGATGCTGACGAAGGTGACGGAATTGTCCTCGAACACGGCCACCAGCTTGGAGAAATCCATCAGCGAGCGCGACAGGCGGTCGATTTTGTAGACCACCACCACGTCCACCAGCCCGGCCTCGATGTCGCTCAGCAGGCGCTTCAGGCCGGGCCGTTCGAGATTGCCGCCGGAAAAGCCGCCATCGTCGTAATGGGTCGGCACCAGCACCCAGCCTTCGGCCTTCTGGCTGGTGACATAGGCCTCGCAGCCCTCTCGCTGGGCGTCCAGCGAGTTGAACTCCATCTCCAGCCCCTCCTCGGTGGATTTGCGGGTGTAGACGGCGCAACGCAGCTTGCGGATGATCTTGGGCGCGGCGGGTTTCATGCCCCCTTCCTCCAGTTCTTAACCCCAAAAAATTGCAGGCCGTTCCACCGGGTGCCCGTGATGGCGCGCGCCACCGCCGACAGCGACTGGTCCGGCCGGCCCTGGTATTCGAACCCGTCCTCCCGCACGGTGACGCAGTGCTCGACACCCTTCCATTCGCGCACCAGACGAGTGCCGGCGATGGGCCGTTCCTGCTCCCGCTTGCGGCGGCCCTTGGTCGTGTCGAAATCGTCGGCCATGTTTTCCAGCCGGGCGACGGTGGTCACCGCCAGCCCGCCATAAGCCAGTTCCTGCAGGCGGTAGGCCAGCCGGCTTTCCAGGAAGGTGCGGTTGTAGGGCGGCGCCTCGGCGTCAAACAGATCGTGCCACAGCGCCTTCAGATCGGGGATCGGCGCGGTCTTCAGCGCCGCGAGCCGGGCAAGCAGCGGTTCATCAGTCATGGGTTTTTCTCCGTCGGTTGACGGAACCATGACCGCGCTGGGGGGCCGTGAAGTCGAGGCAACTGTCTCCGCGGTCAGCGGATATACCGCTGGACTTCCGCGCCTTCAGGCGGATGATTCCCGCCGCCAGGATCTCGGCGACCTCGTCGAGGCGCTCGGCGGCGGTCATGTGGTCGGGGTGGAGGGCGTTGTGCATCGGACGACATCTGGCTGTGGCACCTGTCCACCCTATGTACCGGCGCCACCTTCATTCCGTCCCAAGGGGGCTATGCCGCCCCTTGATCAACCCGGCTGCTGCTTTTGGCACCGCTACCATCACCACGCCCGGCTGAGAAGCTGGTCGTGAGATGGAGAGCCTTCCACAACCTCGACACCTTCTTCTTGATGGTGCTCTGGTCGGGGGCGGCGGTGCCATTCTCATCAAACCAGTCGAGTAGATCCCGGACCATCGCTGCCTGAGTGGGCGGAATGCCGTCATCATGGATG
>NZ_CAINTR010000158.1 GCF_903853455.1 uncultured Magnetospirillum sp.
CGCCGACCGCCCGCGCAAGGCCCTCCGAAGCCTGACATCCTTCTTCAAGCGCGGCATTCGCCGCCTTCAGGCCATCTTCCAATCCTTCGCCCCATTGCCTCCCCTGTGGCTGGTATGGAGAAACTGAGGGATGGTGAGGAGTAGAGCGCCACCGCCCTTGCGCGCCGAAGCCGCTGCGGCTAGGTTTGGGGCGCTTTGCAAACTGTCTTCGAGGGAAGTGGCATGGACACGGTTCTGGTCCCGCTGATCGATGTCGTCCTGATGGCCTTGAATCTGTACTGGTACATCATCCTGGCCTCGGTGATCCTGAGCTGGCTGGTGACGTTCGGGGTCATCAACACCTACAATTCCACCGTGCGGACCATCATCGACGTGATCTACCGCCTGACCGAGCCGGCGCTGCGGCCGCTGCGCCGGGTGTTGCCCGATTTCGGATCGGTCGATCTGTCGCCCATCGCGCTGTGGCTGATCATCTATTTCCTGATGGGTGTGTTGGGGCGGTTGAAGTACGCGCTGTGACGTCACCCTTCACCGTGGTCGCCGGGGGGCTCCGGGTGGCGGTGCGGCTGACTCCCAAGGCGTCGCGCGACCGCATCCAGGGCGCCAGCGCCGAGGCCGACGGGTCCATGGTGCTGAAGGCGCAGGTGACGACGGTGCCCGAGGACGGCAAGGCCAACGCCGCCCTGATCAAGCTGTTGTCCAAGCAATGGCGGGTGCCCAAGAGCGACATGGACATTATTCAAGGCGCCACCGACCGGCGCAAGGTGATCATGATTTCCGGCGACGGGCCCGAATTGCGGCGTCGCCTCGACGAATGGATGGCGAGCAACCATGACTGAAGCCAAGCGTATCGACGGAACGGTGTTTTCGGCCAAGCTGCGGGACACCCTCACCGGCCATGTGCATGAACTGCGCGACCAGCACCGTGTCACCCCCGGTCTGGCGGTGGTGCTGGTGGGCAAGGACCCGGCCAGCCAGGTCTATGTGCGGACCAAGCACAAGCGCACCGTCGAATGCGGCATGGCGTCGTTCATGCATACCCTGCCGGAGGATACCCCCGAGCACGAGGTGCTGACCCTGATCGCCGGGCTCAACGCCGACCCGGAGGTTCACGGCATCCTGGTCCAACTGCCGCTGCCCAAGCATATCGACACCCAGAAGGTGATCGAGGCCATCGATCCCGCCAAGGACGTGGACGGCTTCCATCCCATCAATGTGGGCCGTCTCGCCGCTGGCATCGACGCCATGGTGCCGTGCACGCCGCTGGGCTCGCTGATGCTGCTCAAGGACCATCTGGGCAAGCTGGGCGGTCTCGACGCGGTGGTGGTGGGGCGCAGCAACATCGTCGGCAAGCCCATGGCGCAGTTGCTGATCAAGGAAAGCTGCACCGTCACCGTCGCCCATTCCCAGACCCGCGACCTGCCCGCGGTGGTGCGCCGCGCCGATATCGTGGTCGCGGCGGTCGGCAAGCCCGAGATGATCCGGGGTGACTGGCTGAAGCCGGGCTGCACCGTCATCGACGTGGGCATCAACCGTGTCGCGCTGCCCGACGGCTCCTCCAAACTGGTGGGCGACGTCAATTTCGCCGAGGCGGTCGCGGTGGCGGGCGCCATCACCCCGGTGCCGGGCGGCGTCGGTCCCATGACCATCGCCTGCCTGCTGCGCAACACCCTGGTGGCGTGCTGCCGGCTGCATCACCTGCCGGTGCCGAACGTCTGACAACCGCCATCTCCCTTTTCTCGTCATCCCCGCGAAGGCGGGGATCCATGGCGGGGCCAGGGTCGATGCGAGCCATTTAGGGCTGAACCGCTGGACAGATGGATTCCCGCTTTCGCGGGAATGACGAAGAATGAATGAGTTGTTCCGTTCAATCTCCCTGACCGGCGGGTTCGGCCATCTGGTGTTGGCGGTGGCCTGTTTCCTGGTCGCCCACAGCCTGACCAATCTGCGGCCCCTGCGGCATCGTATCGAGGCGGTGGTGGGCACGGCCGGCTTCTACGCCGGCTATTCGGTGCTGTCGACCGTGCTGCTGGTCTGGGTGATCGCCGCCGCCATCGCCGCGCCGACCGTCATTCTGTGGGCGCAGCAGCCATGGATGCGCTGGGCGCCATCGCTGATCATGCCGGTGGCCTGTCCGTTGTGGGTGATCGGCCTCACCCGGCCCAATCCGTTTTCCATCGGCCCCGGCGGCGCCGGCTTCGATCCGGCCCGGCCGGGAATCCTGCGCTTGACCCGCCATCCGGTGGTGTGGGGGCTGGGGCTGTGGGCGGGGGCGCATCTGGTTCCCAACGGCACCCTGGCCGGGGTGATGCTGTTTGCGCCGCTGCTGATCCTGTCCGTCCTGGGACCGCGCATCCTCGACGCCAAGCGGCGTCAATCGCTGGGCTGGGAGGAGTGGCGCCGGCTGGCCGACACGGTGGGCGGCCCGGTGGACTGGCCGGCCTTGCTGGGTGAAATCGGGCCGTGGCGGATTCTCGCCGGTCTGGCCCTGGTTCCGGTGCTAATGACGCTGCATCCGCTGGTCATCGGGCTGTCGCCGTTTCCCTGAGTTTTATTTCGGCCCCTCGTCGGAATAATCGCGTGGCTGGACCAAGAGGGCGCTTTACGCCGACAAGACTTCCGGGCTAGCCTTTTTGGTCCTCTCGCGGCTAGCCAAGGAGCCTCCATGATGCCCGGCCCGTCGTCCGTTTCGCCGCTCGATCTTCTGGGTGATCTGGTTGCCCGCGCCCGCAAGGCCGGAGCCGAAGCCGCCGACGCGGTGTTGATCGATTCGGTCTCGCTGTCGGTGGGCATGCGCCTTGGCGAGTTGGAACGGCTGGAGCGGGCCGAGGCCGGCGACGTGGGCTTGCGCGTCCTGCTGGGCAAGCGTCAGGCCTTCGTCTCCTCGTCGGACCGCTCGCCCGCCGCCCTGGCCGAACTGGTGGAGCGTGCCGTCGCCATGGCCCGCATCGTTCCCGAGGATCCGTGGTGCGGTCTGGCCAATCCGGCGGACTTGGCCCGCGACATTCCCGAGCTGGACGTGTTCGACCCGTCCGAACCCAGCGCCGAGCAGTTGATTCACATGGTCCGGCGCGGCGAGGATGCCGCCCGCGCCGTCCCTGGCGTCACCAATTCCGAGGGCGCCGAGGCTGGCTGGGGCCGCTCCAGCGTCGCCATCGCCGGTTCCAACGGCCTGTCCTTCGGTTATTCGGTCAGCAGTTCCTCGCTGTCGGTGTCGGTGTTGGCCGGCGATTCCGCCCAAGGCATGGAGCGCGACCACGACTATACCAGCGCCGTCTACCTGTCCGATCTGCGCCAGCCCGAGGATGTGGGGCACGAGGCCGGTCGCCGGGCGGTGCATCGCCTGAACAGCCGCAAGGTCACCACCCGGCAGGTGCCGGTGATTCTCGATCCCCGCGTGGCGCGTGGTCTGCTCGGCAGCCTGGCCGGGGCCATCAACGGCGCCGGAGTGGCGCGCGGCACCAGCTTCCTCAAGGACAAGCTGGGGCAGCCGATTTTCGCCAAGGGGATTCGGGTGATCGACGATCCCCACCGCCAGCGCGGATTGCGCTCGCGCCCCTGCGACGGCGAGGGTATCGGCACCCAGCGCCGGGCGGTGGTCGAGGACGGGGTCCTGACCACCTGGCTGCTGGATCTGCGTTCGGCCCGCCAGTTGGGCATGGCCCCCACCGGCCATGCCAGCCGGGGGACCGGTTCGCCGCCCTCGCCCTCGGCCAGCAATTTCTACCTGGAGGCCGGCGTCATCACCCCGGCCGAGATGATCCACGACGTTCCCGACGGCTTTTACGTCACCGAACTGTTCGGCCAGGGGGTCAACGGCGTGACCGGCGACTATTCGCGCGGCGCCGCCGGGTTCTGGATCTCGGGCGGCGAGATTTCCTTCCCGGTCAGCGAGGTGACGGTGGCCGGCAACCTCAAGGACATGTTCCTGAACCTGACTCCGGCCAGTGACCTGGAGCTGCGCCACGGCGTCGATAGTCCGACCCTACGCATCGACGGGTTGACCGTGGCCGGGCGGTAAGAGGGGCTACCCTGCCACCACCTTGTTGCGGCCGCCGTTCTTGGCGGCGTACAGCGCCGCGTCGGCCCGCGACAGCAGCGATTCCACCGAGGAATTCTCCTGGCTCAGTTGGGCGACGCCGATGCTGGTGGTGAAGCGGACCGTCCCCTTGTCGGTGGCGATGGCGATGGCGCCGATGGCGAGGCGAATGCGCTCGGCCACCGCCAGGGCGGTCTCCAGTTCGGTGTCGGGCAGGATGACGGCGAATTCCTCGCCCCCCAGGCGCCCCAGGGTGTCCACGGTGCGGATCGCCTCGGTGCAGGCGGCCGCCATGGCCTTGATGGCCACGTCGCCCACCGGATGGCCGAAGCTGTCGTTGATCCGTTTGAAGTGGTCGATGTCGAGCATCAGCCCCGCCAGCGAGCGGTGGTGGCGTCGCGCCCGCTCGGCCTCGATGGTGGCCGTGGCCATGAAGTGGCGGCGGTTGAAGATGCCGGTCAGCGCGTCGGTGGTGGCCAGACGGCGCAACTCGGCTTCCATCTGCTTGCGCTCGGTGATGTCGAGCATGACGCCGATCACCCCTTCGGGCCGGTCGTCGCGGGAATGCCAGGCGATCTTGCTGACCACCACGTCGTGGTTCCGGCCGTCGGCCATGGCCAGGCGGCCCTCGAACTGCACCCGCTCGTCCTTGGTCAGGGCCTGGGCGTCGGCGGCTGCCGACACCGCCACGAAGACCGGGTCCAGGGTCTCGGTCATGGGACGGCCGATCCAGTCGGCGGGGCCGATGGCGTGCATTTCGCGGAAGGCGCGGTTGTAGCCGCGATAGAGGCCGTCGATGCCCTTCCACCACAGCGGATTGGGCACCGCCTCCAGCAGGCTTTCGACGAAGGCCTGGGCCTCGAGGGCATGCGAGCGTTCCTCGGCCAGTTCGCGGGTGCGCTCCGCCACCTGGCTTTCCAGGGTCTCGTTCATGTGGCGTAGCGCCGCCACCGCGCGCAGATGGCTGGAGATGTCGCGGGCCTCGATCATGAATTCGGGCACCGCCCCCGACGACGGCAGCGGCGTCACCAGGATCTGGGCGTCGAAGGCCGAGCCGTCGCTATGGGCGAGACGGACCGGCATCATCCCCGGCTCGGACAGCAGCACCGACAGGTCGGCGGTGAAGATCTCGCGGTATTCGCCGTGGAACATGTCGGCGACCGCCATGTCGTGCCGGACGCCCCAGGCTCCCAGCATGGCCCGGCCAGCGGTGTTGATGTAGACCACCCGGCCGCCGTGGCATTGGGCGATCAGGTGCATGGACTTTTCCACCAGCACCCGGAAGCGGTCCTCGCTCTGGCGGGCGGTGCGGGCCAGCCGGCCCTGATGGCTGATGTCGCGAGCGGTCACCACGGCATGGGACTCGCCCAGTTCGCGCGCCGGATGAATCTGCAACTCGACCTCGGCAGTCTCGCCGTTCAGCCGGCACAGCCGGGTGGGAATGGCCGATTCCTCGATCTCGATCAGATTCAGGAGGTCGTCGATCACCTGGGCGTAATCGTCCCCTACCCGGTCGCAAAAGGCCCGGCCGACGACCTCGTCGGCCTGCTCGGCCCCCAGCATGGCGAGGCCGGCGCTGTTGATGTCGACCACCTTGCCGCCGACGCACAGGCAGAACAGGTCGCGCGACACCTCCAGCACCGCCATGAAGTTGGCACCGAACCGGGGGCCTCTGCGACGGCGCTCGGCCGGCGTATCAAGAGTGTCGAGGATCGTCATGCACACCGGGCCCGCCCGGCCCGCCCCTATACTTGGTATGACCACAGTCCCTTCTTCCCCAAGGGGCCTAGCTGCGAAGCTATAGCGTGAAATATCGGGTCATACCACCATTTCCGTTGCGAACAATCGGAGGTATGGCCGTCGAGTTGCAATAAAACATACTTAAAATTGTTGATAATTTGGAAATTATACTAAAACCGCATGGCCGAGTTGCGGCATGGGCGCGAGATGTTACGAAGATTGATGTTTTATATTGCCCGCAGCGAACAAGATCAGGAGTGGACCGAATGTCGATGATTCTCATCCATATCCTATCTGGCATTCTCGGCCTGTCATGGGCCTCGCTCTTCACCGTGCTCTGGCTGGAATTCGGGACCCTCCGCGCCCAGGCCGCGTCCAGGCGTCAGACCGAAGGGCGGCTGGTTACGATCTGAGCCGGCGGATGGCCTCGATCAGCCCGGCGGTGGAGCCGTCGTGGCCGCTGACCGGCCCGGTCCCCGACAGTTCGGGCAGAATTTTCTTGGCCAGGACCTTGCCCAACTCGACTCCCCACTGATCGAAGCTGAACACGTCCCAGATCACCCCCTGGACGAAAACCTTGTGTTCGTACATGGCGATCAGCATGCCCAGGGTGTGGGGATCGAGGCGGCGATAGAGCAGGGTGTTGGTGGGGCGGTTGCCGGAAAACACCCGGTGCGGCAGTTGGAAGGCGATCTCGGCCTCGCTCATGCCGGCTTTGACCAGTTCGGCGCGGACCTCGCCGGCGGTCTTGCCGCGCATCAGCGCCTCGGGCTGGGCCAGGAAATTGGACAGCAGCATCAGGTGATGCTCGCCCAGCGGATTGTGGGTCTCGGCGCTGGCGAGGAAGTCGCAGGGGATCAGCTTGGTGCCCTGGTGGATCAGCTGATAGAAGGCGTGCTGGCCGTTGGTGCCGGGCTCGCCGAACACGATTTGGCCGGTCTGCCAACTGACGGCGGCGCCGTCCTTGGCGGTGCCCTTGCCGTTGCTTTCCATGTCCAACTGCTGGAGATAGGCCGGCAGCCGGTGGAGATACTGGTCGTAGGGCAGCACCGCATAGGCTTGGGCGCCCAGGAAATTGCCGTTCCACACCCCCAGCAGGGCCAGGATCACCGGCATGTTGACGGCCAGCGGCGCGGTGCGGAAATGCTCGTCCATGGCGTGGCCGCCCTCCAGCAACTCCTCGAAGCGCTCGAAGCCCACCGCCACCGCGATGGACAGGCCGATGGCCGACCACAGGGAATAGCGCCCGCCGACCCAGTCCCAGAACGCGAACAGGTTGTCGGTGTCGATGCCGAACTCGGCCACCGCCGTGGTGTTGGTGGACAGCGCCACGAAATGCCGCGCGACGGCGCCCCGGCCCAGCTTGTCCACCAGCCAGCCGCGCGCCGTCATGGCATTGGCGAGGGTCTCCTGGGTGGTGAAGGTCTTCGACGCCACGATGAACAAGGTGGTCTCGGGGTCGCACAGCTTCAGCACCTCGGCGGCGTGGCTGCCGTCCACGTTGGAGATGAAGCGCACCGCCAGGTCCGGCCGCTGATAGGGCTTCAGCGCCTCGGTAACCATCACCGGCCCGAGGTCGGAGCCGCCGATGCCGATATTGACCACGCTGGCGATGGGTTTGCCGGTGGCTCCGGTCCAGGCGCCCGAGCGCACCCGCTGGGAGAAGTCCTTCATCTTGGCCAGCACGGCGTCCACCTGCGGCATCACGTCGAGTCCGTCCACCAGCATCGGCCGGTCCGAGCGGTTGCGCAGCGCCACATGCAGCACCGAGCGCCGCTCGGTGGCGTTGATCTTGTCGCCGGCGAACATGGCGTCGCGCGCCTTGATCACGCCGGACTGGAGGGCGAGGGCTTCCAGCAGCCCCATGGTGTCGCCGTCGACGCGGTTCTTGGAGTAATCCAGCAACAGGTCGCCCAGCGAGACCGAAAACGACGCGAACCGATTGGGATCGGCCGCGAACATCTCGCGCATGGGACGCGCGCCGACCTTGGCCGCCCGAGCCTCCAGGGCTTTCCAAGCGGGATGCCGCGTGGGACTGGTCATGATGCTCCCCCCGTTTCGCTAGTGCACTCGGAGGAGTCTAGTCCTGTTTGCGGCCGGAGGCGAGAGCGTCACGCGACTTTCACCTTGGACAGGATGGCACGGTTGAGCCTATCCTGAGGCCAGGACACAACGAAGTCGCATAATCTTTTTGGGGGAACGTCCGTCCATGCGCCGCACCGCGCTCGCCATCGGCCTAGCCGCCTTGCTGGTTCCGTTGCCGGCCGCTGCTCATTTCCAGGAGTTGATTCCCTCGGCCGACATCGTTTCCGAGCAGGGCGACCGCGGCGTGCGGCTGGACATCACCTTCACCCATCCCATGGAACGCGGCCCGGTGATGACCATGGCCCCGCCGGTTCGCTTCGGGGTGCTGGCCGACGGCAAGGTCAAGGACCTGACCTCGGCGCTGAAGCCCAGGACGGTCGCCGGCAAGGCCGCTTTCGAGGCCGCCTACACCGTCGCGGCGCCGGGCGATTACGTCTTCTTCCTGGAACCCGCCCCTTATTGGGAGCCGGCCGAGGGCAAGTGGATCACCCATTTCACCAAGGTGGTGGTGGATTTCGGCTCCGGCAGCGGCTGGGACAAGCTGGTCGGCCTGCCGGTGGAGATCGAGCCGCTGGTGCGGCCCTACGGGCTGTGGACCGGCAACAGCTTTCGCGGCATCGTGCGCAAATCCGGCAAGCCGGCGCCCTTCGCCACCATCGAGGTGGAATGGCGCAACGATGGCAGCATCACGCCGCCCGCCGATCCGTTCGTCACCCAGGTGATCAAGGCCGATTCCACTGGCCAGTTCGCCTATTCCATGCCGCGCGCCGGCTGGTGGGGCTTCGCCGCCCTGGTGGAGGGCGACAAACCGGTGAAGGGACCCGACGGCAAGCCCGCCAAGACCGAGCTGGGCGGGCTGATCTGGGTCCGCGCCGTGGATATGAAGTAGGGGAGCCGTCTTAGCTCAGGGATGGAATGGAGCGAAGCGACTATGCCCGTTGAGGGCGCGCGCCTCGTGGCGCGAAAGCCAAGCGAGCGGAGGCTCGCGCCGGCGATTGAGGACAAAAATATAATGGCCCATATTCCCGATGGCGTTCTGTCCAATCCGGTGCTGCTGGCGGGAACCGTCGTCAGCGTCGCCGGGGTGGCGTTCGGCCTGCGGGGGCTGGACCCGGTGAGGATCCCCAAGGTGGCGGTGCTGTCGGCGGTGCTGTTCGTCGCCTCGCTGGTGCATTTTCCCGCCGGGTTGTCCTCGGTGCATCTGCTGTTGAACGGTCTGGCCGGCATCGTGCTGGGCTGGGCGGTGTTCCCCGCCATGCTGGTGGCGCTGCTGTTGCAGGCGGTGCTGTTCGGCTTCGGCGGGCTGGTGGTGCTGGGAGTCAACACCATGGACATGGCGGTGCCGGCCTTGCTGGCCGGCGGCCTGTTCCGGCTGTTGTGGCGGGACGGGTGCAGCCAGGGCCGCGCGGCGGTGCTGGGCGCCGTGGCCGGCGGCGGCGCCGTGCTGGCGACGGCGGTGATGGTGGCCCTGGTCCTGGCCCTGTCGGGGCGCGAATTCGAAACCGCCGCCCGGCTGGTGGTGGTGACCCATCTGCCGGTGATGGTGGTCGAGGCGGCGTTCACCGCCGCCGCCGTGTCCCTGCTGGCCCGCGTCAAACCGGAACTGCTGGCGAGGCAGCCATGAAGCCTCTGCTGGCGTTCCTCGCCCTGCTGCTGTTCGCCGCCCCGGTCCAGGCCCACAAGCTGAAAGTCTTCGCCAGCGCCGAGGGCGCGGTCATCGTCGGTACCGCCTATTTTTCCGGCGGCGGCAAGGCCATGGGAATCGGCGGCGTGGTGCAGGCCCCCGACGGAACCCTGGCCGGCACGGTCCGGACCGACCAGGACGGCGCCTTCCGCTTTACCGCCACCTCGCGCATGGACCACACCATCACCATGGATGCCGGCGACGGCCATGTGGCCTCCACCGTGGTGCCGGCGGCCGAGCTGCCGCTGTCGCTGCCGGCGGGACAGGCGAGCATCGCCGCCGCGCCGGCTCCGGTCGCGGCCGCCTCCCCCGCCGATCTCGACGCGGTCGAAGCGGCGGTGGCGCGGCAGATCCGGCCGTTGCGCCAGCAGTTGGACGCCTACGAGGACAAGGTCCGCCTCCACGACGTCATGGGCGGCATCGGCGTCATCTTCGGACTGTTCGGCATCGCCGCCTGGGTTTCGGCGCGACGGAGGAACCCATGAGCGTTCTCGCCCCCTGCCCCTGCTCCGGCATTCTCGACGCCGCCCGCCCCCGGACGGAGCGTTCGCTGGTGGGCCGGCTCGATCCCCGCACCCGCGTGGTGCTGGCGGTGCTGTTCGCCCTGACCGTGGTGACGGTCGCAAGCCTGTCCGCGCTGGTGCTGGCGCTGGCGGCGGCGGTCACCCTGGCGGTGCTGGCGCGGTTGGCGCCACGTCAGACCCTGCGGCGCATGCTGGCCCTGGAAGGCTTCATGCTGGTGGTGTTGGCGCTGCTGCCCTTCACCGTGCCGGGGCGCATCCTGGCCGAGCCACTGGGCTTCGCCGTCAGCGCCGAGGGCCTGCGTCAGGCGGCGGTGATCGGCTTGCGCGCCAATGCCGTCGCGGTGGCGCTGATGGCGCTGGTGGGTTCCCTTGAGGTGGTGGCCCTGGGCCGCGCCCTGTCCCGCCTGGGCGCGCCCGAACGGCTGGTCCATCTGTTCCTGTTCACAATCCGCTATCTGGAGGTGCTGGAGCGCGAATACCGCCGGCTGCGGCTGGCCATGCGGGCGCGGGCCTTCCGTCCCACCTGCGGCCCCCATTGCTGGCGCTCCATCGGCTATCTGTTCGGCATGCTGATGGTGCGGTCGCTGGAGCGGGCCGAGCGCATCGACGCCGCCATGCGCTGTCGCGGCTTCACCGGCCGTTTCCCGCTGCTCGACGATGACGAGCCCCAGCGTCCGGGGGCGCTGGACTGGGGCTTCGGCGCGGTGTCCTGCCTTGCTTTGGCTCTGGTGGCGGGGTTGGGGGCGTGATCCGGCTGGAGGAGGTTCGCTTCGCCTACGATTTCGCCCGGCCGGTACTGGACGGCGTTGGCTTCGCCCTGTCGGCCGGTGATCGGGTGGCGCTGACCGGCCCCAACGGCGCCGGCAAGACCACCTTGCTGCATCTGATGGTGGGACTGGTGACGCCGCAAGCGGGTCGGGTGATCGCCTTCGGCCGTGAGCGGCGGGTGGAGAAGGATTTCGTCGAGGTCCGGACGCGCGCCGGCCTGCTGTTCCAGGATGCCGACGACCAGTTGTTCTGCCCCACCGTCGCCGAGGACGTGGCCTTCGGGCCGCTCAACCAGGGCAAGACCAAGGCCGAGGCCCGCGCCATCGTCCACCAGACCCTGGCCGAGCTGGGCCTGGAGGGACTGGAGCATCGGGTCACCCACAAGCTGTCGGGGGGGCAGCGGCGGCTGGTGTCCCTGGCCGCCGTGCTGGCCATGCGGCCGGAGGCGCTGCTGCTGGACGAGCCCACCAACGCCCTGGATGACGCGACGCGGGCGCGGCTGCTGGACATCCTGGCCGGGCTGCCCCAGGCCATGGTGATCGTGTCGCACGACCGCGCGGTGCTGGACCGCCTCGCCACCCGCACGGTGCGGCTGGAGAACGGGCGGTTAGCCTGAGATCGAGACCGGCGACGCCTTGCCGGCACCCAGCGCGTTCAGCGCCTTCAGCAGGTCCGGCCGGGCCTTGAGCAGATCGTCGCCGCTGGCGTCGGCTTCCACCCCGCCCACATAGGCCGTGCTCAGCACCGCTTCGTAGACCCGCTTCATCTCCACCAGACTGGGCGGCGGCGGCGCCACCTTGGCCAGCCGCTCGGCCAGCTTGCGGGCGGCATGGGCCTGGCCGCTCTGGCAGAATTCCTGTTTGAAGCGCTGCTCGCCGAAACTGGTGTAGGCGATCATCAGGAAGGCGGTGAAGCGCCGGATCTCGCCGCCCAGCGCCGGCAGCAGCGCCTTGAGCACGTCGCCGTTGATGGCCGAGACCTGCGCCACCGAGCGGCGAAGCTGATTGGCTTCGGTCTTGGGGAACAGCCGCGCCAGATCCATCTGCTGGACCACCCGCCACAGCACCTCGGCGTCGATCATGTCGCGCCCCGGCATCATCAGCCGCTGGGCGTTGTCGAGCAGCAGCGGCACCCGTCCGTCCTTGGGAGTCCCGCCCGGCGCCGCCAGCGCCTGCAACTCGGCCGCCTCGCGGATCTCGAGCAGGCGTGGCCCCAGATCGGCGACCAGCGCCGGCGTCAGGGGGGCGTAGTGGGGGATCAGCATGATCTGCCAGTCGAAGTGAAGGTAGTCGCGGATGGCGTTGTACAGCGCCTCGGAGCGCGACTGAATCTTGGGGGCCTTCTTGACCACCGGCGCATGCGCCAGACCAAGGGAGATGGCGACCCGCTTCAGCATGGGGATCTTGGGAGCCGCCGGCTTGAAGCGGCGGAAGTCCAGCTTGGCGTGGAAATAGCGCCGCGCCGCCGCCCGCACCACCAACGCCATGGCCTCGGCCAGAGTGCGGCCGCACGACAGCACGGCCTGGTCCACCACCACCGGCTTGCGCTCGGCGTTGACCACCACGTCGCGGAACAGCTCGGGCCGGGTGCGGAACAGGCGGAAGCAACGGTCCAGCATCTTGGGGTCGTTCATCACCGCGTCATAGGCGGCGGGGCGGGGCAAGTGCTTCAACTCGCCGATCTCGCGCCGGAACACGTCGATGACCGGACCCTCCAGCGCGCCGCGGATCGCTTCGATTTCGGGATCGGAGGTAATCGGGGGGCGCATCTTGCTCCCGCTCTTCCCTTTTGTTGCTTTCGCCTGAGTCATAACCGCGAACCCCAAAAAAATCCCCATTACCCTGTCTATACGGTGAATAAAATCGTCACCAATGTCAATGATACTTAAACAATGTTCACATCTATGACATTTGTTGGCCCAGTTTTGCTGGGGCCATTACATTGCAAAGTCTTTTGATAAAATTTTATGCAATTTTATTTATTATGCAGCGGTAATGCCTCGCCGCCATAGCAGCGCCCTTCACCGCCAGGATTGATTCGCGCTAGACTTGCCGGGTTGGAACATGGCGAGGAAAGAGGCGGTCATGCACGGCGACCATCATCACGATCACGGCACCGACAAGGGGCATGAGCACAAGCATCAGCACGCCCATGAGCACAGTCACGTCCATGCCCATGAGCATGCTCACGGCGACATGGTCCACAGCCACGCCCATGCCCACGCCCACGCCCACGACCACCGCCATCAGCACAGCCATCCCCATGGCCATGCCGTCAGCGAAGCCCATGACCACGAGCACGACCAGCCGACCCACGCCTGGAAGCCGCACGAGCATCATCATGACGAGGACGAGCTGGACGGCCACGACCACGAGCATTGACCGGGGCGGATCCTACTCCAGCACCCCTGTCGGCAGGCCGTCGAAGCTGGTGGCGTTCTTCTCCCGCCAATAGTCCTGGATGCTGTCGTCGCCCTTGTTCTTGGTCCAGTAATCGACCAGCGTCGGCCGTTGCCCGGCCATCTCCATCAGCGGCACGGCGAAGCCGCAGGAGGTGATGACGCTCGTCACCTCGACGACGACGATCTGCCGCTTGCCCGGCAGGGGCGCGAAAAGCGGGTCGAGTTCGCCCCAGCCGGCGTCGCGCCGATGGATCGCCCGGCCGTTTCCGTAGAGCCGCAGGATCATGGGCTTCGGTCCGAACGAGCAGAACATCAGGGTGATCCGGTCGTTCTGCCGCAAATGGGCGGCGGTCTCGTTGCCGCTGCCGGTGAGGTTGAGGAAGGCGACCCGGTGCGGCCCCAGCACCGTGAAGGTGCCGTCGAGGCCCTTGGGGCTGAGGTTGATGCGGCCGTCGTCGGGAGCGGTGGCGACGAAGAACATCGGCTGGGCGGCGATGAAGCGCGCCAGGGCGGCGGTGATGTGGTCGTGATGCTTGGCCATGGACGCTGTCCAGAGTGAAGAGACTGCTCTCGACGAAATATAGCATATAGCCGGGCTTCGCCCAGGGTGCGAGGCCCGAGCCCTCACCATCCCTCAGTTTCCGCTTGCCTGAAAGAATCGGTGTGTGATTCAAGGATTCCGCCCTTTGATCGAGCGGAGGCGGCAGGATGGGTGGGATCGAGCACGTTGCGGCAGGGATCATTGCGGACCTTGAGGCGAA
>NZ_CAINTR010000159.1 GCF_903853455.1 uncultured Magnetospirillum sp.
CAAGGATCCCGTGCTGAGCAAGGAGACGCAGCCGCCGGTGTGCTTCACCTGCCATTCCGAGCAGCGCGCCGACAGCTATCAGTATTCGCATCACCCGATCCGCGAGGGTAAGGTCGTCTGCTCGGATTGCCATAATCCGCACGGTTCGCCCGGTCCCAAGCTGCTCAAGGAAGTTCGCGTCACCGACACCTGCTACAACTGCCACGCCGAGAAGCGCGGGCCGTTCCTGTGGGAGCACCAGCCGGTTCGCGAGGATTGCACCATCTGCCACAACCCGCATGGTTCTCAGAATGCCCGGTTGCTGAAGGAAAAGATGCCCTTCCTCTGCCAGGATTGCCATAACGCTGCTAACGACATGGGTGGTTACGCCGTTTCGCGCGTGCAGATGCCGAATCACGGAACTTTCCTGTACACGTCCGGTGATCGCAGTTGCATCAACTGCCATTCGCAGATCCATGGTTCGAACAGCCCCAGCGGCTCCAGCTTCTTCCGGTAAGGGGGGTGTGGCATGATTATTCGTAAAACGTTTAAGGCCGCTGCACTCGCAAGTGTATGCCTCCTTCCGCTGATTGCAGTCGCGCAAGCGGCGGACGACACCGGCTTCGATCTTCCCGAGGCCATGCCGAACACGCAGGAACTGAACCGTATCAGCAGCCAGCCGTCGGAGGCCTATGACAACGAGGCCACCATCGGCCTCCGGGGGCAGAGCTCGACCTCCGCCGCCTTCGGCCGCTACAACGGCGACTACCGGGAGGGGGCCAGCATCATCGGCGGCTTCCAACTGCGTGGCCGTTCCGATTGGAAGTCCACGGACACCTACTACTACAACCTGAACGGCAAGGACCTGAAGCTGGGCTTCGGGGGCGCCTACGACATCGCCCCCAACAGCTCGGTGAGCCTGAAGGTCGGCAACCAGGGTACCTGGGGGCTGACCGCCGACTATGACGCGATGAGCTACGTCCAGTCGAACAGCTTCACCACCATCTTCGACAAGAATGGCACTCTGGTGAATGCACCCGGTGCCCTTGGAAGCAACGGCACGGCCGGCGTAGTGACCAGGAACGGTTATGCCACCGATCTGGTCGGAACTCGTCGCGACAAGGGGTCGGTGGGCCTGAAGTACTTCCTCGGCGACTGGACCCTCACCAGTGGGCTCGTCCATGAGCACAAGGAAGGAACCCAGGAGTCGTCGATGTTGGTTGGCGGCGGCAATGCCAACGGTATTGCCACCCTGCCCTTGCCGATCAACTATGACACCGACCGCTTCACGGCGGGGGCGGCGTTTGCCACGCCGAAGTTGCAGGCCAACTTGGCCTACACCTTCTCGAGCTTCAAGGACAACACGTCCGGGTTCCTGTACCAAGCCTACGAAACTCAGAAGACCGTCGGCGAACCGATGGTCGGTGTGTACAGCACGCCGCCCAGCAACATGGCGCATCAGCTCGCCGGCCAGTTGGGGTACAACCTGACGGATACGACGAGGCTCAACGCCAATCTGTCCTACGGCCTCCAGCTTCAAGATGCGGGTTTCCTTCCCGCGACCCTGGTCGCCAACAACGCCGCCTGGGGCAACCCGACGTCGTTGGGCGGCATGGTGCAGACCATGTTTGGTAACGTCGCGATGACGACGCGGCCGTTTACCAACGCGGATGCGCGGCTCAGCTACACCATCGACGAGCGTCAGCCCAATACCCCAAGAAGAAACCAAATCTACGGCGATGCGGCCGACACCAACACCTACTCGATCCGGTCGGCGGTTCCGATGGCCTGGACCAAGCAGACGTTCGCGGCGGAAGCCGGCTATCGCATCCTGCCCTCGACCAAGGCGACGATCGGCTACAACCTTCGCTTCGTTGATCGTAGCGAAGCGATCGTCCACTCATCGACGGAGAATGAATTCACCGCCAAATTGCGGACGACATTCACCCCCGACGTGACCGGATCCTTGGGTTACAACCATTCGATCCGCCAAGCCTCAGCACCCGATTACAGCTTCATTATCCACCAGTTCGGTCCGTCCGATTGCTCGGTTGGCAACTGCCTCGCCGTACCGACCTATATGGCCTCACGCGTACAGGATGCCCTTGCAGGCCGCCTGAATGCGACCCTTGGCCAGGACGCGACCTTGGGGTGGGTGGCGAAGTTCACGAACAATTCCTATCCGAACAAGGATAATCCCGGAAATAGTTCGTATCCCAACCAGCAGTTCGGCGTGACTTCCGAGTACAGCGCTTCGACTGGGCCGGACGTGACGTATCGCTTCGGTCCCGGTGCCGAAGGGCATGCGTTCTACACCTACCAGCGCACCTATCGGGAAATGAACGGCCAGCCGAACTACTCCAACGTCGTCGCGACCGACACCCATACCACGGGCCTCAGTGGCTCGTGGCAGGTGACGAGCGATGTCAAGATCGGGAGTGACTACGTCTTCTCCTATGGCAGTGAGGCCATCAGCCAGAGCGGTATCTTCTACAACCAATCGAACTACCCTGCTGGCGATTCGCTGCCGAACGTCACCTCCATGCTCAATTCGTTCAAGTTGCATGGTGAATACGAATACGTTCCCGGCATCACCCTGTTCCTGGGCTACAGCTTCGACCGTTTGGTCACCAGCGATTGGGCTGCCTTTGGTACTGTCTCCAACCAGGTCCTGACCGGCGACGGCAATCCGTCCTATGCCGTCCACTCCGTGATCAGTTCCGTGTCGTTCAAGTGGTAATCTAGTCCATGGGGGAGGTGACGCAGCCTCCCCCATTCTTCCCTTCCCCGTATTCCAGGACCCTTCATGCGCCTCACCCTTGCTGCCGTCCTTCTCGCGCTGTCCCTCGCCACTCCGGTCGCTCAAGCCGCCGATCTGCCGGCCGGTCATCCGCCGATCGGTGGCGCAACGTCGAACACTCCCGTCCCCCCCACCCATTCGGGCGAAGTGCTGGAGGCCATTCCGGCGGCGGGCTACGTCTATCTCCACGTCAAGGGCCCCGAGGGCGACGAGTGGCTGGCCGCGCCGGCTGCCGATCTCAAACCGGGCACCAAGATCAACTGGAACGACGGCATGATGATGCAGAACTTCGCCAGCAAAACCCTCAACCGGACCTTCCCCTCGATCCGCTTCGTCGAGACGGTCGAACGCGCCAAATAGGGCGCGTCTGGTTCCCTACCGGGCGGATCCGAATCGGACGCCCTACCCGCCTTTGCGGCCGACCACGATCCAGGCCGGAACCGGGAGCGTGTTTTCCAACCGAACCACGGTTCTCTCCAACGGGGCGAGGGCAAAGCCGGCGAGACTGAAAGTCTCCCGCATGTATTTGGCGGTATGCCGGTATCGCCCGGTTGGCGACAGCGTGAAGGGCGGCCCATCCTCGTCGTCCACACTCTCCACCGAAACGGCACAGACACCACCTGGACGCAAGGCGAGGAACGCCGCCCGTGCCAGGGGGACGACATCCCCGATATAGATCAGAACGTCGGCCGCCAACACGAGATCAAAGCGTGCCGCGTTGTTCTCCATGAAGGAAACGAGATCGCCTTGCTCCAAGGCGTCGTACAAACCTTTGGCCCTCGCCATCGCCAGCATGTTGGCCGAGAGATCGACCCCAACCAAGCGACGCGCCCGTGCCCGCACATGGACACCGCACAGGCCCGTTCCGCAACCGGCATCCAGAATGTCGAGGTCGCCCCCCCCCTGGTCTCCGACCGCCGCCCGGGCCAGCTTTTCCGGCATATCGTAGCCCAGCCGACCGAGGGAGGCGTCGAATTTTCCGGCGAATTGATCGAACAGATCCGTGGTATAGCGTTTTTCCGCGTCCGCTGAAAATTGGATCCCGGCAATGCCGCCGACGCCACGCCTTAAGACACCGTCATTCGGCAAGCTGTCGACCAAATGAAGAGCAACTGCCCGCGCCAAATCCGCATTCACCAGACTGATCTGGTAGAGCGCTCCAAACAGACTGAAGCGGGCCTCGGTATAGTCAGGCTTGACGGCGATGGCTTGGCGATAGGCCAAGATCGCCTCCTCGAACTTGCCCTGCTTGATTAGGGCGGCACCGAGGCCGGCATGGGCCTCGGCATAGTGCGGTCTGGTGGCGATGGCTTGGCGATAAGCCATGGCCGCCGCCTCCAGCTTACCCTGCTCCGCCAGTGCGGAGCCAAGGTTGAAATGTGCGTCGGCATAATGGGGCGTGATCGCGATGGACTGGCGAAAGGCGGCGATGGCTTCATCCAACTTGCCTTGCTTCGCCAAGGCGGCCCCAATGCCGGCATGAGCCTCGGCATAGTGTGGCTTGAAGGTGATGGCCCGGCGATAGGCGCTGACCGCTTCGTCGAACTTTCCCATCTCCGTCAGAGCCGTGCCTAGATTGGAATATGCATCGGCATACTGTGGTTTGGCGGCGATGGCCCGGCGGTAGGCGCTGACTGCCTCATCGTATTTGCCCTGGCTTGCCAGAACGATGCCGAGGTTGCCCAGGACGTGGGGTTCCCTCGGCATCGCGGAAAGGATCCGTCGGTATAGGGCCTCGGATTCGCTCATCCGACCACTCTGATGAAGCCGAACGGCATCTGCGAACATCCGTTCGATGATCTGCCGTGGTTGCTGCTGACGGGTCATTGGCACGAATTCCGACATGGATTGCTTGTGAACATCATCATGTCGATAAGATGGGTGAGCGACAAGACATCCCATGTCTCGGATAGGGCTTGGATTTCCGTAGCTGTTTCGGTACCCTCCACCGCCTGAACCTAGGTAGAAACACCTGTTCCAAATTGATGGATCGGGTGTTTAATTATTGCCATTTGAGGCCGCAGTTTTGACGGAATCCCCTTTCGGCGTGGTCGAGATCGCCCCCGACCAACGCATCCTCCGATCAATCATCGTGCCGCTGGCCTCCGCCATTTTCGGGCTGTTGCTGGCGATGGTGCTTGGCCTTTACGGGCTGATCGAAGCCGAGGACCGCGCCCAGGTCGAAAAAATCGTCAAGGCCGCCGGCAACCTGCTCCATGTGCAATTGGAGGAGGAAGAGGAAACCCTGAAGGTCGGTTTGGCCGGCATTCTGGGCAACCCGGCCTTCGCCGCCCCGCTGCGCGCCGGCGACCGCGCCGAGTTGCTGCGCCTCGCCAAGCCGATCTACGGAAGCATCCGCCCCGAAGCCCAGGTGAGCCATTTCTATTTCATCGCCGCCGACGGCACCGTCACGTTGCGGGTTCATGCGCCGGATTACTTCGGCGACCCCTTCATCCGCGGCCTGACGGCCAAGGCCGCCCGGACCGGCAAGGACGAATCCGGCCTGGAACTGGGAAAATTGGGGTCGCTGGCCATGCGGGCCTCGGCCCCCTATCGCGACAAGGGCGACATCATCGGATTCGTCCAACAGGCCGTGGAATTCGAACACATCGCCGACACCCTCCATCAGGTTCTCGGCGTCGACCTGGTCACCGTCATCGACAAGCAACAACTGATCCATGAGGAGTGGGAAGCCGGACGCCCCCTCTTTCACTGGCCGCTGCCATGGAATCGCCTGCCCGCCGTGGTGATCAACGACAGCACCTTGCCCACCCTCCCCGACCAGGTGTTGCAGCGCATCGCCGCCGCCCCGGCCGATGGCGGGGTCACCCCGGGTTACGTGCTGGACAACGGGCGCATCCTCTATCTCGCCCCGCTGCCGCTGCTAGACGAGGCCGGGCACCGCCTGGGCAGCCTTCTGGTGGTTGCCGACCGCACCTCCCTCATCACCAGCTCGCGGCTGTTCATGGGGGTGATCGCCCTGCTGAGCCTGTGCCTGGCCGTCGCCCTGGTGGTTCTGTTCCACCGCATCATCGCCAAGGTCGAGCGCAAGATCGGAGACGGCATCGCCGGCTTGGCCCGCACCACGGCCGATCTCGAGCGGGTGGCGTTCATGGCCTGCCATGAATTGCAGGCGCCGCTGGACCAGTTGATGACCGCCAGTTTGGAGCTGGAGCGCAATGCCGGTCAACTCGACGCCGATAACGCGCGCCACCTCCAACGGGTGGCGGACGGAGCGCGGCGCCTGGAGCAGACCGTCGGGACGCTCGAGGATTACCTGGACCTCGACATCAACGCCCGGCCGATGGAGGCGGTGGACCTGGACGCGGTTCTCGCCGCCGCCCTGGAAAAAGTTCAACCGCTGCTGGGCGAGGGTCAGGTCACGGTCACGCCCTTGCCCAAGGTGGCGGGACGCCCCATCCTGCTGGCCCGCGCCGTCCTCTGCATCCTGGACTACGCCCTGAAAGCCCGCCCGCCGGGACACGCATTGCCGCTGACGGTGTGGGCCGAGGGGCAGAACGGAAACTGGAGAATCTGGTTCGCCGGCTTGCCCCAGAATCCCGACGGCGTCGCCCCGCCCCCGGAGAAGGGCTCCCCATGGGCGATCGCCCGCCGTATCGCCCAATTGCATGGGGGCGACCTCACCATCACCTCCGTGCCTCATCATGGCGCCGCGATCCTGCTGACCTTGTGCCCGGCGACGGTTCCGCCCTCCAGCGTCTCCTCTTATACCATGTCCCGGTAATCGCAACCGATCACCGGGACCGCCCTCATGCGGCGGGCGGGCGCTGTGCGCCCTTGCCTCCCGCGCCATAAGGCGCGCGGCCCTTTGGGCCTAACCAAATCCCGATGAGTCCGGCTCATCGGGA
>NZ_CAINTR010000160.1 GCF_903853455.1 uncultured Magnetospirillum sp.
AATTACCGTAATTGTCGCTGCACTTCCTTATTGCTGAGCAATGCTTGCTTGTGATAGCGGTATAGGTGCTACTCGACGGTGTCTCATACCGGTCATCCTAATTGTCGCTGACCGGCCACCGTAATTGTCGCGCGCCAGCCAAACGGATGTACCAACTGATCAACGACCTGCTGGCCTATGCCCGGGTTCCCAGCGAGGGCTACTCCACCGTGCCGGTGCCGTCGCGCCGGGCCTGCGAGACGGCCATGGCCAACCTCCGGGACGCCATCGCCGAAAGCGGCGCCGAGATTATCCTGGGCGACCTCCCCATGGTGATGGCCAGCGAGGTGCAGCTGATGCAGGTGTTCCAGAACCTGCTGGGCAACAGCATCAAATTCCGCCGCCCCGGACTCCCGCCCCGCATCACGGTGACCGCCGCGCCGGTCGGCGACCTGTGGCAGTTCGCGGTCGCCGACAACGGCATCGGCGTCGAGCCGTCGGAGCAGGACATCTTCCAGATCTTCCGCCGCCTGCACACCATGGACGCCTATCCCGGCACCGGCATCGGCCTGGCGGTGTGCAAGAAAATCATCCAGTGCTTCGGCGGCAGCATCTGGGTGGAATCCCATCCGGGCGCCGGCAGCACCTTCCGCTTCACCATACGGCCGGCGGTGGCCGCCGATGCCGCGCAACCTGCGGCGGTTTAAGACCTCCTCACCTTCGAACCTTTCAGTTCGAAGGTGAGGAGGCAAGGGCGAAGCCCGCCGCGCCACATGGCGCGAAAGCCAAGCGCGAGCGCCCGGCGGTGCCGCCCCAAAGGGGCAAACGACGCCCTCAGGGCGGCCCCGAGCAATTGCGAGGGGTGGGCGAAGCCCACAGTGAGGGACAACGAGACGAGCAACGACAGTGGCTCGTCGGCATAAACTCTATTTCCCCGGCGTCCAAGGTGGCGGCGGGCTCTGCTGAACCATGGGCGGCGGCGGCACCGCCGCGGGAACCGTCTGCCAGGGCATCAGGCATTGCTGCACATTGGGGTAGTAGCCCGCAGGGTTGCCGCAGTAATACCAAGCCTGACCGGGGGCGGGGGGAGGCATTACCACCACGGCCGGCGGCGCGGGATAGATCGGGACCGGATAGGGATAGACCGGAGCGGGGTAGTAGAACCAACCGCCATCCACCACCCACCACCAGCCCATGCGACCCTCGTGGAAGCCCTGGTGCCAGTAGCCGCCACGCCAGCGGCCCGGCTCGTAGCCGCGAAAGCCCTCGTGCCGATGGCCTTGGGCGACGGCTGGCGGTGCCATGGCCGGAGCGAGCAGCGCCGCTGCCAGCAGTGCCATCATCACCTTACGCATGTCCGTTCTCCTCGGTTGGCCGGCAGGGTTCGGTTGTCAGCTTAAATCAGCGCCAACCGCGACGATGTCCCCAGCCGTCGCCCATGTAGACGCCATAAGCCGGCGGCCCATAATAGGGGGCGTAGGCATAACCCGGGCCGGGAACATAGACGGCGCAGCCGGTCAAGAGGAAGCCGACAAGGCCGAGGATGGCGAACGAATTCACCAACGCGCGAACGCGGAACATGGAACTCTCCAACGCGCCATTTTGGCGCTGGCACCATTAGGCGCCCGAATTGCGGCAAGATTGCGGAGAATCCGGAGTCGCCTTCGCGAATTATATAGTCTACTAAAATTCTAGAAATTAGATTGATTTGACGGCGGCGGGTGTCTAGGCTGATTCCGACGCACCGATTGTCGGTGCGGGATTCAAGGTGACGGCCATGACGATCTCGACCCGACCTGTTGCCGGCCCGCATTTGGTCAGCCATCGACGCAACGATCCCTGGCGGTATGGCGAGCCCAGCCTGAGCGAGGTGATGGGAGACCCCATCGTCCACCAACTGATGAGCCGCGACGGATTGGTGCCGGACGAGGTCTGGCCGTTGGTGCGGGAAGCGCAATCCCGGACTCGGGAGGCGTCTTTGCCGGTTGAGGGCCGAGGCGGCGTGATGGCGGAAGCGGCTTCGCATCAGGTGGTGACGCTGCCGTCCCCCGCCGACGGGCTCGAGGGCGGCGACATCGTGGCGGTGGTCGGCGACAACCTGCGTCGCCTGCGCACCCGCAAGGGATTGTCGCTGGAACGTCTGGCCAAGGCGTCCGGTGTCAGCCGCGCCATGCTCGGTCAGATCGAGCTGGGCCGCTCGGCCCCCACCATCAACGTGTTGTGGAAGATCGCCCGCAGCCTGGATGCGCCGCTGTCGGCCTTCACCTCGGCGACGGGCGACGACGACGTGGTGGTGTTGCGCGCCCACAGGACCAAGGTGTTGTCGTCACGCAACGGGCGTTTCTCCAGCCGTGCCCTGTTTCCCACCGAGACGCCCCGCCGGGTCGAGTTCTACGAGCTTCGCATCGCGCCGCAGACGGTGGAGGAGGCCGAGGGCCATCTCGCCGGCACCATGGAGAATCTGGTGGTGGTGCGCGGTAGCCTGGAGGTGGCGGTGGATGGCGAGCACTATCTGCTCGACGCCGGCGACGCCATCCAGTTCATCGCCGACAAGCCCCATGTCTACCGCAATTCCGGCCCGGTGGAGGCCTTGGTCTATTTGGTGATGTCTTATACCGAACGGTCGGTATAGGGGCGGCGCCTGCGGGTAATCCCCACCACGGCTCCCGTCACCGCCAAGGCACAGACAATGGTCGCCCCGGTGGGCAGGTCGAGCGCCGTCGAGACCAGCAGTCCCAGAACATACCCGACCAGCCCCACCCCGTAGCCGGCGAGGACCGGCCGTTTGGCGCCCTGGGCCGCGAGGGCCGGGATGATCAGCGAGGCGAAGACCAGGAACACCCCCACCAACTGCACCGATGCGGTGATGGACACCGCGAACAGAACGTAGAACAGGGCGCGGCGTTTTCTGAGGTCGCAGCGGGCGGCGATGGCCAGCACCACCGCCGACACCAGGGTGGCGGCGATCAGTTGCGGCGGCGTCACCCAGATGATCTGCCCCACCAGCAGGTCCTTGAGGTGTTCGGCTCCATGGGGATTGAAGCTGAACAGGATGATTTCGGCGCTGGCGGCGACCACGAATACCACGCCGATGATGGCCTCCTGGATGTGGGCCAAGCGCCGCTCGGTCCAGATCAAAAAGGCGGCGGCCAGCAGGGCTGCGGTCACCGCGGCGACCTGGACCGACAGGCCGTTGGGCTCCCAGCCCAGGCCATCGGCCACCACCACCCCCAGTCCCGCCACCTGGGCGATGGCGAGGTCGATGAAGACGATGCCGCGATCCAGCACCATGCTTCCTAACGGCACATGGGTGGCCAGCACCAGCAGACCGGCCAGCAAGGCCGGTCCCAGGATGGACAGTTCAGTGGTGGTCGGCATGGGCCAGCAACCTCTTGATGGTGTCATCGTAGAAGGCGATCAGGTCGGCAGCCTGATCGGTGCCGCCAACCGTGAAGGGCAACTCCACCGCCGGGATGCCGGTCTTGGCGGCGACGAACTCCGACGGCTTGGGGTCTTGATAGGCGGCGTAGAGGATCATGCGGACGTTCTTCTTGGGCAGATCGTCGATGACCCCGGCCAGATAACCGGCGCTGGGCGGCACGCCCGGCTTGGGCTCCAGGGTGACGGCCTCGGTCATCCCCAGCCAGTTCAGCAGGTAGATCCAACTCCGGTGTTGAACCGCGACCGCCATGCCTTTGAGCGGGGCCGCCTCAGTCTTCCAGCGCGCCATGGCGGCATCGAGGCGAGTGCGGAAGGCCAATTCTCGATCCCGGTAGGTTGCCGCATGGCCGGGGTCGATCTCTGCCATGCGTTGGGCCAGGGCGATGCCTGCCGCCCGGATGTTGGCGGGATCGGTCTGGATGTGGGGGTTGCCTGCGGCATGAACATCGCCATCGGCGCGATCCAACCGGGTCGGCACCTCCAGCAGGTGGACGGAATGGGCCGCCTCGAAATAGCCAGGGCTGCCGGGCTGAACCTTGGAATTGGCCCCCTGGCGCAGCAGCACCGGCATCCAACCGACCTCCAACTCGGCCCCGGTGCAGACCACCAGATCGGCGGCGCGCAGGCGCGAGATCAGGGCGGGGCGCGCCTGGATTTGGTGGGGGTCCTGGCGAGCGGTGGTGGCGGTGAAGACATCGACGGCATCACCGCCGATCTCGGAGGCCAGCGCCGCCCATTCCGGTTCGCAGGCGAACACGTCGAGGGCGTGGGCGCGGCCGGTGGCGGCCAGCAGAAGCAAACCAGCGGCGACGAGAATATTTCGCATGGAACTCTCCTCAGTACGCATGGGCGCCGTGGGCACCCAGGCTCACGGTGTATTGCAGGATCAGTTGGGGATCGAGTTTGGTGGTCGAGTGGTCGAGGTTGCCCTGCAACCGGAAGCGGCCGAACTCGCTGGTGGAATAGTCCACCATCACGCTTTGGCGAGAGGCGACCTGGCCCTGCGGGTCCAGGGTGCTGAGCGCCAGGGCGGCGTTGGGATTGGCGGCCCACACCCGGTCGTAGCGCAATCCCGTCCGCCATTGCGGCATGAACTGCCACACCGCCTGGGTGTAGAAGCCCTGCTGCCGGGTGGAGTCGGTCAGGTCGTTGAAGCGGCCATTTTCGGCGCGATAAAAGTACTCGCCCTGGAGCTTGACGTAGCGGTCGGCGAAGTTGCCGTTGGGTGCCCATTTGTAGACGCCATCGACGATGGTCAGGCGGTCGTCGCCGTAGAAGGTGTCGTTGCCGATGGTGCGGTTGCTCGCCCGTGTCCACAGTTCCGACACCCCCACCCGCCACGAGCCACCTTCGCCGCCCTTGCCGATGTCGTCGCCCATATGGGCAAAGACGCTCTTGGCTCCGACGCCCTTGTTGGCGGAACCGTTGGCGGGATAGGCATCGCCCCGGAAGCCTTCGCCGCCCAGTTCGATGAACATCTTGGTCGGGGCCAGCCAGCGGACCTGGGCACCGTCGTCGCCATATTGCTGATTGAGCATGGCGAGGTAAGGCAGTGGCGCGTCGGCGAAGTCCCAGGTATGGGCGTGCTGCTCGTTGAGAGTGCCGATGCCCGACTTGAAACGACCGCCCTTGAGGGTGAAGCCGCCGGGCAGGGTGGTGCTCTGGATGAACGCCTCCTCCACCGAGGCGGTGTTGTCGCGGGCATAGGAGACGGTCAGGTTGCCGTACAGCGCCTGATCCACATTGGCCGACATGTTGATCTCGGACTCGCCGAGGGCAAAGCCGCGATCCACCGGCTTGGCCGAGGAACCGAGAGAGAAGCCGGGGATTTTGTAGACGCTGGGATCGCGGTGCAGGGTGGCGGCGGTGCCGTTCAGCACCACGCCGATGGCGGGGTTGAAGGCGTTGTTGGATTCCGCCGGTTTGGCGTCGGGCTTGCTGGCGGCCTCCTCGGCGGTTTTCTTGGCCTCGTCGGCGGTGGTGGCGGCTTGGTTCGTTGCCGTCTCGGTCTGGGCAAGTCGTTTTTCCAGGTCCTGGATGCGGGCTTCGTAGTCGGCGCGCATGCGGGCGACTTCCTGGCGAACCGCTTGAAGCGCGGCATCGTCGGCGGCGAAAACAGGAGTGGGAGCGGCAAGCAGCGCCATCAGCGCCGCCGCCGAAATCGTGCGGGTCTGTCTCATGTGATCCTCTCAAAGCGATACGGCCGATCCCAAGGCGGGACCGGCGAGCGGCTCGGTTGTGATCAGATCAGGGATGGGGGGGCGCGTTGCCGAGGGCGGTCGGTCTTGCGTCGGTCGATGGGGCCGGGGAGGTCGGGAATGACAGTGCGAAAGACCGCCGCCACCAGAATGGGATGGGACGGTGCGCCCGGCAGGACGGCGGTTCCGATGGCGTGGGCCGCTTGACAGATTGGGCAGTCGTCATCGCCGTCCTGGTCGGGTTGGCCCTGGTTGGGTCGGTCCGGGCCGCCCTGCTGGTGCCAGCCGCCGACCGGTCCGTCATGGTGATGGAAGGCCGGGATGAAGGCCTGAGCCAGCACCGCCCAAACGGCAAAGAGCGCCGCCATCATATGCCGATGGCGGCTCCTGATGCGGAGCGCTGGGGGCGGCAAAAGACCTCTCATCGAGTGGTTTCCGAACCCTATCAGGAGGTAGTTGAGTCATGGTGACGAACTGACCAAACATTATAACATAACATTTGGTCAGTTCGTCAACGGCCCCCGTTGCCTGGCCCCACCCGAACCGGCCTCGTTCCGTCAGATCCCCCGCTTTCCCCGTCCCGACTGGAAGCGCAGCAGCGCGTTCACCAGGGCGTCGATGTCCTCGAAGGTGTTGTACAACGCCAGTGACGGCCGCACCGTCGCCTCCAGGCCGAAGCGGCGCAGGATGGGCTGGGCGCAATGGTGGCCCGAGCGTACGGCGATGCCTTCACGGTCCAGCGCCTTGCCGATATCCTCGGTGCGGCATTCGTCGATGACGAAGGACAGCACCCCGGCCTTTTCCTTGGCGGTGCCGATCAGGCGCAGGCCGGGCACGGTCAGCAGGCCCTGGGTGCCGTAGCTCAGCAGCTCGTGTTCCCAGGCGCCGATATTGTGCATGCCGATGGACTCGACATAATCGATGGCGGCGCCCAGACCCACGGCGTCGGCGATGTTGCCGGTGCCGGCCTCGAAGCGGGCGGGAGCGGGCTGGTAGACCGTCTTCTCGAAGGTGACGTCGGCGATCATGTTGCCGCCGCCCTGCCACGGCGGCATCTGGTCGAGTACCGCCTTCTTGCCGTAGACGGCGCCGATACCGGTGGGACCGAACACCTTGTGGCCGGAGAAGACGTAGAAGTCGCAGTCCAGCGCCTGGACATCGACCGCCATGTGCGACACCGCCTGGGCGCCGTCCACCAGCACGCAGGCGCCGTGGCGATGGGCCATGGCCACCATCTCCGCCGCCGGGGTGACGGTGCCGAGCGCATTGGAGACCTGGGTCAGCGACACGATGCGGGTACGGGGATTCAGGAGCTTTTCGTACTCCTCCAGGATGATCTGGCCGCCATCATCCACTGGGGCGACGCGCAGTTTGGCGCCGGTCTGGGCGCAGAGCTGCTGCCACGGCACGATGTTGGCGTGATGCTCCAGCCAGGTGACGACGATCTCGTCGCCTTCCTTGACGTTGCGGCCGCCCCAGGCCTTGGCGATCAGGTTGATGCCCTCGGTGGCGCCGCGCACGAAGATGATCTCCTCGGTGGAGCCGGCATTGAGGAAGCGCCGGGTCTTCTCGCGGGCGGCTTCGTAGGCGTCGGTGGAGCGCGCCGCCAGGGTATGGGCGGCGCGGTGGATGTTGGAATTCTCATGCTCGTAGAAGTGCGACAGGCGCTCGATCACCTGGCGCGGCTTCTGGGTGGTGGCGGCGTTGTCCAGCCAGATCAGCGGCTTGCCGTGCACCTGCTGTTGCAGGATGGGGAAGTCGCGTTTGAACGAGGCGGCGTCGAACGGCCGCGTGCCGTGGCCGGTGCCGTTCAGGTCGGGGACGGTTTCGGGGCGCAGCTCGATGCCGAGCACGCTGGGCTCCGCCTTGGCCGGCAGAGGAGCGGTGGGCTCGGCCCGGCTGGACACGCCCAGGCCCTCATCGACGAAATAAAGCGGGGCCGACGGCAGCGAGGCCGGCAGGGTGAAGGGTTCGGGGGCCGGCGGCGGACTGGCGGGCAGGGCGACCGGCTGGGTCAGCGCGCTCTCCACCGGCAGCGTCTCCACCGGCGGGCGGGCGTCCTCGAGGAAGGAGAAGCTCGCATCGGGGCGAACCTGGGGCAGTCCGGGCGGCGCCGAGGGCAGATCCGGCAGCGCCGAATCGGGCACGTCGGGGGTGCCGGCGGGAACCGCCGGACCGGCGGCATGGCTGGGCGGCACCAGCGAGACCACGGCGCCCAGCAGATTGGGAAGAACCCGCAGATCGGCCTCGCCCGGTACGGGAACCGGCGGCGCCGAGGTGGGGTTGATGGGAGGCGGGGTGGGAGCCGCCGCCAGCGGCCCGATCTGAGGCAGACCGGGAACGGTGGTGACGTTGCCGACCGAGGGCGGCGCCGGTACGCCGGGCGGCACGAAGCCGCCGCTGGGGGCGGCTTCGATCAGGGGAACGGAGGGCGGCGCCACGCCGATGCTGGGCGCCGACTGTCCGGGAGCCGCCTGGAAAAAGGCGTTGGCCATCTGGGCGATCAGGGTCGCGTCCGGCGCCCCGGCGAGGTTGGCCGCCAGGGCCTCCAGCGGACCGGTCGGCGGGAAACCCGCCGCCGGAACCGTGGAAACAGGCAGCGCCGTCGAGAACGGCTGGCTCATGCGAACTTCTTGTCGTAATCGAAGTAGTGGTCGACCTCGACATCCTCGAGCACCGCGATGGCATCCTCGGTCAGCACCGCCGCCGAGCAATACAGCGAGATCAGGTAGGACGCGATGGCCTTGCGGTTGATGCCCATGAAGCGCACCGACAGCGACGGCGACACTTCGCCGGGAACGCCCGGCTGGAACAGCCCGACCACGCCCTGGCGCTTCTCGCCGGTGCGGACCAGCAGGATGTTGGTCTTGCCGACGCCCTTCTTGCCGTCGGCGGTAATGGTCAGCTTGTCGCTGGGCACCAGCGGCAGGCCGCGCCAGGTCAGGAAGGGAGAGCCGAACAGGTTGACGGTGGGCGGCGGCACGCCGCGCTTGGTGCATTCGCGGCCGAACGCGGCGATGGCCCTGGGATGGGCCAGGAAGAAGGACGGCTCCTTCCACACCTTGGCGATCAGCTCATCCAGGTCGTCGGGGGTGGGAGCGCCCTTGCGGGTCTTGATGCGCTGGCTCTTGGCGGTGTTGGTCAGCAAGCCGTATTCGGCGTTGTTGATCAGCTCGAACTCCTGCTTCTCCTTCACCTTCTCGATCAGCAGGCGCAACTGCTCCTGGATCTGGTCGATGGGGTGGGAATAGAGATCGGAGACGCGGGTCTGGACGTCCAGCACGGTGGTCACCGCGTTCAGCGAGTATTCGCGCGGATTCTCTTCGTAAGGGACGAAGCTTTCGGGCAGGTCGGCGTCGTTGCGCGGGCTGCACTTGACGTCGGCGGAGGCCTCGGCACCGCTTTCCTTGACCCGGTTCAGCCGATAGATGCCGGCTTCCACCGGCGTCCAGGGCAGGAACGACACCAGCCAGCGCGGCGAGATCCCCGACCATTGAGCGCGGGTCTTGGTGGCGTTGGCAAGCTGACGGGCCGCCTGTTCGTTCAGGGTGCGGCGAACCTCGGTGTCCTCGGACATACACGCGTCTCCTTCGGGGAGGATGGAATTTCAACTTGACGGATCATAGGCCGCGCGGCGGGGATGCCGAGCGCCGGCCGCCGGGCGGATACGGTTTCCTCCGCTATATGGGAGGATCGGCGGTCATAGCGGAGGCAACGCCTGGGCGGCGGCGTTTCGCGTTGACAATTGCGAAAACACCACTCGTCCAGTGGTCTTGTGGACTGATCTCAAATCCCGCTGAGAGCAACTCATCGGGATTTGGTTAGGAGCAACGCGACGCGCGGCCCATGCCGCGGAAGGCAAGGGCGCTCGCGCCCGCCCGCCGATTGAGGGCGCCGCTGATCGGTTCCGATCAGCGGGATACGGTGTTATTGCCGCAACTCCAGGGCGGCGACCGCCACCAGCGCTTGGGTAATGGCGCCGATGCCGGTGCTGCGCAGCGGCTTGAATGGCTTGTCGAAGCGGCGGCACAGGCTTTTCACCTTGCTTTGGGCCTGATGGCTGACGCAACCCACCGGGAACAGCACCGCGTCGGCCCGCTCCAACTGATTGGACAGCTTGGTCATGCTCTGCTCGACGCCGCCGTCGTGATGGACGAAGGCGCCGTTGTGGTCCTCGACGATGCGGCGCAGATGGGCGACATGCTGATGGCGCCCTCCCACATAGAGGATCAGGCGGCCCGAAAGGTCGAGACCGGCGGCGTCGGCAAGGTCGCTGGCGGAATTTGCGGTCATGGCGGGCTCCGTGCTAAAAAGCGGGGCGGAAAATGAAGTCTAGTAGGGTGTGGGATGATCGCGCGGCTGGCGGCCGGGCGACCCGCTATCAGGAGAGTGACGGCATGGGTCGGAAAAAGGCGGTGACATGGCGAAGCCCCGACGGCTCGCCGGTGTCCTGCGTCGAGAAGATCAAGGTGTTGGAGCAGAACCTGGCCGAGTTCCGCGCCGTGGCCCTCGACCTGCTGGAGGATGCGGTGCTGATGGGTTGCGACCCTCGCATGGCGCGGCAGGTTCTGAAGGACGAGTTGGATGCGCTGGACATTCGCGTTCTCCCCGCTCAGATGGAATAGTCGAACGACTCGTAGGACAGCGCCTTCAGGATCTCTTCCTTGGTGCGCAGGGCCTCGGGGTCGTTGGTGGTCCTGATGATGCGGGCGGGAATCCCCGCCACCGTCGAATGGGGCTCGACGGCGCGCAGCACCACCGAACCGGCGGCGATGCGCGAATAGGCGCCGATCTCGATATTGCCGAGGATCTTGGCGCCGGCCCCGACGATGGCGCCCTTGCGGACCTTGGGGTGGCGGTCGCCGCTTTCCTTGCCGGTGCCGCCCAGGGTGACGTTCTGCAACAGCGAGACGTCGTCCTCGACCACCGCGGTCTCGCCCACCACCAGGCCGGTGGCGTGGTCGAGGAAGATGCCCTTGCCGAAATGGGCCGCCGGGTGGATGTCGGTCTGGAACACGTCGGACGAGCGGCTTTGCAGATACAGCGCGAAGTCGCGCTCGCCATTGCCCCACAGCCAGTGGGCCAGGCGATGGGTCTGCACCGCGTGGAAGCCCTTGAAATAAAGAAAAGGCTCGATGAAACGCTGGGTGGCGGGGTCGCGTTCGAGCACGGCGGCGATGTCGGCGCGCAGCGCGTCGCCGAAGTCGGCATCGGCCGCGGCGGCGCGGCCGAAGGTCTCGCTCAGCAGCGGCAGCGACACCACGTCGTTCTTGAGCCGGGCCGAGATGCGGTAGAACACCGCCGCCTCGAACGAGGGTTGCTCCAGCACCGATTCGATGAACAGCGACGCCAGCATGGGGGCGCGGCTCAGGGCCTCCTCGGCCTCCTTGCGCAACTCGGCCCACACCGTGTCGGCGAAATCGCCCCGATCACGAGCCTGGGTGGAAATCAGGGTCAGACGCCCCGGAATCGTTCGAGCCATTCGCGCGCTCCGCCAATAAACTATTACTCTACTAGATAATAGGGTGGCGAAGCCGACGGAGGGTGTCAACGACTTTCTTGCCGCGCCCCGGTCGGCCTGATCGCGTGACCGGATGGCGACAGGGTCGAGAACGCCCCTGCCGGATGCGGATCCGTCCGGAATCATACTTTCGGATGTGTTCGTCAAAAAATGGCGCATGGTATCGCGCCCTATATTCGCAAGGTCTTGGCGGATCGGACGTGGAAGGCTTTTTTTATTCCCGCTCCCGGATTGATGTCTGACAGTGCTTTTCGTTACCGTGAGTTATGCTATCCTGCCCATGACCGAAGGCATGGTGGGGCTCCATCTGGGGCAGGTCCGGTTTCGGCCGCAATCACACGCGGCGTCGTTCGGTTCGGAGGGCAATATGGGCCGTCTCGTCGTTCACCTGTTCAAGATCTTCGCTCACGGGCTGGGGCTGAAAATCTCGCTCTCGTTCGTGCCTCCCATCGCCCTGGCCTGGACCTTCTTCATTCTTTACCTGCAGATGCTGTCCGACTTCCGTCCCGACCTCTTCTGGCTGGCGGTTACCCTGGGGCTGATCGCCATCGCCATCGGCAGCGTGGTGGTGTTCTGGCTGGTCCTCAGCACCATTCCGGCGCTGCGGCAGATGGTCGAGGCTACCGGCGCCCTGGCGGGCGGCGACCTTTCCATCGAGGTTCCCTTCCGCGACCGCCGCGACGAGACCGGCGATCTGGCCCGCGCCCTGCATATCTTCAAGGATAACGCCTTGAACCTGCGCCAGATCCAGTCGGCGCGCGACGCCGAGACCCGCCGCAACCAGCGCAAGATGCAAAGCGAGATCTTCGCCCTCAACCACGCCATCGAGGAAGAGGTGTCCAGCGCGGTGGAGGTGGTGATCGACTCCGCCGCCAGCATGCAGGATTCCGCCGACCGGATGAGCGGCGCCATCGGGGACGTCCGCCTCCAGTCCCAGGCCGCCGCCACCGCCGCCGAACGGGCGACCGGCAGCGTCAACGCCGTCGCCGCCGCCGCCGAGGAACTGTCCCACTCGGTCCACGAGATCAGCCGTCAGGTGGGCGAGTCCGCCAGCATCGCCAACTCCGCCGCCGACGAAGCCGGCCGCGTCACCACCCTGGTCCAGGGGCTGGCCAAGGCGGCGCAGAGCGTCGGCGACGTGGTGAACCTCATCACCGACATCGCGGCGCAGACCAACCTGCTGGCGCTGAACGCCACCATCGAGGCGGCGCGGGCCGGTGACGCCGGCAAGGGCTTCGCCGTGGTGGCCAACGAGGTCAAGCATCTGGCGACCCAGACCGCCAAGGCCACCGAGCAGATCGGCAACCAGATTTCCGGCATTCAGAACGCCACCCGCGACGCCGTCGTCGCCATCGGCGGCATCGCCGAGACCATCAACCGCATCAACGCCATCGCCGCCGAGGTCGCCCGGGCCACCGACGAGCAATCCCTGGCGACCCAGGAGATCGCGCGGGCGGCGCAGGAGGCCGCGTCCGGCACCGGCGAGGCCTCGGCCAGCATCGCGGTGGTGTCGGAGGCCAGCGGCGAAACCAGCCATACCGCCGATTCGGTCAGCCGCTCCGCCATCGTGGTCAACCAACGCACCCTGCAAATGAAGACGGCGTTCACCAACATCATGCAGATGGGATCGGACCGGAACCGCCGCCTCAACGAGCGCCACACCCTCAATCTGGCGGCCAGCGCCAGCTATGACGGCCACGACGTCAAATGTCTGCTCCACGACCTCGCCCTCAACGGCGCCATCGTCCTCGACCGTCCGCTGGAAGGGGTCGACCGGGGGGTGGAGTTCATTCTGACCATCGCCAATTTCGGCGCGTTCAAGGCGGAGGTCATGGCGACCACCGCCAATTCCACCCATGCGGCGCTCGAACTGGAAGAGCCGCAAATGGCGCAGCTCGAACAGATCATCCTGTCGCGGACGGGAGCGGCCAAGGCCAGCGCCTGAGGAAACTCAGAGCGCGACCGTCGCCCTTGTCCATCACGGTCATGCTCTCTCCCTCAGGGCGGCATCGAGCGCCGCCGCCAGCATGGCCGCCGCTTGATCGGGAAGCGGCGAGGCCGACCACGCCATGGCGATTTGGAACGCGCCGCAATCCCGGTGCGCCACCACCCACTCCGCGCCGCCGCAGCAGGCATTGCGTCCCAGCGGCAAGGCGGCGCCGTCCAAGGCCAGCGCCGCCGCCAGTCCGCCGCCCGACAGTTTGGCGATGGCTTCGCGCATGGTCCAGAAGGCCAACAGCGCCGGCTCGCCGTCCATGGCCACCGCCCGGCGCTCGGCCGCCGACAGGTAGGAATCGGCGATGGCCTGGGGGGAGCGGTGGTGACGGGGGATTTCCACGTCGATGCCGACGCGGCCGCGCTCGGCGAGAGCCGCCGCCACCCAGGCCCCGGAATGGGAGATGGACAGGTCCGGGCCGCGCGAGCCGTCCTCGGCCAGCACCAGCGGGCGGCCGTCCGGGTCGGCCTCGATCCGCCATTGGCCGGCCGGCAGCAGGTCGCGGGCTGATCGGCGCCCCTGAAGGAATTGCAGGCGACGGTGTTCATGACAATGGTGTTGCGATGCCGCCCGGTCGGCGCCAAGACAGTTGCGCATCACTTCCTCTGATGTCTTATTGTCCAGCGTGGCAACCGAGAGGCGTGGCGGCGGGCAGGTTGGATGCTCGTCCATCGAAAGCCTCGGCAGCGGGGGCTGCATCAGGGGGGAAGACAGCAGCATGGTAGACTCGTCGCGGAAAGCGCCGCAATCCCTTTCCGCCCGGCTGGTGGCCTGGGCGGCGTGGTTGCCGGGACGCGCCGAGATGGTCTCGGGCGGCGCGGTTCAGGCCGCGGCGTCCCTGCCCCTGTCCTTGCGGCGGCGCATCACCCCCATCGGACGCAAGGTGCTGGAGGCGGGCTGGGCCTTGCTGGCCAAGGACGGCGCCGCGCCCCGCATCGTGTTGTCGTCCCGCCACGGCGAGTTCGCCCGAACCTTCGACCTGTTGACCGGGCTGGCCGAGAGCGGCGAGGTGTCGCCGGCCGAGTTCAGCCTGTCCGTCCATCATGGACTGGCCGGGCTGCTGTCCATCGCCACTGGCAACACCGCCGGCCATAGCGCGGTGGCCGGCGGCAACGAATCCTTCGGCTACGGCTTCGTCGAGGCGCTCGCCAGCCTGGCCGAGGGCGCTCCCTCCGTTCTGCTGCTGCATTTCGACGAAGCGCTGCCCGACATCTACGCCCCGGTCGCCGACACGGCCGAGGAGCCGGTGGCCCTGGCCCTGCTGTTGGCTCCCGGCGACGACATCGCGTTGGAAACATCACCGGCGGCGGTGTCCGGGAACGACCCGCTGGCCTTGCGCTTCGCCGACCTGCTGACCTCGGACGCGCCCGAGGCCGGCGGCAGCGGCGAGCGGCTGACCTGGCGGTGGCGCCGTGCGGCATAGGCTCGACCTGATCTGGCGGGCCTTCGGCACCGGATTATTCCTGGCGATCATCGGCGTGGGCGGTTCGCTCCTGGCCATGACCGTCTTTCCGCTGGTCGCCGTGCTGACCCGCGATCCCGACCGGCGGCGGCGGCGCATCCAGTATGTGCTGCATATGAGTTTCAAGCTGTATTGCCGCGCCATCCACCTTCTCAAGGTGGCGGATGTGCGGGTGGTCGGGCGCGAGCGCCTGACCGATCTGCGGGGCACCATGATCGTCGCCAACCATCCGTCGCTGCTGGACGTGGTGATGATCATGGCGGCGGTGCCCAACGTGCAATGCGTGGTCAAGGGCGGGCTGTGGAAGAACCCGTTCTTCCGCCTGACCGTCGAGGGCGCCGGCTACATCCGCAACGACGTGGCGCCCGAGGCGCTGATGCAGGCCTGCATCGACACCCTCAAGGCCGGCAACAACCTGATCGTCTTTCCCGAGGGCACCCGCACCGTGCGCGGCCGTGCCATGAAGCTGCACCGGGGCTTCGCCAATATCGCCATCCTGGCCGAGGCCGATCTGCGGTTGATCGACATCACCTGCGAGCCGCCCTTGCTGCACAAGGGCAATCCGTGGTGGAAGGTTCCCGCCACCCGCACCGAGTTCCTGATGGAAGTGGGCGAACGGCTGGACATCCGGCAGTTCCTGGGCTATCGCTACCGTTCCTTGTCGGCCCGCAAACTGGTCGGCGTCATCGAAGCGCACTACGCGGAAAAGTTCGGTCATGGACGAGTTGGAACAGGATCTGAAGCGGTTGATCGTCTCGGCGCTGAAGCTCGAGGATTTGGCGCCTGACGAGATCGGCGACGACGAGCTTTTGTTCGGGGATGCGGGGCTGGGCCTCGATTCCATCGACGCGCTGGAACTGGGCGTCGCCATTCGCAAGGCCTACGATATCAAGATCGAGACGGTTTCGGATGAGGTCCGCCACCATTTCGCCAGCGTGCGCAATCTGGCGGCATTTATCCGCGGACAAAAGGGGAAGGCAAAGTGACCCGGGACGAAATTTTCGCGACCTTGTCCGAGTATCTGCAGGAGATGTTCGAGGTTCCCGCCGAGAGCGTCACCCTGGAGGCCAAGCTGTTCGAGGATCTGGACCTGGACAGCATCGACGCCGTCGATCTGGTGGTCCGCTTGCAGGACCTGACCGGTAAGAAGATCAAGCCCGAGGCCTTCAAGACGGTGCGCACGGTCTCCGACGTGGTCGACCGCGTCCATGACCTCCTCACCGAGTAGACCCTCTTCCCTCGCTTTGTTGCTGGCCGTGATCGGGGTCGCCTATCCCTTCCTGGTCTACGCCGCTCTCGGCCGGGTTCCCGCCGGGGCGGTGGTGCTGGTGGCGCTGGCCCTGGTCGGCGCGCGTCTCGGCCTGCTGCGCGGCGCCGCCGTGGCGCGGCCGCTGGTGCCGGTGATGATCGCCGTTGCCCTGGCCACCGCCGCCCTGGCCCTGACCGATTCCCGGCTGGCGGCCCTGCTCTATCCGGTGCTGATGACTTTGGGCATGGCGGCGGCGTTCGGTCTGTCGCTGCGGCGTGGCCCCTCGCTGGTGGAACTCTTCGCCAGCCTGCCCACCTCCGAGCTTAACCCGCCCGATCCCAGCCCGGCGGCGCGGGCCTATATGCGCAAGGTCACCCGAGTGTGGGCGGTGTTCCTGCTGGCCAGCGCCGCCCTGTCGGCCGCCACGGTGGCCTGGGGCGACATGGCGGTGTGGACGCTCTACAACGGGCTGATCAGCTATCTCCTGATGGGGGGGCTGTTCGCGGTGGAATACGCGGTGCGCCGCCGGGTGCGGCGGCGGGAGAGCGCCGGATGACGGCGCTGCGAGCCCTGCACCAAGCCTCCCGTCCCGCCGGTCAGGTGGTGGCGCTGCGGGGGGCCGAGCGCCTGACCTGGGAGCGCTTCCAGGCCGAGGTGGGCGGCGCGGCGCGCGAGTTGGCCGGCTGCCGGCGGGCGGCGCTGCTGTGCCGGGACAGCTGGCGCTTCGCCGTCGGTCTGTTCGGCCTGCTGAGCGCCGGCGCCACCGTGGTGCTGCCGCCCAATGCCCAGCTCGCCACCCTGGCCGCCCTGGCCGGCGACATCGACCGCATGGTGGATGACGGTTTCGCCCCGGGCGGGGCCGAGTGGAGCCAGCCGCCGGATGCCGACGCATCGCGCCTGCATTTTCAGACGTCCGGCTCCACCGGCGATGCCAAGCGCATCGAGCGCAGCCTGGGCGAGATGGAGGCCGAGATCGCCGCCCTGCATTCCCTGTGGGGTGAGAGTCTGGCCGGGGCCACCGCCGTGGCGACGGTGCCGCACCAGCATGTCTACGGCCTGATCTTCAAGCTGCTGTGGCCGCTGGCGGCGGGGCGGCCGTTCTTCACCCGCCAGCACGATCTGTGGGAGGACCTGCTGGCCGAGATGCCGGCCGGCGCCCTGCTGGTGACCAGCCCGGCCCATCTCACCCGGCTGGGCGGCTTGGCGCCGCTGGCCCAAGACCGCCAGCCGCGCATGATCCTGTCGGCCGGCGCTGCCCTGCCCGAAGCGGCGGCGGAAGAGGCGCGGCAGGTGCTGGGAGTGGCGGTGACCGAAATCTACGGCAGCACCGAGACCGGCGCCATCGCCAGCCGCCGCCGCCACGGTGGCGAGCCGGCCTGGACTCCGCTCCCGGGCTACGGGGTGTCGCCCACCGCCGCCGGCCTGCTGGAACTGGAGGCGCCGTTCGGCCGGATCGAACTGGCGGACCGCATCCGCATGGCGGCGGGGGGCGGTTTCCATCTTCAGGGCCGCGCCGACCGCATCGCCAAGATCGAGGGCAAGCGCATCAGCCTCGACGAGGTCGAACGGGCCCTGACCGCGCTGCCCGAGGTCGAGGTCGCCGCCTTGGTGGTGCTGGCCGAATCGCCGCCGGTGCTGGCGGCGGTGGTGGTTCCCTCGCCCGAAGGGGCCGCGATCCTGGCGGCGCGCGGGGCGTTCCGCTTCAGCCGGCTTCTGCGCCAAGGCCTCTCCGCCAGCCTGGAGCCCGCCGGCCTGCCGCGCCGCTGGCGCTTCGTCGCGGCGCTGCCGACCGGAACCATGGGCAAGCGGCGGGCCGGCGATTTCGCCGCCCTGTTCGGAGGGAGCGGCGATGGCTGAACGCCTTCCCCATGTCACCCAAAGCCGCGTCGTGGCGCCGGGCGTGGTCGAGTTGGAGCTGGACATCCAGCCCGGCCTGCTGTGGTTCGAGGGCCATTTCCCCGACGCTCCCATCCTGCCCGGCGTGGTGCAGATCGACTGGGCGGTCCAGTTCGCCCGCCTCCATCTGGGGCTCGACCTGCCGGCGGCGCGCGAGTTCCAGATCAAGTTCAAGGCGATGATCCTGCCCGGCGATGCCGTGATCCTGGCCTTGCGCCATGATGCCGCCAAGGGGCGGCTGGGGTTCGAGTATCGCCGCGGCGATACGGTCTGCTCCATCGGCACGGTATTCCTGAGATGAAGGCCTGCGCGGTGGTGCCCAGCCGCAATCACTGGCGTGCCCTGGCGGGGGTGGTGGCGGGGCTGCGCCGTCACGGACTGCCGGTCTTCATCATCGACGACGGCAGCGACCCGCCCGCCGCCGCCGCCATCGCCGCCCTGCACGACCCGGATGGCGGCGTGACGGTGACGCGGCGGCCGGTCAACGGCGGCAAGGGCGCGGCGGTGGTCGAGGGCTTCCGGCTGGCGGCGGCGGCCGGCTTCAGCCACGTGGTGCAGGTGGACGCCGACGGCCAGCACGATCTCGACGCGCTGTCCCGCCTGCTGGCCGAGGCGGAGGCCCACCCGCAAGCCCTGGTCAGCGGTGCGCCGGTCTATGACGACAGCATTCCCCTGGGGCGCAAGATCGGCCGCTGGGTCACCCATGTCTGGGTGTTCGTCGAGACCCTGTCGCTGCGCATCAGCGACAGCATGTGCGGCTTCCGGGTCTATCCCCTGGCCGCCTGCCTGGCGCTGCTGGCCGAGGAGCGCGTGGGCGAGCGCATGGATTTCGACACCGAGATCATGGTGCGGCTGTTCTGGCGCGGCGTGGCGCCGGTCATGGTGCCGGTGCGGGTCACCTATCCCGCTGACAACACCTCCAATTTCGACGTTCTGTGGGACAATGTGCGGATCAGCTGGATGCATACCCGGCTGGTCCTTGCCATGCTGGGGCGTTTGCCCTCCATCCTCAGGAACCGCCCGGCGACCGACGAGCTTTGCTCGGAGGCAAGGCCAAGGGCCGCCGCGCCACGTGGCGCGAAAGCCAAGGGCGCGGAGGCGCCCGCCCGGCGCTTGAGGGGCAACGAAAATCACTGGGCCGGCATGGCCGAGCGGGGCGCGTTGTGGGGCTTGCGGTTCGTCGCCGGGGCCTATCGTCTGCTGGGGCGGCGGGCCTGCGCCTGGGTGATGGCGCCCATCGTGCTGTACTTCTTCCTGACCGGAACCGCGCAGCGGCGGGCGTCGCGCTGCTATCTCGGGCGGGTGCTGGGACGCCAGCCCTCGGGGTTGGACGGCTTGCGTCATTTCATGGACTTCGCCGGCCGCGCCCTGGACGCCTTCGCCGCCTGGAGCGGTGCTATTCCGCCCGAGGCATTGGAGACGAGCGACCCGGACGGCTTGGCCAGGGCGGTCGCCGATCCCCGGGGCGCCCTGCTGGTGGTGTCCCACCACGGCAATGTGGAACTGGCCCGCGCCCTGATGGAGCCGGCCCTGCGCCGCCGCCTGACCATTCTGGTCCACACCCGCCACGCCGAGAACTACAACCGCCTGCTGGCGCGCCATTGCGGCGGCGAGGCGGCGGCGCGCATGATCCAGGTCACCGAGATCGGCCCCGACACCGCCATGCGGCTGCGCGACTGCATCGAGCGCGGCGAGTGGGTGGCCATCGCCGGCGACCGGGTGCCGGTGCTGTCGGCGGGACGGGTGGCGCGGGTGCCGTTCCTGGGCGGCTTGGCCAATTTCTCCCAGGGGCCGTGGCTGCTGGCCGGCTTATTGGACTGCCCGGTCAGTCTGCTGTTCTGCCGGCGGCAGCGGCCGGGGCGCTGGACCCTGGCGCTGGAGCCCTTCGCCGAGCGGATCGAGCTGCCGCGCGGCCGGCGCGCCCAGGCCCTGGCCGACTACGCCGCCGCCTATGCCGGACGGCTGGAACGGGAGTGCCGCGACGCCCCCTGGCAGTGGTACAACTTCTTCGACGTTTGGGCGGGAGAGGAACCCCGATGATATCGGCCGAGATCACCCTCAAGGCGCAGTTCTACGACCTCGACCCCATGCAGGTGGTGTGGCACGGCAACTATCCCCGCTTCCTGGAAGAGGCGCGCTGCGCCCTGCTGGACCGCATCGGCTATAATTACCCGGAGATGCAGCAGTCGGGCTATCTGTGGCCCATCGTCGACATGCGCCTCAAATATGTGCGGCCCATCCGCTTCGCCCAGGTGGTGACGGTGGCGGCGACCCTGGCGGAGTACGAGAACCGCCTGCGCATCGAGTATCGCATCCGTGACGCCGAGACCGGCGAGGTGCTGACCAAGGCCACCACCGTGCAACTGGCGGTCCTGGCCGCGACGCAGGAGCTGTGCCTGGAATGCCCGCCGGCCCTGGTGGAGCGGGTGCGGGGGCTGCTGGCATGAGGATTCCGAATACGCTCCTCTTCCGATCGTCATTCCCGCGAAAGCGGGAATCCATGTGTCAGGCAATTCCATATTTATCGGCTCGGTTCGGATCGCGCCCCAGCATGGACCCCCGCTTTCGCGGGGGTGACGAAAGAAAAGAAGCGCGCAGAGGTTTCGGTCTGACCATCATCGCCGGAATTGCCCTCCTCCTCCTTGCCGTCGCCGCCCGGGCCGAGACCCTGACGGCGGGTGACGTGCTGCGCGGCCGCTTCGTGCAGGAGCGCCATATGCAGGGCTTCGCCAAGCCCATCCGCTCGGAGGGGAGCTTCGTGGTGGCGCCGGGCCGGGGGCTGATCTGGCGGGCCGAGACCCCCTTCGCGGTGACCACGGTGGTGACGCCGGCCGGGCTGGTCCAAAGCGTCAACGGGGCGGAGACCACCCGGCTGGCCGCCGCAAGGTTGCCGTTCCTGACCCGGCTCTACGACATGATGGCGGGGGCGCTGGCGGGGGATTGGCGGGCGCTGGAGGGCGGCTTCGCCGTCACCCGCACCGGCGACAGGGTGGCGCTGGCGCCGCGCAAGGCCGACGATGCCACCGCCGCCCAGATCGCCGGCATCACCGTCCGGCTCGGCCGCTTCGTCGAGCAGGTGGAGATCACCAAGCCCAACGGCGACATGGACCGCCTGACCTTCACCGATCAGGTGCTCAACGCCGCTCCCCTGGATGCCGCCGAGACGGCGATGCTGAAATGAGAAGGTCGCTCGCCCTGCTGTGGCTGCTGCTGGTGCTGGCGGCGGGCTTGCATGTGGCGATGATCGCGGCGGGCGGCTTGCCGCTGCAAACCGACATCATGGCGCTGCTGCCGCGCGAGGAGCGCGACCCGGTGGTCCAGACGGCCAAGGACCGCATGACCCAGGCCCTGGCCGGCCGGGCGGTGGTGCTGGTCGGCCATGCCGACCGGGCCGTCGCCCGCGCCCAGGCCGTGGCCCTGCGCCAGCATCTGGTGACGGCGGGGCTGGTGCGGCCGGAGACCGACATTCCCACCGCCGAGGCGGTGCGGCGGCTGGGAGCCGCCTATTTCCCCCATCGCGCCGGATTGCTGGCCGAGGCCGACCGCCAGCGGCTGGAGCAGGGGCAGGGCGAGGCGCTGGTGACGCGGGCGCTGTCGCAGATCTTCGGCTTCGCCGGCATGGCCGATTCCCGGCTGCTGGCCCGCGATCCCTTCCTGCTGTTTCCCGCCTTTCTCGGCAGCCTGCCGGTGCCGGCCAACCGGCTGGTGATGGATGACGGCATGCCCAGCGTGGTGGACGACGGCACCACCTGGGTGCTGGTCAGCCTGATCCTGGCGGGAGAGCCCTATGCGCTGGATTTCCAGCGCCGCTTCGTCGCCGGCTTCGAGGCGGCCCAGGCCGAGGCGCCGCCGGGGCTGAAGACCCTGCGGCTGGGGGCGCTGTTCTTCGCCCATGCCGGCGCCGACCAGGCCATGGGGGAGTCGTCGCGCATCGGCGCGGTGTCGCTGCTGGGGACGGTGATGTTGGTGCTGCTGGCCTTCCGCTCCGGCGGGCCGTTGCTGTTGTCGGTCGCCGCCATCGCCACCGGTCTGGTGACGGCGCTGTCGGTCTGCCTCGCCCTGTTCGGTTCGGTGCATGTGGCGGCCCAGTTGTTCGGCGCCAGCCTGATCGGCATCGCGGTCGACTACGCCTTGCTCTATTTCGGCCAGATCTTCACGCCGAGGACCAAACCCGCCGAGCGGCTGGCCCAGGTGCTGCCCGGCATCACCCTGGGCATGCTCACCACCGTGATCGGATACGCCACCTTGGGCCTGTCGCCGTTTCCCGGCCTGAAGCAGGTGGCGGTGTTCTCCGGCGTCGGGCTGGTGGGGTCGTTCCTGACGGTGGTGCTGTGGTTTCCGCTGCTGGATCGCGCCCCCGCCCGCCGCTTGCCCCGAGGCGCGGAATGGGCCTCGGCGTGGTTGTGGCGGGTCTGGGGCGAAGCGCGATTCGGCCGCGTCCGGCGGCTGGCCTTGGTGGCCCTGGTACTGCTGGCGGCGGCGGGGCTGGGGCAGATCCGGGCCGATGACGACGTGCGGCGGCAACAGGGGCTGTCGCCGCCTTTGGTGGCCGAGCAGATGGAGATTCAGCGTCTCGCCGGTTTCGGCCAGACCAGCCAGTTCTTCGTGGTCCAGGGCGACAGCGAACAGCAGGTCCTGGAGCGGGAGGAACAATTGGGCGAGCGGCTGGCCGGGCTGGCCGGCTGGCAGTCGGCGGCGCGCTTCGTGCCCTCGGCCAAGCGTCAGGCGGTCAACGCCCTGCTGGTGAGGGACGCCTTGGTCGCCCCCCATCTCGCCGCCTACCGCGCCCGCCTGGGCATGGCCGAGCCGGTGGCCGACGCCCCGCCCAATCAGCCGCTAAGTTTGGCCGGAATTCGCGCCACCGGGGCGCTGCCCTTCCTCGACAGTCTGGTGCTGAGCGACACCCTGCATGTGGTCACCCTGGATGGGCTGTCGGATCTGACGGCGGTGCGGACCTCCACCGAGGGACTCGACGGGGTGCGGCTGATCGATCCCACCGGCGATGTCAGCCTGCTGCTGCGGGCCTACCGCCATCGCGCCATGGCCCTGCTGGCGGTGTCCACCCTGCTGATGGTGCCGCTGCTGGCCTGGCGCTATGGCTGGCGCGGCGCGGTCATGGTGATGGCTCCGGCGGCGGCGGCGGTGGTGCTGACGCCGCCGCTGCTGGCGCTGGCGGGGCTGGGGTTCAGCTTCTTCGGCGCCATGGCGCTGGTGCTGGTGCTGTCCATCGGCACCGATTACGCGGTGTTCTGCGCCGAGGACAGGCAGCGCGATCCGGTCACCCTGGTGTCGGTCGGCCTCGCCATGTCCACCACCTTGCTGTCGTTCGGCCTGTTGGCGCTCAGCGAAGTGGCGGCGGTCCGCGCCTTCGGCGCCACCATGCTGGTGGGAGTGGTTCTGGCCTTCGTGCTGGCCCCGTCGGCGTCGCGGATGCGGGGATAGAGTGCATCCAGAAAGTCGTGTATCGTCCGGGCGGTTTTCCTGTTGCGACAGAGTCATGCGCCGCCTTTTTGCCTCGACTTTCTGCCTGTGCCTCATGGCCTGCGCCGTCGCCCCGCCGCCGGTGGCGGAGCGGGTGACGGTGGCGCCGGGAATCACCCTGGAGCTGCCGGCGCCGGGCGATCTCGGCCGCTCGGTGGAGGCGGTGCAGATGGTGACGGCGCGCCATGGCGGCGACAGCTTCGTGTTCGAGGGCCGGCTGTCGGTGGGGCCGGACCGGCTGTTGCTGGCGGGCAGCGATTCCCTGGGCCGCCGCGCCATGACGGTGACCTGGACGCGGGGACATGTGGAGGTGGAGCGCGCCGCGTGGCTGCCCGACAGCTTGCGTCCCGAGAACATCCTGGCCGACATCATCCTGCTCTACTGGCCCGAGGCGGTGGTGCGCCGCGCCCTGGCCGGCGCCGAGCTGCGCCAGGATGCCGCCGGCCGGACCGTGGGCGACGCCATCGCCGTGTCGTGGCGGGGCGATCCCTGGAACGGCACCGCTCATCTGCATAATCTGGCCTGGGACTACGAGTTGGAGGTTCAGTCGGTGGTGGTGGGACCATGAGTCCGTCGTTGTCCCTCAGTCGCCGGGCGGGCGCCTCCGCGCCCTTGGCTCTCGCGCCATGGGGCGCGCCGGCCCTTGGCCGCAACTCCTCGCCAATGCAGATTGGCTCGTCGGTATTGGAGGGACACAAGCAATGACCCTCTATCTCCCGGCCATGGCGGTGGCCACCTGTCTGGGATCGGGCAAGGCCGCCACCCTGGCGCCGTTGTTCGCCGGCAGCCGCGCCGGTCTGCGCCGGCGTGACGGCTTCCTGCCCGGCCGCGCGGTGCCGCTGGGGGGGCTTGCCGCCGAGCCGCCGCCGCTGCCCGCCGCCCTGATGGGCTGGGACAGCCGCAACAACCGCCTGCTGGCCGCCCTGGCCGCCGAGATCGGCGACGAGATCGCCGCCGCGATCCGTCGGTTCGGCCGTCACCGTGTCGCCGTGGTGATCGGCACCAGCACCTCTGGCGTCACCGAGGGCGAGGCCGCCATCGCCCATCGCCGCGCCGACGGAGACTGGCCGGCCGGTTTTCACTATCGCCAGCAGGAAGCCGGCAGCGGCGCCACTTTCCTGGCCGAGCTGCTGGGCCTGTCCGGTCCCGCCTATGTGGTGGCCACCGCCTGTTCGTCCAGCGTCAAGGCCCTGGCCAGCGCGCGGCGGCTGATCCGCGCCGGTCTGGCCGACGCCGCCATCGCCGGCGGGGCGGACACGCTGTGCCGCATGACCGTGGCCGGCTTCGCCTCGCTGGAGGCGCTGGCGCCGGAGCCGTGCAATCCGTTCAGCGCCAACCGCGCCGGCATCACCATCGGCGAGGGCGGCGGCTTGTTCCTGGTCACGCCCGATCCGGCCGAGGTGGCGTTGGCCGGGCTGGGGGAAACCTCCGACGCCCACCATGTCAGCGCTCCCGACCCGGACGGACGGGGCGCCCTGGCCGCCATGGCCGCCGCCCTGGCCGATGCCGGGCTGTCGCCGGGCGAGATCGGCTACCTCAACCTGCACGGCACCGCCACACCCCTCAACGACGCCATGGAGAGCAAGGCGGTGGCGGCGCTGTTCGAGACCCCGGTGGCGTGCAGTTCGACCAAGGCCATGACCGGCCACACCCTGGGCGCCGCCGGCGCGGTGGAGGCCGCCTTCCTGTGGCTGACCCTGTCCCGGCGCTGGAACCCCGACGGCGTGCTGCCGCCCCATCTGTGGGACGGCATCGCCGATCCCGCCTTGCCGCCGCTGGCCCTGGCAGCGGTCGGGGCACGGCTGCCCGAGGGGGCGAGGGCGGCGGGGCTCAGCAATTCCTTCGCTTTCGGCGGCAGCAACTGCTGTGTGGTTCTCAGCCGGGGGGGATCATGATTCCCTGGCCGATCGAGCGTCTGCTGCCCCATGCCGCCCCCATGCTGCTGCTGGACGAGGCGCTGCGCTATGACGAAGACAGCGTGACGGCGGCGGTGACCCTTGGCCCCGACCACCTCTTCGCCACTCCCGACGGCGTGCCGGCCCATCTGGGGATCGAGCTGATGGCCCAGACCTGCGGCATCTGGGCCGGCGCCCATGCCATGGCAAGCGGCGGCGCGGTGCGGGTGGGGTATCTGTTGGGAAGCCGGCGCTATACGGCGGCGCGACCGTGGTTCCGCATCGGCGAGCGGCTGGAGATCACCGCGACGGTGGTGTTCCGCGACCAGGGCATGGGCGTGTTCGACTGCCTGATCTTCAGCGACGGCGAGACGGTGGCCGAGGCGCAGCTCAGCGTCTACCAGCCCGACCAGGACGAGGGAAAACCATAATGTCGAGGACCATTCTCGTCACCGGCGCCAGCAAGGGCATCGGCCGCGCCATCGCCCACAAGCTGGGCCAGGACGGCTTCACCGTGGTGGCGCATTACCATGCCGACGAGGGGGGAGCCCAGGCCACCCTGGAGTCCATCGACGGCAAGGGCCGCCTGATCCGCTTCGACACCGCCGACCGGGCGGAATGCCGCGCCGCGCTGGAGGCCGACATGGCGGCCCACGGTCCCTATTGGGGGGTGGTGCTCAATGCCGGCATCGCCCGCGACACCGCCTTTCCCGCCATGGAGGACGATGATTGGGACCGGGTGCTCGACACCAATCTGGGCGGCTTCTACAACGTGTTGCGGCCGGTGGTGATGCCCATGGTCTCGGCCAGGAAGGGCGGCCGCATCGTCACCCTGTCCTCGGTGTCGGGGCTGGTGGGCAATCGGGGGCAGGTCAACTACTCCGCCGCCAAGGCCGGCATCATCGGCGCCACCAAGTCGCTGGCGCTGGAACTGGCCAAGCGCGCCATCACCGTCAATTGCGTCGCTCCCGGGCTGATCGAGACCCAGATGATCGCCGAGGTGCCGCTGGACGAGGCCATGAAGCTGATCCCCATGCGCCGGCTGGGGCGGCCGGACGAGGTGGCGGGGCTGGTGGGCTTCCTGTGCTCGGAGGCGGCGGGCTATATCACCCGGCAGGTGATTTCGGTCAACGGAGGGATGGTCTGATGCGCAGGGTGGTGGTGACCGGCATGGGGGGAATCACGGCGCTGGGCAATGACTGGTCGAGCATCGGCGGAGCGCTGCGCGAGGGCCGCACCGGCATTCGCGCCATGATCCCGGAATGGGAGCGCTTCACCGGCATCAACACCCGTCTCGCCGGCCCGGTGCTGGGCTTCGAGGCTCCCGCCCACTGGCCGCGCAAGAAGACCCGCACCATGGGCCGGGTCGCCACCATGGCGGTGGCGGCCAGCGAGGCGGCGCTGGTGGATGCCGGCCTGCTGAACGATCCGGTGATCAAGGGCGGCCGCACCGGCGCCGCCTACGGCTCGTCGTTCGGCAGCCCCGACGCGGTGCTGGGCTTCTATGAGTTGAAGACGACCGGGGCGTCGCGCCATCTCAACGCCACCACCTACATCCAGATGATGAGCCATACCGCCCTGGTCAATGTGGGGCTGTTCTTCGGGGTCACCGGGCGGATGATTCCCACCTCCAGCGCCTGCACCTCGGGCAGCCAGGCCATCGGCTACGCCTCCGAGGCCATCCGCTGGAACAAGGCCGACGTGATGATCGCCGGCGGGGCGGAGGAGCTGGACATCACCGATTCGGCGGTGTTCGACACCCTGTTCGCCACCTCGACCCGCAACGACACGCCGCATCTGTCGCCGCGTCCCTATGACCACGACCGCGACGGGCTGGTGATCGGCGAAGGCGCCACCACCCTGATCCTGGAAGAGTACGAGCACGCCAAGGCGCGCGGCGCCACCATCTACGCCGAGCTGGTCGGCTTCGGCACCAACTCCGACGGCAACCATGTGACCCAGCCCCAGGCGGAGACCATGGAAGTGGCCCTGCGTCTGGCCCTGGAGGACGCCGTCCTGCCCCCGGAGGCCGTGGGTCTGGTCAACGGCCACGGCACCGCCACCGAATGGGGCGACATCGCCGAAACCCAGGCGACGGCGGCGGTGTTCGGGGCGCGCATGCCGATCCATTCCCTGAAAAGCTATTTCGGCCATTCGCTGGGAGCCTGCGGCGGCATCGAGCTGTGGCTGGGCATCCAGATGATGCGCGAAGGCTGGTTCTGCCCCACCGCCAACCTCGACAACGTCGATCCGCGCTGCGCCGAGCTGGACTATATCCAGGGCCAGCCGCGTGCCTTGGAGGTGGAATACATGATGAGCAACAACTTCGCCTTCGGCGGCATCAACACGTCGCTGGTGCTGCGGCGGATGGGGTGAGCGGCCGCGAGGTGCCGGAACCGCCTCAGTGATTGGCCAACGGGTGGGCCGGCTCGGGGTCGATGTTGTCGCGGAACTCGTCCATGATGGTCTGTACCTGATCCAGTTCGGCCAGGAAGGCATCGACGCAGACCGGGTCGAAATGCTTGCCGCTCTGTTCCTTGAGGAAGTCGACGGCCTTGTCCATGGGCCAGGCCTGCTTGTAGGGGCGGGTGGAGGTCAGGGCGTCGTAGACGTCGGCCACCGCCACGATGCGGCCCTCGATGGGGATGGCGTCGCCGGCCAGACCGGCGGGATAGCCGCTGCCGTCGTACTTTTCGTGGTGGCTCATGGCGATCTCGGAGGCCAGTTGCACCAGCCGTGACGGGCTGTTCTTGAGGATTTCCCAGCCGAACAGGGAATGCTGCTTCATCATGGAGAACTCGGTCGGGGTCAGCCGGTCGGGCTTCAGCAGGATCATGTCGGGAATGCCGACCTTGCCCACGTCGTGCATGGGCGCCGCCAGCTCCAGCCGCTCCACCCGCTCCGCCGGCCAGCCCATGCGCCGGGCGATCAGGGCGGAGAAGCGGGCCATGCGCTCGATATGGGCGCCGGTCTCGGGGTCGCGGAATTCCGCCGCCTTGGACAGGCGCATCACCAGCTCCTCGGCGGCGCGGTCGTGCAGCGTCATCTGCGACTGGCGCAGGGCCAGCAGGTTGCGGGCGCGGGCCATCAGCTCGTGGCCGTCCACCGGCTTGGTCAGGAAGTCGATGGCGCCTAGCTCCAGCGCCTTCTGGCGGATCTCCTTGACGTCGGCGGTGGTGACCACCACCACCGGCACTTCCCGCATCTCTTCCTTCAGGCGCAGCCGCTGGATGAATTCCAGGCCGTCCATCTCGGGCATCATGTAGTCGGTCAGGATCAGGTCGGGCACGTTGTGCTCGCACCATTCCAGCGCCGCCACCGCCGAGTCCATGGTGACCACCTGACAATTGTCCAGTTTGACCAGCCGATGCTGCAACAGCATCAGGTTGGTGGGGTTGTCGTCGATAACCAGGGCGATCATGGGTCAGTCCTTCGGCAGGGCATAGGACGAGGCGGCGAGGAGATCGGGCAAGACCGCGACGGCGTCGGCCAGGGTTTCGACCGCTTCCGCCACCCCTTCGGCGGCGCGGGCGGCGGCCTCGACGGAGATGCAGGCGTCGCGGATGGCGGCAAGGCCCAGGCTGGCGGCGGCGCCCTTGATGGTGTGGGCCTCGCGGCGGATCCGTTCTCCGTCGTCGCGGGCCACCGCGGCTCGGCTTTCCACCACGCGGGACTCGGCGTCTTCCATGAACTTGACCAGGATGGCGACCACCGTTTCGGTCTCCAGGTCGTCCCGCAGCAGGTCGAGTACGGCGAAGTCTATCTGGGGCATTTTCGGCGCCTCCTGGGCGATGGCCGGCTTGGCGGTCTCGGCCCCGGAATACTCGGCCAGAACCTCCAGCAGCTTGCGGCGGTCCACCGGCTTGCTGATATAGCCGGTCATGCCGGCATCCAGGCAGCGCTGGTCGTCGCCGCGCATGGCGTTGGCGGTCATGGCGACGATGGGAATCTGGCCGACCGCGCCGGGGAGGGCGCGGATGGCGCGGGTGGCCTCCAGCCCGTCCATCTCCGGCATCTGCACATCCATCAGCACCAGATCGTAGGGCAGCAGCCGGACCGCTTCCACCGCCTCGGCGCCGTCGCCCACCACGTCCACCGAATGGCCGAATTTGCGCAGCAGCCCCAGGGCCACCTGCTGGTTGACCGGATTGTCCTCGGCGACCAGGATGCGCAGCCGCCGGCCGGGGGCCGGGGGCTCCACCGCCTCGTCGTCGGTCGCGGCGGCGGCGGTCCCCGTCAGGCGCTCGCCCACTCCCAGGATGCGGGCGATGGTGTCGAGGATGGTGCCCTGGCGCAGCGGCTTGTGCAAGAAGGCGTCGATGGCGCAATTCTCGTCACGCTCGATCACCCCCTGGGACGAGGTGATGATCACCTTGATGTCGCGCAGCATGGGAATGGCGCGGATCATGCGAACCATGTCGGGACCGCTGACCATGGGCATCTGGGCGTCGATCACCGCCACGTCCCAGCCCTGGCCGGCGCTCGCGGCGCGGGTCAGTTCGTCCATGCCGGCCCCGGCGTCGCCGTAGGCGAGGACGGTGACGCCGAACGAGGCCAGCTGGCGCTCCAGCACATCGCGGTTGACGGGGTTGTCGTCCACCACCAGGACGCGGCGTCCGTGCAGGTCGGGTGGCATGGCGAGCGGCGGCCCCAGGACGTCCACCGGAAGGGTGACCCAAAAGCGGCTGCCCCGGCCCGGTTCGCTGTGCAGGCCGATCTGGCCGCCCATGAGATCGGCCAGCCGCTTGGAGATGGCCAGCCCGAGGCCGGTTCCGCCGTAGCGCCGGGCGGTGGAGGCGTCCACCTGGGAGAACATGGAGAACAGGCGTCCCTGCGCCTCCTTGGCGATGCCGATGCCGGTGTCGCAGATGTCGAAGCCGACCACCATGCCGCCCTCGGCCTGCTCGACGATGCGGACCTCGATGGAGACGCCGCCCCGCTCGGTGAACTTGACGGCGTTGCCGGCCAGATTCATCAGCATCTGCCGGATGCGGCCGGGATCGCTGCGCACCACCATGCGCAGGCCGGGATCGATCAGGCTGGCGATCTCGATGCCCTTGGCATGGGCGCGGGGCGCCAGGATGTCGACCACGCTTTCCACCAGCGGCACCAGTTCGAACTCGGTGTAGTCGAGGTCGAGCTTGCCGGCCTCCATCTTGGAGAAGTCGAGGATGTCGTTGATCACCGTCAGCAGCGATTCGCCCGAATCGCGGATGGTTTCGGCGAAGTGGCGCTGCTCGTCGTCCAGCTCGGTATCCAGCAGCAGGCCGGTCATGCCGATCACCCCGTTCATGGGGGTGCGGATCTCGTGGCTCATGGTCGCCAGGAATTCCGACTTGGAGCGGTTGCCGGATTCGGCGGCTTCCTTGGCCTCGCGCAGTTGGCCTTCCACCAGCCGCCGCTGGGTGGTGTCGCGGAAGCCGACCACCACGCCCACCTGACGTTCCGCTTCCAGCACCGGCGAGGCGATGTATTCCACCGGCAGCAGCGACCCGTCGCGGCGGCGGAAGGTGGCGTCGGCGTCGCGCAGCGACGACGACAGGCGAAGCAGCACGCTATAGAGGTTTTCCGCCGTCTTGGCGTCGGAGGCCACCAGCGGCAGGATGTCGCTGTTCACCAGCTCCTGGGGGGCGTAGCCCAGCATCTCGGCGGCGGCGCGGTTGACGAAAGTGGCGCGGCCGTTGAGGTCGAGGCCGAAAATGCCGTCATCGACGCTTTCCAGGATGGAGGCGTTGCGCTGGGCGAGGCGTTCGATCTCGACCTGGGTGGCCTTCAGCCGCTCCTCGGCGGAGATTTCGTCGGTGATGTCCGAGGCGGTGCCGCGATAGCCGACGAAGTCCCCGGCTTCGGTGAAGACCGGCTTGCCGTTGACCCGCAGCACCCGGCCGGGGCCGTCCATGTCCCGGGTGCGGTAGACGAAGCTGCGGAACGGCCGCTGTGCCGCCAGATCCTCCAGATTCTGCCGGCGCGCCTCGGGGTCGGTGTCGTCGCCGATCATCTCCTCGCGGGTGTGGCCGATATAGTGGTCGGGCAGGATGCGGGTGTGTTCGGTGAAATTGCCGGAAAAGCGGGTGAAGCGCAGATCCGCCCCGGTCTCCCAGAACCAGTCGGAGGAGGATTCGGCGAAGTCGCGGAAGCGCAACTGGCTTTCGCGCATGTCGCGCTCGATGCGCTTGCGCTCCGAGATGTCGCGGATGATGCAGACGAAGTGGGGGACGCCGGTGGGCGACAGGTCGCCGACCCCCAGTTCGATGGGGAAAGACTCGCCGTTCTTGCGCAGGGCGGCGCTTTCGCGGTTGAGGTCGAAGATGCGGTCGATGCCCTGGCGCGGCGGCCGCCCTCCGGTCCGTTCGGCCGCCGTGGGGGGGATCAGGATGTCGATGTTGCGTTTGACCAGCTCGCCCCTGGTATAGCCGAAGATGACCAGCAGCGCCGGGTTGACGCTGAGAATCCGTCCCGTGTGGTCGGCGATGACGATGCCTTCGCCCACGGTGTCGAGAATGGCCTGGAGATGGGCTTCCGCCCGCTGCTCCGACGCCAGGTTGGCGGCGCGCAGTTCCTCTTCCATCAGCCGGGCCGAACGGTCGCTCAGGCGCCGCTCGCGGTCCTGCTCGTCATAGCTTTCGCCGACCAGTTTCAGCAGAAGGTCGTAGTCGGGAGTTCCGTCCGCTTGACCTTTCGACGCCCGGGCCAGCTGCCGTTGCAGCAGTCGATGCATGTCAGGCTTCGGAGATGGTGGTGATGGTCATGGTCTGGTTGTGCAGCTCGCATTTGCCGGTGAAGCCGTGGGGCGAAATCTCGCCGTACGAATAAAAGCCGATCAGGGCGGCCCGTGGCCCCAGCACGTCGGAGACGATTTCCACCTCCTCGGCGATGCGTTGGCCCATCAGCAGCTTGCGGCCGATGCAGCTGACCAGGACAGCCAGACAGGGCGATCCGGTATTGGCGGTTTCGGCGGCCTTGCCGGCGCCGTCCACCAGATTGTCGAAATTGCCGCGCATCAGCCGGGCGAGGTAGCCGGTGGGCACGTCGCCGGCGAAGGTCATGGACTTGGCGGCCTCGTCGATGCCGACGATGGTACGTACCACCTCGCCGCCCTCGGCCCCGGCCGCCGGGCGGATGGACAGCGGGAACAGCAGGGCGCTGCCGGGCAGGCCTTGCGCCTCCTCGCCCAGATAGCGCTTGTAGAGATCCAGCGCCGGCTCGCCGTCCAGCTCGTAGAGGACGTTGCCCTGGGCGCGGGTGATGGTGCGGGGCGGGCCGAACTCGTCCCAGCCGCCGAAGCTGCCATGGCCGATGGTCAGGCTGTCGCCGTAAAGCCCGATGGCCGCCACCCGGCCCGGCCGCATGGCGTCGTTGCAGCCCACGGCGGTGGACTGGAAGCGGGCGCCGTCGCCGGCCAGGCCGCCGGTGACGATCACCTCCGGCCGCACCGCCTCCAGGCAGCCGGCCACCAGGACGTCGCCGTTGACCTTGGTCCCGTCGGACAGGATGAAGATGGCCCGCAATCCGTCGCCGGCCAGTTCGCGCGCCAGCTCCGCGCCGACGTCATGGGATTGGGAAATGTCGGTCAGGTCGCGCGCCGCCACCCGGACGGTGGCCTTGTCGAAGCCGATGGCGGCGGTGACGATGCTGTCGTCCAGCACTTCGTTGCCGGCGATCTCGCCGCCGGTGGTGCAGCCGACGATGGCGGCGTCGCCGTAGCGTTGGTGCAATTCCGTTGCCAGGGCCTCGGCGTCCATCACGCCGGGAGCGGCGAAATACAGCACCAGCGAGGTTCCGTCACGGGGCTTCTCCGCCGCGCTCCAGCCCTCGGCCGCGGTCCAACTGCGCTGCTCGATCCACATGTCCTGATCCCCTCGCCCTCGCTCGATAGGGAGGAGGATAGCATCCCAATGTTGACGAATTATAAATCGACCACAACTAAGGTATTAAGAAGTGCTGTTGTCGTCGGGGGTGTCGGGCGCTCTTCACAGCGGCGGAATTTCCAGCTATCGTCCTCGCGCACTATACGAATGGCCTAGGGTGAGCGGTGTTTGGGGCGCGCTTCCATAGGTTGTCCCAGCAGGAACGATCCCATGCTCCAGGCTCATAGCTTCGGTATCCGCGCCAAGCTTGTTTTCATCTTCGTCGTCATCAAGGTGATTCCGCTGCTGCTGCTGGCCGGGTTCGCCTGGCGGGGGCAGGTGTGGCTGGCCGAGCGGGTCTCGGACAATGTGGAGGGCATGACCCGCAACATGCGGGAAACCGCCGAGATCGTCGCCAACAGCACCACCGGTTCGGCCATCAAGGCCCTGGACGCCGCCGCCCGCGAAACGCTGGAACGGCTGACCACCGACACCGCCCGTGCCGTGGCCGCCTTCCTCTACGACCGCGACAAGGACATCCAGTCGGCGGCCCTGCTGGAGCCGAGCACTGAGTCCTACCGCCGTTTCCTGGCGGCGCGCACCCGGGCGGTGGAACGCCATCAGCCCTGGGTGGTGGCTCCCGACGGCAGCAAATGGGTGCCCGGCCCGGAGGCGACGCCCCGCTACGACCTGCCGCCGGTCCAGTCCTCCGTCGAGGATAACCGCCGCAATTTCAACTATCGCCCCCCCAGCGAGAGCGGGCTGGTCACCGAGCGGCCGCTGTTCCTGGAAATGACCTTCGTCGGGCTGGACGGCCGCGAGACCCTGAAAATCACCACCTCGCCCATGATGTCGCCGGAGCGGCGCGACATTTCCCGGCGCGAGAACACCTTCGTCAAGGCGGAGGACTATTTCGAGGCGCTGAAGGCGCTGAAGCCCGGCGAGATCTACGTGTCGGACGTGATCGGCGCCTATGTGCCGACCCCGATCATCGGTCCCTTCACCCCCAAGAGCGCGGCGGCCAAGTCCCTGGCCTTCGAGCCGGAACAGGCGGCCTTCGCCGGCACTGAGAATCCGGTGGGCAAGCGGTTCCACGGGTTGGTGCGCTGGGCGACGCCGGTGGTGAAGGACGGCGCGGTGACCGGCTGGGTGACCCTGGCGCTCGACCACGACCACCTGATGGAGTTCACCGACCACATCCTGCCGACCAGCGACCGCTACTCCCCGATTCCCGACGCGGCGTCGGGCAACTACGCCTTCATCTGGGACTACAAGGGCCGCTCCGTCGTCCATCCCCGCCACTATTTCATCACCGGCTACGATCCCGCCACCGGCGAGCCGGCGGTGCCGTGGCTGGATTCCGACCTCTACAAGCAGTGGAAGGACAGCGGCCTGCCGATCCGCCAGTTCCTCGCCACCGCGCCCACCTTCCTCGACCAGTCGCTGAAGAAGAAGGGGGCGGCGGAGCTGGTCAAGGCCGGCCTGCTCGGCCTCGACTGCCGCTATCTCAACCACGCGCCGCAATGCACCGGCTGGATGGACCTGACCAGCCATGGCGGCTCCGGCTCGTTCGAGATTTTCTGGAGCGGGCTGTGGAAGCTGACCACGGCGGCCACCATTCCCTATTTCACCGGCCCTTACGCCCATTCGCCGCGCGGCTTCGGCTTCGTCACCATCGGCGCCAACGTGGACGACTTCCACAGCGCCGCCACCAAGGCCAAGGAGTACACCGACCAGATCCTGACCCAGCGCGACCTGGAGCTTCAGGCCAATCTGGACAGCGTGCTGTCGCTGATCTCCACCCAGGTGGCGACCATGGCCCGCCAGTTGACCGTCTCGACCCTGGCCATGAGCATCGTGGTCATCGGCATCGCCATCTGGATGGCCTCGTTCCTGACCCGGCGGATCACCGCCGTGGTCAACGGCATCCGCCGCTTCCGCGACGACGACCTGGATTACCGCCTGCCGGTCCATGGCGACGACGAGATGGCCAGCATGGCCCGCTCGTTCAACCTGATGGCCGACAGCGTGCGGGAGTCCATCGTCACCTTGCAGGACGCCAAGCACAAGGCCGAGGAAGCCAGCCGCATGAAAAGCGAGTTCCTGGCCAATATGAGCCACGAACTGCGCACGCCGCTCAACGGCATCATCGGCTTTTCCGAGCTGATCCGCGACGAGGCGGCCGACGACGAGACCCGCGAGAACGCCGACATCATCGAAAAGAGCAGCCGGCACCTGCTGGAACTGGTGAACTCCATCCTCGACATCGCCAAGATCGAGGCCGGGGCCATGACCCTCAACATGGAGCCGGTCGATCTGGCCAGGCTGGTGGGCGAGGCGGCGGCGGTGCACCAGCCGGTGGCAGCAGCCAAGGGCATCGGCTTCTGGACCGAGATGGACGAGAATCTGCCCATCCTGCTGCCGGCCGATCCCCTGCGGCTGCGTCAGGTCCTGCACAATCTGCTCAGCAACGCCGTCAAGTTCACCGATACGGGCGAGGTGCGCCTGACGGTCAGCCGCGACGGCCCCCATGTGCTGTTCCAGGTCAAGGATACCGGCGCCGGCATTCCCGACGGCATGCAGGCCGCCATCTTCGAGAAGTTCCGTCAGGTGGACTCCTTCCTGACCCGCTCGCACAGCGGCACCGGTCTGGGCTTGACCCTGGCCCGTCATCTGGTTGAATTGATGGGAGGCAGCATCGGGCTGGTGTCCAAGCTGGGCGAGGGCGCCACCTTCCACTTCAGCCTGCCCATCACGCCGGCCGAGGCCCAGGCAACCGAGGTTTCCCCATGAAGAACGCTCTCGTGGTCGACGACAACGACGTCAACCGGATCCTGGCGACCCGCTTGCTCTCCAAGCTGGGATGGACCGTGGCGGAAGCCGCCTGCGGCGAGGACGCCCTGGCCTGGCTGCGCGCCAACACCGCCCAACTGGTCCTGCTGGACGTCAGCATGCCGACCATGAGCGGCCAGGAGGTCTGCCGCCATATCCGCGACGGCAATCTGGGCGGCGCCGGCATCAAGGTGGTGGCCTATACCGCCCACGCCATGAATGAGGAAATCGCCGAATTCCTGTCCGGCGGCTTCGACACCGTGCTGCTGAAGCCCATGTCGCGCGACCGCTTGGCCGAAATGCTGATCAGCCAGGGATTCCCGCCATGACCGCGCTCCGCTCCCTGATGGTGGTCCTGGTCCTAGCGCTGGTCGGGGCCGGGGCCGGGCCGACGGCGGCGGCGGACAAGCCGACCATGGAGGAGGTCAAGGCGATCACCCTCAAGGCGGCCGCCCTGCTGGCCGCCGACGGAATCGACAAGGCCCGCGAGGCCTTCCATGCCGAGGGCGCGTTCCGCCAGGGCGAGATCTACGTCAACGTCATCGACCTCAACGGAACCTGGCTGATCTATCCGCCCAACCCCAAGAACGAGGGCAAGTCGGTCCTCAACGTCCGCGACGCCGAGGGCAAGCTGCTGGTCCAGGAGATCATCAAGGTCGCCAAGTCCCCCGGCGAGGGCTGGGTGGAATACCACTGGCTCAACCCCGCCACCAACACCATTCAGCCCAAGCTCAGCTATGTGAAGATGGTGCCGGGGCGCGACGTCATCACCTATGTGGGGCTGTACAAGTAGGGGGACTGGCCGCATAACGCTTGACGTTACATGCGTTGCGTCATACGCTCGGCGTCATGATTGCAAGCTTCCGCGACAAGGAAACTGAATCCCTGTACCGGGACGGCGCGTCCAGACGGTTCGCGGCAATCACCAAAGTGGCCTTGCGCAAGCTGGATATGCTTGATGCCGCGACCGAGCTTTCCGACCTGCTGTCGCCTCCGGGAAACCGGCTGGAGGCGCTGGAGCGGGACCGGAAGGGGCAGCACAGCATCCGTATCAACGGCCAGTGGCGGATCTGCTTTGTGTGGTCCGATGGAGCCGCCCATCGCGTTGAAATCACCGATTACCACTGAGGTGGCCATGCGTATCAAGACCCATCCCGGCGAAGTCCTTCGCGAAGAATACATGGCCCCGTTGGGGCTGTCGGCGAACGCCCTGGCCACGGCGCTGCGGGTTCCTGCCACTCGCATCGGCGAAATCATCAAGGAAAGCCGGGCTGTCACCGCCGACACCGCGTTGCGGCTGGCCCGCTATTTCGGGACCTCCCCGCAGTTCTGGCTGAACCTGCAAAGCGGCCACGACCTGTCCAAGGTCGAGACCGAGACCGGGGCGCAGATCGCGCGCGACGTGTCGCCACGGGCGGCCTAAAGAACCAAATCCCGATGAGAGCAACTCATCGGGATTTGGTTAGGAGCACCGCGACGCGCGGTCCATACCGCGGAAGGCAAGGGCGCTCGCGCCCGCCCGCCGATTGAGGGCGCCGCTGATCGGTTCCGATCAGCGGGATACGGCTATAATCCCCGGAAGAAGTCGATGGTCTCCCGCACCACTTCGTTGCGCTGCTGGTCCACCGTGATCATGTGGTAGCAATCGTCCAGCAGCACGGTCTTGACCGGTCCGGCGAGGCGGCGCTCGACAAAGCGGGGATTGCGCAGGCTGGTGATGTCGTCCTCGGTGGAATGCAGGATCAGGGTCGGGGTGGCGATCCCGGGCAGTTCGGGCCTCAACACCCGGATGAAGGCGTAGAGCTGGCGCAGCGAGCGGCCGGTCATGCCCAGGGTTCCGGCGGCGGCGCTGTCGCCGCTCAGCATGCTGGCCACCACCCGCTTGCGCAGGCGCTCGTCCTTGATGCCGTAGGGATAAGCCTCGATGAAGCGGTATCGCAGCCCCAGCGGGGTGTAGAGGAACAGCGGCAGCAGGAATCCCAGCTTGGGGATGGTCCAGCCGTCATGCCAGAAGGTCACCGAATACAGCGCGATGCCCTTGACCGTGTCGGGATGGTTATAGGCCAGATGCAGCGCCAGCAGCGCGCCCATGGACAGACCGGCGACGCAGATGGTTCCGTGCTTGGCGACCAGTTCGGCATGGGCGGCCTCGACGCTGGCATACCAATCGCGCCAGCCGGTGGTCAGCAGGTCGTCCTCGGTGCCGCAATGCCCCGCCAGCTGCATGCCGTAGACGGTGAAGCCGGCCTTGGCCAGCGCTTTGCCGACGAAGCGCATTTCGTTGGGGGTGCCGGTCAGGCCGTGGATCAACAGGACCGCCGGGCCGGGCGGGCTGGCCTCGGCGCCTTCGTAGTGGAAGGTGACGTCCTTGATGGGCGAGCCGGAGCCGGCCTGGGCGCGATGGGCGCCCGGGCCGCTCCAGATGTTCTCGCCGACCAGCCGCTCCTTCAGCCGGGTCCAGTACGATCGCGGCTTCATTGGTGGCGCGTCACCCGGGTCAGCAACTGGTCGAGCAGCTTCAGGGCCAGATCCATCTCGGGATAGCTGATCTCCAGCGACGGCGCCAGGGTGACGACGTTCTTGTAGTAGCCGCCGATGTCCAGCACCAGGCCGTACTTCTTGCCGTCCACTTCCAGGTCCGCCTTCATGGACTCGTCGACCATGCGGTCGGTCATGGCCTTGTCGGGGGTGAAGCTGTCGGAGGCCGAGCAGATCTCCATGCGCAGCGCCATGGCCAGGCCATCGACGTCGCCGATGATCTTGTGGCGCTTCTTGAGGTCCTTGAGGCCTTCCAGCAGATAGGCGCCCTTCTCGAAGGTCATCTTTTCGTAGTCGATCTCGGCCATCATCTTGACGGCTTCCAGCGCCACGGCGGTGCCCAGCGGGTTGGACGAGAAGGTGGAGTGGGTCGAGCCCGGCGGGAAGATCTGGGGATTGATCAGCTCCTCGCGCGCCCACAGGCCGGCGATGGGGTTGAGGCCGTTGGTCACCGCCTTGCCGAACACGATGATGTCGGGTTTGACGTTGAAGTTCTCCAGCGACCAGAACTTGCCGGCGCGGTAGAAGCCCATCTGGATCTCGTCATCCACCAGCAGGATCTTACGCTGGTCGAGGATGACCTTCAGCTTCTCGAAATAGCCCTGGGGCGGAATCACGTAGCCGCCGGTGCCCTGGATGGATTCCACGTAGAAGGCGGCGTATTCCGCCACGCCCATCTTGGGGTCCCAGACGCCGCAATATTCGGTGTCGAACAGCCGCGCGAACTGGTCGACGCAGTACAGGCCGCAATCGTCCTTCTTCTTGCCGTAGGGGCAGCGGAAGCAATAGGGAAACGGGATGAACTGGGCGCGGTCGCCGAAATGGCCGTAACGGCGGCGGTAGCGATAGGAGGACGTGATGGCCGAGGCGCCCAGCGTGCGGCCGTGATAGCCGCCCTCGAAGGCGAACATCAGGCTTTTGCCGTTGCAGGCATTGCGCACGATCTTGAGCGAATCCTCCACCGCCTGCGAGCCGCCGACGTTGAAGTGGACGCGGCCCTGCATGCCCCAGGTCTTCTCGACCCGCTGGGCGATGGCGGTGGCCAGCTCGATCTTCTCCTTGTGCAGATACTGGCAGGCCAGTTGCGGCAGGGTGTCGATCTGGCGCTTCAGCGCGTCGTTCAGGCGCTTGTTGGCATAGCCGAAATTGCAGGCCGAGTACCACATCTGGAGATCGAGATAGGGCCGGTCCTCGGAATCGTAGAGGTACGAGCCCTCGCAGCGCGAGAAGATCTTGGGCGGGTCGATGTAATGGACGGTATCGCCAAACGAACAATAGCGAGCCTCGTCGCGCAACAGATCACTCTCGGTCATTCGGATTCCAGTTCAGCGGGAAAAGAGGCGGCGATATCCGGATCGCCACGAAGAAGATCATCCAGCAACCGTCCGGCTTCGGCGAAATCGGCAAAGCCTATATGGGGTAGGGAATGGGCACGGCAATGGGCCAGCAGCTTGTCCTTGGCCAGGACCATGTGAACCGAGGTGGCGGCGCAGAAGTCCGACGCGCCGTCGCCGATCAGGATCCGCAAGGTGGTGTGGGCGTCGTCGCCATCGGTGGCGATGCGGCACTTGCAGGTGCCCGATCCCTTGGCGCAGCCGTCGCTGGCATGGGGGAAGGCCAGCCGCCAGCGGGTCTCGCCCAGAAGTTCCAGCCGGTTGGCCAGGATCGGCAGGTGGTCGAGGCGGTGGCGGGTCAGGATGCGGCGAATGGCGTAGTCGAGGCCGTCGCTCACCACCAGCAGCTCGCAGCCCAGCCGGTGGGCCAGGGCCACGAAGGAGGGGAAGCCGGGGTCGATGGCGACGTGGTCGAGGCAGGCGTCAAGCTCGGCCGGGGTGGCGCGCAGCAGGTCCACCTGACGCAGCATGCATTCGCGCGAGCCGATGCGGCCGCTCTTCCAGTCTTCCTCGATGGCCTGCCATTCGGGCAGGGCGAAGCGTTCCAGCAAGGTGTCGGTGACGTCTTCGAGGGCGATGGTCCCGTCGAAATCGCAAACGATCCGGCATTTCATGGAAGAGTGCGTCACTTTCAGACCGATCCTCGGCGTTGTCACAATGCTTACAGGAAGCTGACGAATTGGTGGCGTGAAGGCCTGTGACTACAGGAGGAACCTCAATTGGCGCGTCATCATCGCTTGGGAAAATGAATGATTCCAGGCTCGAAAACAAGTGTACAGATACTTGCTATCCGTGCCACGAGGACGCACTCTACCCCCTCTCGGAATGGGGGTAACGCGGACTTGGGAGCCTTGGCGAAGCGCGACCGATCATCCCTGCCGTCGCCGTGGTGGTGGCTGCCGCTGCTGACCTTGAGCGGCGTGCTGGTCCTGGCCGGTCTGGTGCTGACCTGGGAAGGCGGCGTGCTGTGGGGCAAGCATGGCGACGCGGTCGAGGACTGGAGCCAGGAGGTCAGCCACCTCTCGCTGGAAGTCGCCGATTCCGTGTCCGCCAGCCTAGCGGCGGTCGACGCCCAGATCGACCGGCACCTGCTGCCCACGGCCCAGGCGGTGGCGCTGCGTCCGTCCGCCGCACCGCAGGCCATGGCCAACCTCCAGGACCGCGCCGAGCGGCTGCGCCTGGTTCGGGTGGTGGCGGTGTTCGGCGCGGCGGGAGAGTTGATCCTGTCCAGCGACCCGATCCTCCGGCGCAAGGGCGTGTCGGTGGAGGACCGTGATTTCTTCCAGCTGATGCATTTCAACGGCGCGGCCAGCTTCACCACCGTCGCCCATCTCGGCCCTCCGGCGGTGGAGGGCGAGGCGCAGCGCCTCTATATCCTGTCCATCCGGGGATTGCGCGACACGCAGGGCCTGTTCGCCGGGATCTTGGTGGTGGCCATCGATCCCGAGATCCTGCTGCGCAGCCGGCTGGATTTTCCGGTGCTGCAAAACTCCGAGATCCGGCTGTTCGACGAGACCGGCAAGCTGATCACCATTCCACCATCCGGTTCCAATGCCGTGGGGACCCGCTATGGCGATGGCGCCCTGTTCAAGCTGGAGGCGGCCGAGGGATTGCCGCAGGTGGGAATCCTGCCCAATCCGTTCGACGGAACCCCGGAAATCGCCGCCCTGCGCCGGGTGGGGACGACGCGCATCCTGGCGTCGGTGAAGGTCGATGGCGGCCCGGAGCTGACCCAATGGTGGCATGCCGTCGCCGGCTGTCTGGTGGGGGCGGCGGTGTTGTTCGGAACCGCCGGCTGGCTGGCGTGGCGTGGAACCGGCATGGCCGAGTGGTTCGCCGGGCCGGTCGGGGCCACCGGTTCGGTCGAGGATCGTGACGGATGACGCGCCGTCATGCCCCGTTTGGCCGCGTCCTGGTCCTGTATGCGGTCGCCTTGAGCATCCTGGCGGTGGCTGGCCTGGGAGTGGTGACGGCGGTCTTCTACCTGGGGCAGCGCTACATCCTGTTCGAGAACACGCTGTACGGCGACATCGCCAGTCCCGCCAAGATCGGCATGGCCGACGTCAAGGTGGTCACTGTGACCACCGCCGATGGTCTCGACCTCTCGCTGTGGTACAAGAAGGCCGCGCCCGGCTGTCCGACCATCGCCTATTTCCATGGCAATGACGGCGACGTCCGGTCGCGCGCCTTCAAGATGGAGCCGTTCCTGTCGGCCGGCTGGGGGGCGGTGTTCGCCGAGTATCGGGGCTATGGCGGCAATCCCGGCCGTCCCACCGAATCCGGCCTGTACGAGGACGCCCGCGCCGTCATCCACCACCTCGCCGACGAGGGGGTTCCGCCGACCCAGGCGTTCTTCCTGGGGGAATCGCTGGGGGCCGGCGTGGCGGTGAAAATGTCCGAGGAGTTCACCCCGGCCGGGCTTATCCTCCAGGCGCCTTACACCTCGATCTCCGACGTGGCGCAGTTCATGTACTGGTTCCTGCCGGCGAGTCTGCTGACCCGCGACCGCTTTCCGTCCATCAGCCGCATCGGCTATCTCCACTCGCCGGTGCTGATCATCCACGGCGAGCAGGACAAGACCATTCCGGTGGAGCTGGCCCGCAAGCTGCTGGCGGCGGCGCCGGAACCCAAGCAGGGCGTCTTCATCCCGGGCGCCGGCCACGACAACCTGTTCGCCCTGGGCGCCGTCGACGCCATCGCCGATTTCGTCGATCATCGCCCGACCTGCCGGCTGGATACGGAGGCGTCGCCATGACCGTGACGCCCTATCTGCGGCGCATCACGGTGGTCCTGGCCATTCTGGTGGCGGTCACCTGGATGCTGGGCCTGTTCTCCATCATCCAGTTGGGGCGGGTGCAGGAGAAATCGCGCGACATCGCCGAACAGGCGTTGCAGAGCACCGTCGTTCTGGGCCAGATGGCGTCCGACCTCAACGCCTATTGGATCCGCCACGCCAAGCTGGCGCGCCGCGTCGCCGGCGAGAGGCATGGAAGGGGGCATGCCGAGTTGCGGCGGCTGGAAGGGCGCATGGCCGCCAACAGCCGCATGTTCGAATCGCTCGACGCCTCGGACGAGGAAATGCGGCTGTTCATGAAGTTTCTGGTGAACTGGCGGAGCTATGTCCGTCAGTCCGAGACCCTGGCCGCGTCGCCGCCCTCGGCCCGCGATGACTCCGCCGTCGCGTCGGACGCCAAGCTGGCGTTCGAAGCCGCCGGCCTCGCCCTCGAGCAACTGATCCGCATCAATGTGGAGCAGGGGAAAATGGCGCTGGCGGAGGCGGAGCGGATCCATCGCTCGTCCATGGGCTTCATCGTCGCCGCCATGATGCTGACGACCCTGATCATCACCGGCAGCCTGCTGGTGATCGTCCGGCACGAGTTCAAGTGACGTGAGACTGCGCCTGCTCGACACCGACGGCAGCCTGCCGCTGCAACCCGGTTTCGCCGCCGCCTTGGCCGAGGGGCGGGCGCAGAGGGTGGACCTGCGGGCCGAGGAGGAGGCGTTGCGGCTGTGGGCCTCGCGCCGTCGCCTCGACCGGCTGGGACTGCGTCTCGCCGGTTTGCCGCCGCCGCCGGGGGAGGGGCCGCCGGTCACCTTCTACGGCTCCGGCGACTACCACCATCTGGCGGCGCTGCTGATCGAGGCGGTGGCCGAGCCGGTCACGGTGGTGCATTTCGACAACCACCCCGACTGGGTGCGGTGGCCCCGCACCTGGAATTGCGGCGGCTGGGTCAGCCGGGTGCTGGACTTGCCCCAGGTGCGCCGGGTGGTGACGCTGGGGCCGTGCGGCGACGATCTGGTGCGGCCGCAGCTGAAAATGGGCAACCTCGCCGCCCTGGCCGACGGGCGGCTGGAGCTGTATCCCTGGTCGGCGCCGCCGTCCTGGGTCTGGGGTGGTATCGGCGACGGGCCGGGCCATCGCCGCGAAGGGAGCCATCTGGTCTGGCGCTGCCTCGCCGAGGAGAACTGGCCCGCCTTCCTGGACGAGCTGGCGGGGCGGCTGCCCACCGAGGCGATCTGGATCAGCATCGACAAGGATGTGTTGCGCCCCGAGGACGCCGTCACCAACTGGGATCAGGGGCGGATGCCGCTGGCGGCGCTGCTGGCGGCGGTGCGTCGTCTCCCCATGGGCAAAAGGGTTGTTGGGATCGACGTTTGCGGCGAGTATTCGCCGCCGCGTTTCACCGATCCCCTCAAGCGGATCGAGGCGTGGCGCGACCATCCCCATGGAGTGCAGGACCCCATCATGGCCCTGGAGCGCAACGACGTCACCAACCGGGCGCTGGTCGCCGCGCTGGCGGAGATCCCGGCGTGACGGTCGAGCTGATCCTGTTGCTGCTGCTGTGGACCCTGTGCGAGGCGCTGGGCCAACTGCTGTTCAAGCACGGCATGGACCGGCTGGAGGAAGAGGGCGACGAGGGTTTCAGCTTGGCGATCCTCGGCCGGGCGCTGCGTTCGCCGGTGATCTGGGCCGGCATCGTGGTCCATGCCGCCGAGTTCGCGGTCTGGCTGGAGATCCTGGGCCAGACCCCGCTTAGCGTCGCCTTTCCCCTGGAAAGCATCAGCTATGTGACGGTGGTCGGCGCCTCGCGCCTGATCCTGCGCGAAGCGGTGCCGCCACGCCGATGGGCCGGCATCGGCCTGATCGTCGCCGGCATCGTCGTGCTGGGGCTGAGTTCGTGATGGAGTTCGCCGCCCACGCCTCGGTCCAGGCCATCGCGCCGGCGGATTGGGATGCCTGCTTCCCCGGCGATCCCGAGGGCTGGGCCTATCACCGGGCGGTGGAGGATGCCGGTCTGCCCGGCTTCGCCGTGCTGGCCTTCGAGGTGCGCCGGGACGGGCGGGTGGTGCTGGTGGCGCCGGCCTTCACCACCGAATACCGCCTCGACACCACGGTGCAGGGAACGCTCAAGCGGCTGCTGGCGCCGTTCACCGGGCTGCTAACCCTGCGGCTGCTGTGCCTGGGGTCGCACGCCGCCGACAAGTGCCATCTCGGCTTCGCGCCGGGCCTGGGCGAGCAAGCCCGGGCCGAGGCGCTGGACACCCTGCTGGCCGGCATGGACGCTTTCGCCGCCGCTCACGGCATCGGCCTGCTGGCGGTCAAGGATCTGGCGGAATCCGATGCGACCGAGGCGGTGTTGGCGGGATTCAAGGCCGCCGGCTTCGCGTGTCAGCCCTCGCTGCCCAATGCGGTGCTGGCCTTGCCTTTCGCCGACGAGGAGTCCTATCTCGCCAGCCTGTCCAAGGCCACCCGCAAGGATATCCGCCGCAAGCTGAAGAGCGAGGCCGGCTTGCGCATCGAGCTGCGGCGCGGCGCCGAGGCCCTGGACCGCATCGACGCCATGCTGGAGCTTTACGAGCGGCAGCGCGCCCGCTCCGGCGTCGATTTCGAGCAGTTCGAGCAGTTGAACCCGGCCTATTTCCGCAACGTCCTCACGGGAATGGGCGCGGCGGCGCTGGTGTTCTTCTACTGGGCCGGCGCCGAATTGGTCGGCTTCAACCTGTGCCTCGCCGGCGAGGCCCGCTTCATCGACAAGTTCATCGGCCTGCGCGAGCCCCAGGCCCGCGCCTTCGACCTTTATGTGGTCAGCTGGATGACCAATCTGCGCTATTGCCTGGAGCACCGCATCCCCCTGATGCAGACCGGCCAGACCGCCTATGCCATGAAGCGGCGGCTGGGCAGCGCCTTGCCGCCCAACTGGCTGCTGTTCCGCCACCGATGGAGGCTGTTCGACCGCCTGTTGCGGCTGCTCGGGCCGCTGCTGGCCCCCGACCGTTGGGACGAGGACATCGCACCATGACCGCCGCGCCGCGCCTGCGGGCGATCCTGCTGTGGGGGGGGCTGCTGGCCATCGACGTGGCGATCCAGCTGGCCATGAAGCTGGCGGGCGACCAGTTGGACGCCATCCCCTTCCCGTCGGTGGACTGGCTGGTGGCGGTGTCCGCCTCGCCGTTGGCGCTGGCGGCGCTGGCGGGCTATTTCGCCACCTTCGTGCTGTGGCTGGCGATCCTGCACGGTTCGGCGCTGTCGGCGGCCTTCCCGGTCACGGCGCTGAGCTATGTGCTGGTGCCGCTGGCGGCCTGGCAGGTGCTGGGGGAGCATGTGGCCTGGGGCCAGGTCCTGGGCATCGGTCTCATCATCGTCGGCATCGTGGTGCAGAATGCGCCCGAGGACTGAGGCCAAAGGGGATTCGGGCAAAGCACGCAACCCATGATACAGTTGCCGACGGATGCCCCACGGCCAAGGGAGGTCACATGGCCATCGCCGATCTGATTTACGAGCAGAGCAAGAAGCTTCCCGAGCATCTCGCGCGGGAAGTGCTGGACTTCGTCGGTTATCTGGCGGAACGGCAGGAACGCGATCAGAACCGGGATCTGATCGGCGCTCAAGGTTCGGCCTTGAAGGCCGTTTGGGACAACCCCGAGGATCAGGCCTGGGACCGTGTTTGAGCGGGGAGACCTCGTCCTGATCCCCTTCCCCTTCTCCGACCTGTCGGCGGCCAAGAAGCGGCCGGTGCTGGTGGTGACCCGTCCAGACGCCTACGGTGATTTCATTGCCCTGGCGGTGACGTCCCGGCCGCAAGTCGATCACGGGATCGCCCTTGACCCGGCCGACCTCATGCAGGGGAGCCTGCCGTTGGCAAGTTGGATTCGCACCGACCGTGCCGTGACACTCAATGCCAGCCTGATCATCAGAGGGTTCGGGCGCGTGTCGGAGGCAGTGGTCGCGGCGGCGCTCATCCGCCTCTGCGCCTTCGTTGGACATACCGGGGCGTAGCCTCCCCCCGCGATGGCTGGCAGAGCGGCGCCCGGCTGGATATAGTCGGCCATCATGATTCTGCCGCGCTCCCTGGTCTCGCGCTATTTCTTCGTGTCCCTGGTGGCGGCGGTGGTGCCGCTGGGGGCGGTGGGCTATCTCTATGACAGCTACGCCCAGGACATCTTGCATGCCCTGACCGGCCAGCGGCTGTCGGCGCAACTGACCGCCACCGCCAGCCGGCTCGGCGCCTTCTTCGATTCCCGCATCTACCAGTTGGACACCTTGTCCAATTATCCGTCGCTGGCCTCGTCGGTCCGCCGCCCCGCCAGCGAGGACGCCGAGATCAGCGCCCTGTTGCGGATCGAGGCGGATGTTCCCGATCTCTACGGCATCTGGTTCTTCGATCCCGACGGCCGCCTGTCGCGGGTGATCGCCGGTCAGGCGGCGTCGGGGCAGCCCTATTGGACCGGCGAGGCGCTGGACGTGTCCGGCCTGCCCAGCGTCCATGTGGGCGGCACCGAGATCATCGGCCCGGTGCCGCCCCGCGACGGCGCCCCCGGCTGGTTCCTCATGCGCCAGGTGTTGCGCGACCAGCGCAGCGGCGGCGAAAGCGGTAGCATCGCCCTGCATGTGCGGCTGGCCTCGGTGACCGAGCTGATGGGGGCGCCGGAAATCGGCAGCCTGATCCAGCCGGTGCTGACCACGCCGGGCGGCGGCATCTTCGATTCGGTCGGCCACGCCACCCGGCCGCGCGGCGAGCTGATGCCCGGTCCCGAGATATTGCCCGGCTGGCAGGCGGCGCTGGTGATCCAGCCCGACGCGGTGCTGGGGCCGTTCAACCAGGCGCGGCACTGGCTGTACATGCTGGTCTTCGCCTCGGTGGCGGCGGTGGTGATCCTGTTCTCGCGGCTGGCGTCGCGGCTGCGGCGGCGGTTGCGCGGGCTGGTGATCGGCGCCGACGCGGTGTCGGCCGGTCAGTTGGACTATCGCCTGCCCGAGACCGGCAACGACGAGATCAACGTGGTGTCGCGGGCCTTCAACGGCATGTCGCGCAAGCTCAGCCAGTTGATCGAGCGCACCGTCAGCATCGAGAAGATGGCGGTGCTGGGCAAATTCGCCACCGGCGTCGCCCACGAGGTCCGCAACCCCATGGCCACCATCAAGACCAGCGTCCAGGCCCTGGCGCGCCAGGAAGCCGATCCCGAGCGGCTGGAAATCCTCAACGGGGTCAGCGCCGAGATCGACCGCCTGACCCGGGTGATGGAGGACCTGCTGGAATACGGGCGGCCGCGCCCGCCGCAGATCGGCCCGGTGCCGATGCGCGACCTGTTCCGCCGGGTCGGCGCCCTGGTGACGCCCGAGGCGGAGCGGCTGGGCCTGCATCTCGGGGTGATGGGCAGCGCCGACCTGGTCCTGCTGGCCGACCGCGACCACGTCATGCAGATTCTGATCAATCTGGTGGTCAACGCCATGCAGGCCACCGCCTCGGGGGGCGCCATCACCCTGTTCGCCCACAGCGAGGGCGCCTGGGGGCTGATCGAGGTCAACGACACCGGCGGCGGCATCAACGACGCCGACCTGCCGCGGGTGATGGACCCGTTCTTTACCACCCGCGCCCTGGGAACCGGTCTGGGCCTCAGCATCTGCCGGCAGTTGACCGAGGTGAACGGCGGCGCCATCGACATCGCCAGCCTGCCGGGATCGGGAACCACGGTCACCCTGCGGCTGCCCCTGACCCAAACGGGAGAGCGCCTTGGCTGACATCTCGGTCCTCATCGTCGACGATGAAATCCAACTGGTGAAATCCGTGGTCTTCGCCCTGAAGGGGGAGGGCATTTCCGCCTGGGGCGTCCATACCGGCGCGGAAGGGTTGGCCGAGATCGAGCGCCAGCCGCCCGATCTGGTGCTGCTGGACCAGCGCCTGCCCGACATGCTGGGCATCCAGGTGCTGGAGACCCTGCGGAGCCGCCAGTCCACCCTGCCGGTGGTGATGATCTCGGCCCATGGCGACACCCGGGCGGCGGTGCAGGCGGTGAAGGCCGGCGCCTCGGACTACCTGACCAAGCCGTTCGAACTGGACGACCTGATCCACGTCATCCGCTCGACTCTGGAACGCGAGCGCCTGGCCGCCGAGGTGGCCTACCACCGCAAAACGGTGGTGGGCAGCGACGGCATGATCGGCGACAGCCCGATCATGACCGAACTGATCGCCACGGTGTCGCGCATCGCCGCCAGCAGCGCCTCGCGGGTCCTCCTGCTGGGCGAATCCGGCACCGGCAAGGGGCTGGTCGCCCGCTCGCTCCACAATCAGAGCGCCCGCGCCAAGGGGGCCTTCGTCGAGGTCAACTGCGCCTCGCTGCCGGAACAACTGATCGAGGCCGAACTGTTCGGAGCCGAGAAGGGCGCCTATACCGGCGCCCATCAGCGCCGGGTGGGGCTGGTGGCCCTGGCCGACGGCGGCACCTTGTTCCTGGACGAGATCGGCGAGCTGCCCCAGGCCTTGCAGGCCAAGTTCCTGCACTTCCTGGAGAATGGCAACTACCGCGCCATCGGCGCCGCCCAGGTCCGCACCGCCGACGTGCGCATCGTCGCCGCCACCAACCGCGACCTCGCCGCCGACGTCAAGGCCGGGCGGTTCCGCGAGGACCTCTATTACCGCCTGAACGTCATCCAACTGCGCCTGCCGTCCCTGCGCGAGCGGGGCGGCGACGCCCTTGCCCTGGCGCGGCATTTCGCCCGGCGCTACGCGGCGGAAAGCGGCAGTCCGCCGGTGAGCTTCGCCCCCGAGGTCGAGGCCCGCTTCGCCGACTATCCCTGGCCGGGCAATGTGCGCGAGCTGAAGAACCTGATCGAGCGCCTGACCATCCTTCATCCCGGCCGCGCCGCCACCCTGGCCGAACTGCCGCCCGACATGCTTCGCCTCGACGCCGCCGCCGGGGCCGGCGAGCCGCCGAAAACCCTGTCCGACAGCCTGGATGCCAGCGAGCGGGTGCTGCTGACCGAAGCCCTGGCCCGCGCCCATGGCCAGAAGGGCCGGGCGGCCGAACTGCTGGGCATTTCGCGCCATGCCTTCAAGCGCCGGCTGCAACGCCTCAACCTGACGAGCGGAAACCGCTCATAGGGTTGAGCGCCCATGAGCGGTTTCCGCTCATCCGCCCGCTCCCGTTCCCGTGAACCCTGGTTCCAGGCCCTGGCACGGGCGTTGCGTATTCGTCCCCCGGAACGATGACGTCACCGCTCAAGCGGGACGGACAAGAATGACGGCCGGTAAACGGTCGTCGGGGGGAACGTCGAGATGCGCAGCCTGATCCGACTCTGTCCGGGTGTGTTCGGCCGACTGGCGGCGACGCTGGTGGCGGCGGCCGGGCTGTCGGCGGCCGCCGAGGCCGAGGCCCGTGTCGAGTTGGGCGCCAGCGCCGCCGAGGCCGAGGTGAGCATCGGCTGCATGTATCCCATGTCCGGCCGCGCCGCCATCTACGGCCGCGACAGCGCCGCCGGCATCAAGCTGGCGCTGGCCGACATCCAGGCCGGGGCCTTGGGGCCGCGCGCGCCCAAGCTGCGGGTGATCGTCGAGGACGACCGCTCCAAGGCGGCCTATGCGGTGCGCATCGCCGAGGATTTCGTCCGCCAGGACAAGGTGAAGTTCTTCTGCGGCATGGTCAGCTCCGGCGTGGCCCAGGCGGTCAGCGAGGTCGCCCGCGCCCAGAAGGTCATCCTGGTCGGCACCGACCACGCCTCTTCCCGCCTGACCATCGACGCCCTGCATCGCTATTACTTCCGGGTCACCAACGATTCCTGGATCTCCAACGCCGCCGGCGCCCGCTATCTGGCCGAGTTGCAGCGCGAGACCGGCTGGAAGCGGGTGGCCTTCATCGGCCCCGATTACGATTACGGCCACGCTTCGTGGAGCGACCTGCGGGAAAGCCTGCAATTGCTGGGGGTCAGTTACGACAATGTGGGCGAGTTCTGGCCGCGCCTCTACGAGCCGGACTATTCCGCCTATATCAGCGCCATCGCCGCCACCAAGCCCGACATCGTGGTGACCGCCCTGTGGGGCGGCGACTTCATCGCCTTCCTGCGCCAGGCCGCCTCCACCAGCTTCTTCGACAGCATCCAGCTGGCCAATTTCGACACCGGCGGCAATTACGAGGTGATGCTGGCGCTGGGCTCCAATCCGCCGCCCGGCCTGATCCTGTCGGCGCGCCACCACAACAACTGGCCGGACACCGAGCGCAACCGGGCCTTCGTCGCCGCCTTCCACGCCTCCGAGGGGCGCTACCCCACCTATGCCGCCGCCGGGGCCTATAGCGGCATCATGGCCATCGCCAGCGCGGTCAAGACGGTGGGAGGCGGCAGGAAGGCCGACGTGGAGGCCATGGTCGAGGCGCTGGAAAACCTGCGGCTGAAGCTGCCCAAGGACCCGGACGGCTTCACCTCCTACATCGACAAGACCACCCACCAGATCGTCCAGCCCCTGGCCATCGGCCGGGTGGTGCCCAACACGGACTTCCCGCCGGCCAAGGTCATGCTGGGGGAGTGGCGGGTCTACACCGCCGAGGACCTGATCCCGCCGCCGGAGGTGGTGCGCCGGCGGCGCGCCGCCATGGGCGCCAAGCCGTGAAGAAACAGCCTTAACCAAGCAAAGGGAGTGGAACCGTGAACAGACTGAAATCCCTCTTCGTCCCCCGCCGTCCCGTGGTGGCGGCCCTGGCCCTGATGGCCGTGGCCCTTGCCGCCGGCAGCGCCCAGGCCGCCGAGAACGGCAAGTTCCGCGTCGGCATCGTCACCTTCCTGTCCGGCGCCGCCGCCGGTCCGTTCGGGGTGCCGTCGGCCCATGCCGCCGAAACCGTCATCGACGCCCTCAACAAGGGCCTGCTGCCCGCCCCCTACAACACCAAGGGCATCAACGGCCTGGAAATCGAGGCGGTGATCATCGACGAGAACGGTGGCGCCACCAAGCAGGTGGAGGAGTTCCGCAACCTGGTCGAGCGCCAGAAGGTGGACGCGGTGATCGGCTACATCTCCAGCGGCGACTGTCTGGCGGTTTCGCCGGTGGCCGAGGAGTTGAAGATCCCCACCGTGTTCTACGATTGCGGCACGTCGCGCCTGTTCGAGGAGAACAAGGCCCCGAAATATTCCTTCCGCACCGGTCTGGACGCGGTGGTCGACAATGTGGGCGCCGTCCGCTATCTGGCCGACACCAGGCCCAAGATGGCCAGCATCGCCGGCATCCAGCAGAACTACGCCTGGGGCCAGGATTCCTGGACCGACTTCGTCGAGACCACCAAGAAGCTGAGGCCCGAGGTCAAGGTGGTGGGCGAGCAGTTCCCCAAGATCTTCCAGGGCCAGTACGGCGCCGAGATCTCCGCCCTGTCGGTGGCCAAGCCCGACGTCATCCACTCCAGCTTCTGGGGTGGCGACATGGAGGCCCTGGTCCTGCAAGGCAACGCGCGCGGCCTGTTCGACGGCCGCACCCTGCTGCTGACCTGCGGCGAATCCGCCATGGAGCACTACAAGGACCAGGCCCCCAACGGCATGGTCATCGGCGGACGCGGCCCGTTCGGCGCCTTCGCCCCCAAGAACGCCCTGTCGGAATGGCTGCGCGCCGCCTATTCCGCCAAGTGGAACGAGCAGCCGGTCTATCCGTCGTTCAAGATCGTCCAGGCGATCCTCGGCCTCAAGGCCGCGGTCGAGAAGGCCGCCGCCGCGCCGGGCAAGCAGCCCGACGCCGACAAGATCACCGCCGCCTTCACCAGCCTGACCTTCGAGTCGCCTTCGGGCACCGTCAAGATGGCCCGCTCCACCGGCCATCAGGCCATGCAGGGCATCGCCTACGGCGAATACTACTTCGAGGGCGGCAAGGCGACGCTGAAGAACGTCAGGTCCTACAAGGACACCTGCGTCACCCCGCCGGAAGGCGTCAACGGCCAGGATTGGATCAAGTCGGGCATGCCCGGCGCCAAGTGCGATTGATTTGAATTATCGGGACCCCGGCGGTGGAGTCTTCCACCGCCGGACTCCGTGGAGCCTCCGATGACAACATTTATCGCCATCCTGGTGGACGGCTCGATCTACGCGTCCTGGCTGTTCCTGGTTTCGGCCGGGTTGACCGTGATCTACGGCGTCATGCGCATCCTCAACATGGCCCATGGCAGCTTCTACGCCATCGGCGCCTATGCCGGCGCCTCGCTGGTGGGGTGGTGGTTCAGCGGTGCCGGCGGCAATCCCTATGTCAGTTATCTGCTGCTGCTGGGGGCGGCGCTGGTGGCCGGTCTGGTGGTGGGATTTTTCATCGAATTCTCCCTGTTGCGCCGCATGTACGGCCGCGACGAGATCCTGATGGTGATCGTCACCTACGCCCTGCTGCTGATCCTGGAAGACGCCATCAAGCTGGTGTGGGGCGTCGATCCCTATTTCGCCTATCAGCCCTATGGGCTGCTGGGCCGCGTTTCCTTCAGCGGCCTGACCTTCGCCAATTACGACCTGGGGCTGATCGGGGTGTCGCTGGTGGTCGGGTTCGGCCTGTGGCTGATCCTCAACCGGACCCACAAGGGCAAGCTGCTGCGCGCCGTGATCCATGACCGCGAGGTGGCGGTGGCCATGGGGGTGAACGTCAAGGCCATGTTCGCCGTCACCTTCGCGGTCGGCACCACCCTGGGCGCCCTGGCCGGCGCCTTGACCGCGCCCGCCATCTCGGTGTCGCCCGGCATCGGCGTCGAGGTCATCGTGCTGGCCTTCGCGGTGGTGGTGGTGGGCGGCATGGGCAGCATCGGCGGCGCCGCCGCCGGCGCCGTCCTGGTGGGGCTGACGCGGGCCGCCGCGGTGCATCTGGCCCCGGAGTTGGAGCTGTTCGTCATCTACGGCGTGATGTCGCTGGTCCTGTCGGTGCGGCCGCAAGGCCTGTTCGGCCAGACCCTTGTGAGGAAGATCTGATGATGCGCGTCGATCGAACGGAAGCGTGGCTGCTGGGGGCAGGGCTGGCGCTGGCCCTGGGGGCGCTGGTGCTGCCCAGTTGGCTGACCTTCCTGCTGACCATCGCCTTCGCCAAGGGATTGGTGGTGCAGGGCGTGGTCATCCAGATGCGGGCCGGTCTGGTCTCGTTCGGCCAGGGCCTCTACTACTGCATCGGCGGCTACACCGTCGGCGTCGGCGGCCAGATGGTCGGGGTGCACGACGCCTTCGCGCTGCTGCTGCTGTCCATGGCGGCGGCGGCGGCGGTCGCCATGGTCCTCGGCCTGCTGCTGACCCGCTACCGCGAAATCTTCTTCGCCATGCTGACCCTGGCCTTTTCCATGATCCTGTACGGAATCCTGTCCAAGAGCCAGTCGCTGGGCAGCACCGACGGCTTCAACGTGCGGGCGGTGACGGCGCTGGGCTGGGCGCCGGGGGCCGGCGGCAAGATGTTCGTCTACGTCCTGACCTGCGGCTGCGCCGCCGTCGCCGCCGTGCTGCTCCACCGCCTGTCCAAGTCCAGCGTCGGCCATGTGTGCGAGGCCATCCGCGAGAACGAGGTGCGGGTGGAGTATCTGGGTGTCTCGCCGCGCTGGATGCTGTACGCCACCTATGTGCTGGCGGCGGCGACCTCGGCGCTGGGCGGCGGCCTGATCGGCATGGCCACCGGCCATGTGGACCCGGAAATGGCCTATTGGACCACCTCGGGCGAGTTCATCTTCATCGCCCTGCTGGGCGGCATCAGCCATGTGGCGGCGCCGTTCCTGGCGGCGACCCTGTTCTCCACCGTGCGGACCTACGCCATCCAGTTCGTGCCCCATTCCTGGCAGATGATCCTCGGCTTCGTGCTGCTGGGCATCATCATCTTTCTGCCCAAGGGGCTGTGGAGCCTGTTCCGACGCACCAAGGCGGAGGCCCGCGCATGACTGCCACTCCCATCCTGGAAGCCCGCAACCTCTATCGCAGCTTCGGCGCGGTGACGGCGGCCAAGGACATCAACATCCGCATCCAGTCCGGCGAGGTGGTGGGGGTGATCGGCTCCAACGGCGCCGGCAAGACCACCTTCATCAACATGGTCACCGGCTTTCTGCCGCCGACCGCGGGCGAGATCCTGTTCAACGGCCGCTCCATCCTGGGCCAGGCCCCGCGCAAGATCACCCGCATGGGCATGGCGCGGTCGTTCCAGGTGGCGCAGCTGTTTCCCGAGCTGACGGTGCTGGACAACATGCTGGTGGCCCTGTCCATCGCCGAAAGCGGCTATCCCTCGTTCCTGCGGCCGCTGCGCAACGCGGCGCGGATCGAGCGGGCCGAAACGGCCCTGGCCGAATTCGGCGTCGCCGCCTTCCGCGACCATCCGGTGACCTCGGTGCCCCAGGGCACCCGCAAGCTGGTGGACATCGCCATGGCGCTGATCGGCAATCCCAGCATGCTGCTGCTGGACGAGCCCACCAGCGGCGTGGCGGTGGAGGAGAAGTTCCCCCTGATGGACAGCGTCATGCAGGTGGTCCGCCGTCACGGCGTCACCGTCCTGTTCGTCGAGCACGACATGGAGATCGTGTCGCGCTATGTCAGCCGCATCCTGGCCTTTTATGCCGGCGAGGTGATCGCCGACGGACCGCCGGCCCAGGTGCTGGACGACCCCAAGGTGCAGGAGCTGGTGGTGGGCCATGGCGGCCACGGCCGGACCAGGAGGGCGTCATGAGCCTGCGCATCCAGGCGCTGGACGTGGCCATCCAGCGCATCCCCATCCTTCGCGGCGTCGCCCTGGAGGTTCCCGACAGCGCCATGGTCGGCCTGATCGGCCGCAACGGCGCCGGCAAGACCACCCTGATCCGCAGCATCATGGGCCTGTTGCCGGCCACCGCCGGCACCATCGAGCTGGACGGCGCCGACCTGCTGGCCTTGCCCGGCCACAAGCGGGCCGGGCTGGGAATCAGCTACATGCCGGAGGACCGGCGGCTGATCCCGGCGCTGACGGTGGAAGAGAACATCATGATGCCGGCCTGGGCCAACGGCATCAAGGATGCGGCCCGGCGGCTGGAATGGATCTACGACATCATGCCGGAAGTGGCGGTGTTCCGCGATCGCCGGGCGCTGCAACTGTCGGGCGGCCAGCAGAAGCTGGTGGCCCTGGCCCGTGCCCTGATGCCGGGGCGCCGCCTGCTGCTGCTGGACGAGCCGTTCGAAGGCGTCGCTCCGGTTCTGTCCCGCCGCCTGACCGAAGTGATCGGCACGCTTCGCAGTCAGGGGCTGTCCGTCATCTTGTCCGAATCCGACGACACCCATTCCGCCGACCTGGTCGACCGCCTCTACCGCATCGAGCGGGGCGTGGTCACGGCCGGCTGAACCCATCAACGCGAGGGACCATCATGATCAATTTCACCTTCGAGACCACTCCCCGGATCATCTGCGAAGACCGCTCCTCGGCCCGTCTGGCCGAGCTGTCCAAGGAACTGGGCATCAGCCACGCCCTGATCGTCACCGACGCCGGGCTGCTGGGGGCCGGGTTGCTGGCGCCGGCGCTGGACGGGTTCAAGGCCGCCGGGCTGAAGGTCACCCTGTTCACCGACGTCAAGATGGACCCGCCCGAGGCCTCGGTGCTGGACGCGGTCGCGGCGGCGCGCCGGGCCGGCATCGACGGCGTCATCGGCTTCGGCGGCGGCAGCTCCATGGATACCGCCAAGCTGGTGGCCCTGCTGGTCGGCACGTCCCAGCAGCTTCCCGACATCTACGGCATCGGGCTGGCCAAGGGGCCGCGCCTGCCGCTGATTCAGGTGCCGACCACCGCCGGCACCGGCTCCGAGGTCACCCCCATCGCCATCGTCACCACCCCCACCAGCGAGAAGAAGGGCGTGGTCAGCAGTCTGCTCTATCCCGATCTCGCCGTGCTGGACGGAACCCTGACCTGGGGGCTGCCGGCCCGCATCACCGCCATGACCGCCATCGACGCCATGGTTCACGCCATCGAGGCCTACACCACCCGGCACAAGAAGAACCCCATCTCCGACGGACTGGCGGTCAAGGCGCTGCAACTGCTTTACGGCAACATCCGCCGCGTCGTCGCCGACGGTGCCGACGCCGAGGCCCGCTCGGCCATGCTGCAGGGCTCCATGCTGGCCGGCATCGCCTTCGCCAACGCGCCGGTGGCGGCGGTCCACGCCCTGGCCTATCCCATCGGCGGCCATTTCCACGTTCCCCACGGCCTCAGCAACGCCCTGGTGCTGGTGCCGGTGATGGAGTTCAACATGCCTGCCGCCGAGACCCTGTACGGCGAGCTGGCCGCCGCCATCCTGCCGGGCAAGGCCAGCGGCCGCGCCCTGGTGGACGCCGTCGCCGCCCTGGTGGCCGAGATGCCCATGGAGCAGACCCTGCGCGACGTCGGCATCGCCGAGACCGACTTGCCCATGCTGGCCGAGGATGCCATGAAGGTGCAAAGGTTGCTGGTCAACAATCCGCGCGACGTCACTTATGATGACGCGCTGGCTCTTTACACCAAGGTCTACTGAGAAGGATTCCGGCCCGATGGAACGCAAGACCGAAACCCGCGCCGCCTATCCCCATTTCCTGGCGATTCCCACCCGCTGGATGGACAACGACGTCTATGGCCACGTCAACAACGTGGTCTATTACAGCTACTTCGACACGGTGGTGAACCGCTACCTGATCGACCAGGGGGTGCTGGACATCCAGAACAGCCCGGTGATCGGCCTGGTGGTCACCACCAACTGCCACTACTTCGCCCCCGTCGCCTTTCCCGACGAGGTCGAGGCCGGCCTGCGGGTCGTCCATCTGGGCAATTCCAGCGTCCGCTACGAGATCGGCCTGTTCCTGAAGAACAGCGAGACCCCGGCGGCGGTGGGGCAGTTCACCCATGTCTACGTCAACCGCGCCTCGGGCCGGCCGGGTCCGCTGCCGGCGGAGCTGCGCGCCGTGCTGGAAAAGCTGCTGGTTCCCTCCAAGTCCTGACCGATCCTCGCTCGAAAGGGTTCTCCCACCATGAAGCTCAAAGACTCCTCCCTGCTCAAGACCCTGGCCTATGTGGACGGCGCCTGGACGGCCGCCGACAACGGCGCGAGTTTCGAGGTCATCAATCCCGCCGACGGTAGCGTCCTGGCCTCGGTCCCCGACATGGGCGCCGCCGAGACCCGGCGCGCCATCGAGGCGGCCAATGCCGCCTGGCCGGCCTGGCGGGCCAAGACCGCCAAGGAGCGGGCCAATATCCTGCGCGCCTGGTTCACCCTGATCATGGCCAACCAGGACGATCTGGCCATTCTGCTGACCGCCGAGCAGGGCAAGCCGCTGGCCGAGGCCAAGGGCGAGATCGCCTATGGCGCTTCGTTCATCGAATGGTTCGCCGAGGAGGCCAAGCGGGTCTATGGCGACGTCATCCCCGGTCACGGCGTCGACAAGCGCATCGTGGTGCTGAAGGAGCCCATCGGGGTGGTGGCCGCCATCACGCCGTGGAACTTCCCCACCGCCATGATCACCCGCAAATGCGCCCCCGCCCTGGCGGTCGGCTGCCCGGTGGTGATCAAGCCGGCCGAGGACACTCCTCTGTCGGCCCTGGCCCTGGCCGAGCTGGCCGAGCGGGCCGGCATCCCCAAGGGGGTGATCAACATCGTCACCACCCGCCATCCCGCCGGCGTCGGCAACGAGCTGACCGGCAATCCGCTGGTGCGCAAGCTGTCCTTCACCGGCTCCACCGAGATCGGCAAGCTGCTGATGAGCCAGTGCGCCGGCACGGTCAAGAAGGTCAGCCTGGAACTGGGTGGCAACGCCCCCTTCATCGTGTTCGACGACGCCGACCTGGATGCCGCCGTGCTGGGAGCCATGGCCTCCAAGTACCGCAACGCCGGCCAGACCTGCGTCTGCGCCAACCGCCTGCTGGTGCAGGACGGCGTGTACGACGAGTTCGCCAAGCGCCTCGCCACGGCGGTGGCCGCGCTCAAGGTCGGTCCCGGCCTCACTAGCGACGCGACTCAAGGCCCGCTGATCAACGACGAGGCGGTGGAAAAGGTCGAGCGTCTGCTGGCCGACGCGGTGGCCAAGGGCGCTACCGTGGTCTGCGGCGGCAAGCGCCACGCCCTGGGCCGCACCTTCTTCGAGCCGACCATCGTCACCAACGTCACCGCCGAGATGGACATGGCGCGGGAAGAGATCTTCGGGCCGGTGGCGCCGCTGTTCCGCTTCAAGACCGAGGCCGAGGCGGTGGCCATGGCCAACGCCACCCAGTTCGGGCTGGCGGCCTATTTCTACGCCGGCAACGTGGCGCGGGTGTGGCGGGTGGCCGAGAAGCTGGAATACGGCATCGTCGGCATCAACGAGGGCATCATCTCCACCGAGGTCGCCCCGTTCGGCGGCGTCAAGCAGTCCGGCATCGGCCGCGAAGGCAGCAAGTACGGCGTCGAGGACTTCCTGGAGATCAAGTATCTCTGCCTCGGCGGCATCAAGGAGTAGGGGCCATGGCGTTTGTCTTCCAGAGCGTGCCCAAGGTGGTCTGCCAGATCGGCGGATTGTCGCAGACAGGCCCCCTGATGGCCGGTCTGGGAGCCAAACGGGTGGTGGTGGTCTGCGACGGCGGCATCCGGGCCTGCGGCTTCGCCGACCGGGCGGTGGCCAGCCTCGAGGCCGCCGGCATCGTGGCCAGCGTCTTCGACGGCGTCCGGGCCGATCCGCCGGTCGCCGTCATCCGCGCCGCCGTCGAGGCGGCGCGGGCCTTCGACGCCGACGGGGTGGTCGGGCTGGGAGGCGGGTCGTCGCTGGACACCGCCAAGCTGGTGGCCCTGTTGCTGCGCTCGGACCAGAGCATCGAGGAGCTGTTCGGCACCGACCTCGCCACCGGCAAGCGGGCGCCGCTGATCCAGGTGCCGACCACCGCCGGCACCGGCTCCGAGGTGACCTGGGTCTCGGTGGTCACCAACGAGGCCAACGAGAAGAAGGCGGTCTACACCCGCCAACTGCTGCCCGACGTGGCCATCCTCGACGCCGAGCTGACGGTGGGCATGCCGGCCAAGGTCACCGCCGCCACGGCGCTGGACGCCATGGTCCACGCGGTGGAGGCCTATACCAGCCGCACCCGCAAGAATCCCATGGCCGACTGCCTGGCGGTCAAGGCGCTGGAGCTGCTGGTCGGCAACCTGGCCAAGGTGCTGGCCGACGGCGGCGACCTGGACGCCCGCGCCGCCATGTTGCAGGGCTCCATGCTGGGCGGCATGGCCTTCATCAACGCCTCGGTGGCGTCGGTGCATGCCCTGGCCTATCCGCTGGGGGCGCGCTTCCACGTGCCGCACGGCCACAGCAACGCCCTGGTCATGGGACCGGTGTTCCGCTTCAACCTGCCGGTGGCGGCCAAGCAATACGCCGAACTGGCCGCCGTGATCCTGCCCGGACAAAGCTTCGCCCATGAGCGGGCGGCGGCGGAGGCCTTCGTGGCGGCGCTGGAAGGGCTGGTGGCGTCCGGCGGGCTGGAGACGCGCATGAGCCAGCTCGGCGTCACCGCCGACCACATCCCCGGCATGGCCGAGGAGGTGGTGGTGGGGATCCAGCGCCTGCTGGCCAACAATCCGCGGGACATGTCCCAAGCCGATGTGGAGGGGCTGTACCGCTCGATCCTGTGAGGACGGGTAAGCTGAACTTGCCCCCCTCTGTCCGGTTTCAATTTCGGGCGCTTCGTTTGGGGGCTGGCGCCGTCATTGACCACGAAGTCACGAAGGCACGAAGAGGTCTCCCGGGTGGCGCCGTTTCGTCTTCCGTCCGCGTAGCGGACAATAGATTTATCAAGGCGTTGATGAAACCCGAAGCGACGCGGCCGCTCCGCTCTCTTCGTGCCTTCGTGCCTTCGTGGTGAAAAATCCCCCCTCTCACGCCTCGCTTTCCACCAAGGCCTTGACCAGGGCGTAGACCCGTCGGCGCAGCTCCTCGGGCAGGGCGCAGTAGTGGAGGAGCATGTCCGGCGGGGGCGGGAGGATCCGGCCCTCGTCGCGGATGGGCGGGCCGTCTTCCATGACGTCGAAGAAGAAGCTGACCGATACGTCCAGGGCCTGGGCGAGGCGGTACAGGGTAGAGGCCGAGATGCGGTTGGCGCCGCGCTCGTATTTCTGCACCTGCTGGAAGGTCATGCCGATGGCGGCGGCCAACTGAGCCTGGGACAGGCCCAGCATCCGGCGGCGCAGGAAGACCCGGGCGCCCACATGGATGTCGATG
>NZ_CAINTR010000161.1 GCF_903853455.1 uncultured Magnetospirillum sp.
ATTGGGAGCTCCTCTGCGGATCACATCATGGCCAGCGGTCAAGTGCCGCGCAAACAGGCCGGACACATGACTGCACCCGACCGGGGCAAAATCACGTCAGAATCCCCTTGCAACGCAGGGGCCGTCCACACATGACTCGTCGGCCTTAGCCACCCCAGCACCAGCATGATCGCCAGCATCAGATAGGCTGCCGACCACAGCGCCATGGACGCCGGGATCAGGACCTCCGGCGCCACGGTGGCGGTGATGCGCAGGTCGGCGGCGACCACCAGCAGCACCGCGATGGGAATCCCCATCTTGGGCCAGCCATGGCCCCGGCGTTCGCGGATATGGTCGATGCGCAGCATCATGGCGCTGGTGACCAGGCCGATGCCGCCGATGGTGGCAAGGTGCAGCGCGTCGGTGCCGGGACCGATTCCCACCTGCTCGGACAGCGACGCCAGGATCAGCCCGGTGGCCAGCAGGAAATAGCCGGTCTGAATCGGCCCCATGGACGGATCGGTCAAAGCCTGCATGGGCCGCCAGCGCCCCTGGCGCACCAGGGCGGCGGCGCCGGCCACCGCCATGGCCAGGACCCGGGGCAGGGCCAGCATGTCGCCGATGGCGTTCAGCGCCATGCCCAGCACCACCACCCGCTCCAGCCAGGGGCGGTTGCGGTCGAACAGTTCGCGGTTTTCCTCCTTGCGCACCAGCCCGGCCATGGCCGCCGGAATGACCCGCCCGCCCATCACCAGGATCAGCAGCGCCACCAGGTCGAGGGCGGTCAGCACGCCGCGCCGCTGGCCGCCTTCGATCAGTCCCAGCCGACCGGCCTGGTACAGGCCCTCGGCGACGGCGAAGGCGGCGATGGTCGGCGCGAACACCATGTTGTGGCCGAACTTGGCGGCCTTGAGGAACGGCCAGCCGCCGAAGGCGAACAGCAGGACCGGATAGGCCAGCGCCAGGACGACCCCCGGCGCGCCGCCGATGCCGGCCCAGGCGCCGATCCGGGCCGCCGCCCAGGCCGCCAGGGCCAGCAGCAGCCGGGGCAGCGTCACCTTGGTGAACAGATAGCCGCCCAGCACCGCGCCGGCGAAGCCCAGCAGCATCTCGTGGGCGTGGCGCGCCACCGGGTCACAGCCGTCGCAGCCGGGCAGCAGCCCGGCCCATTCCGCCCACCACAACGGCACCGCTGCCGCCGCGTAGAGGCAGGCGGCCAGGAAGAACGGCCGATGCGCCTTGGGGAACCGACCGCTGCGGGGGACGGGCGACGGATCGGAGGTCATGACCAGTCCAGGGGATAGCTCACCATGCCGTCGGCCAGCTTGGGTTCGAACCAGGTGGACTTGGGCGGCATCACCAGGCCGGCATCGGCGACGGCGACCAGGTCGCGCATCTGCGGCGGGAACATGGCGAAGGCGGCGGCCATCTCGCCGGAATCGACCCGCTTTTCCAACTCGCCGAGGCCGCGCCTGCCGCCGACGAAGTCGATGCGCTTGTCGCTGCGCAGATCGTGAATGCCCAGCACCGGACCGAGCAGGCGGTCGGTCAGCAGGCTGACGTCCAGTCGCGCCACCGGATCGAGCGGTGGCGGGTTGCGCAGGATCAGCCGGTACCACTGGCCCTCCAGGTAAAGCCCGAAAGAGCGCGGCGCGGCGGGGCGGGCCAGACCGGTGATGGCCGCGACCTCGAATTCCGGCTCCAGCGCCCGCAGGAACTGCGCCGGGTCGAGGCCGTTGAGATCGCGCACCACCCGGTTGTAGTCGAGGATCATCATCTCTTCCATGGGGAAGGTCACCACCAGGAAGGATTCGTGCGCCGCGTCGGAAGGGGCCGCGTCGGAAGGGGGGGCGCCGGCCCGCCGGCTGGCGGCCACCCGCGACGCCGCCGCCGAACGGTGATGGCCGTCGGCGATATAGATGGCGTCCATGGAGTCGAAGGCGGCCGTGACCTTGTCGATCATGGCCTCGTCGTCCATCACCCACAGGGTATGGATGACGCCGTCGGGGGCGATCACCGTGTAGGCCGGCCGCCGCCGGATCATGACGGCGATGACGGCGGCGATGTCGGGGTGGTTGCGATGGGCCAGCAGCACTGGGCCGGTCTGGGCGTCGCAGGCGTCGATCTGGCGGACGCGGTCGTCTTCCTTGTCGGGGCGGGTGAATTCGTGCTTGCGGATGCGGTTGGAATCGTAGGCCGCCACCGAGCCGCCGCCGACGATGCCGTTCTGGGCGTGCTTGCCCATGGACAGGCGGTAGACGTAGAAGCAGGGCTTGGCGTCGCGCACCAGGACGCCGCTGTCGATCAGCGCCTTCAGGTTCTCGGCGCCCTTGGCGTAGACCGCCGGGGAATGGACGTCGGTGCCCTCGGGCAGGTCGATCTCGGGCTTGGAGATGTGCAGGAACGACAGCGGCTTGTCCGCCGCCATCGCCCGCGCCTCGTCCGAGGACAGCACATCGTAGGGAGGGGCCGCCACGTCGGCGGCATGGTCGGGGGAGGGACGCAGACCCGGGAAGGGGCGAAGCAGCGGCACGGTCACGGGCGGAGCCTCCGAAAGCGACGATCAGCAGACCCTAAATCAGGCCGGCCGCCGCGCCAAGGGCTTCTCGCTTGCCAATCCGTGCGGCGGTGCAGTAAACGAAAGCGCTTTTCTCCCGGCCCCGCATCGAGGACCTTCCATGGATAACGTGTTGACCCTGATCGCCGGCCATGGGGGCCACGGTCTCGATTCGTCGTTGGTGTTCGAGGTGCGCGGCGCGCTGCGGGCCTTGGGCGCCGAGGTCGGCGCCGCCGACTGGCTGTCGCCCGAGCGGGCCTGCGACCTGGAGTTCAGCGGGTTGGACATCGTCCAGGCCGACGCTATCGCCGCCCGCATCCTGGAAGGCTGGGCGGTGGACGTGGCGGCGCAGCCCACCCAAGGGCGGCGCAAGCAGCTGCTGGTGGCCGACATGGACTCCACCATGGTGATCGGCGAGACCCTGGACGAGTTGGCCGACTTCGCCGGCATCAAGGACCACATCGCCGGCATCACGGCGCGGGCCATGAACGGCGAGATCGGCTTCGAGGCGGCGCTGCGCGAGCGGGTCGGGCTGCTGAAGGGGCTGTCGGCCGACTGCCTGGGCCAGACCTGGGACCGCATCGAATTCACCCCCGGAGCTTTCGCCCTGGTGCGGACCATGAAGAAGTACGGCGCCACCGCGGTGCTGGTGTCGGGCGGCTTCAAGTTCTTCACCTCGAAGGTCCGCGACGCCTGTGGGTTCGACCGCGACATCGCCAACGAGCTGATCGTCGCGGATGGTCGACTGACCGGTCAGGTCGGCGACACCATCATCGGCCGCGAGGCCAAGCTGTCCACCCTCAACGCCTTCGCGGCCGAGCTGGGCATCACGCCGCATTTGGCGGTGGCGGTGGGCGACGGCGCCAACGACCTCGACATGCTGCGGGCCGCCGGGCTGGGGGTGGCCTTCCACGCCAAGCCGGTGGTGGCGGCCGAAGCCCGCGTCAGGGTCGATCACGGCGACCTTACGGCGCTGCTCTACGCCCAGGGCTACCGCGACGAAGAGATGGTGGCCTGATCCCGCCGAGCCGATGAAATCATTCATCGGCTCGGAGTTGCGGCCAAGGGCCGGCGCGCCACATGGCGCGAAAGCCAAGGCGGACGGAGGTCCGCCGCCCGGCGATTGAGGGGCGTTTACAGCAACTTCACCGCCAGGACGCCGCCCACCAGGAGGACCAGGAAGGCGGTGGTGACCAGGGTCAGGCGCTTTTCCACGAAATCGCGGATGGGCGGTCCGAACTTCCACAGCAGCGCCGCCACCACGAAGAAGCGCATGCCGCGCGCGATGATCGAGGCGAAGGTGAACTTGACCAGGTCGAAGTCGAAGGCACCGGCGGTGATGGTGACCAGCTTGTAGGGAATGGGCGTCATTCCCTTGACGATGATGAACCACACCCCCCACTCGTCGATGATCGGCTTCAAGGCCAGGAACTTGTCCTGGAGGTGGAAGGCCCCCAGGATCGTCATGCCGATGCTGTCCATGGCGAAATAGCCGATGGCGTAGCCGAGATAGCCGCCCACCACCGAGGCCACGGTGCAGGCCAGGGCGATGCGCCACCAGCGCGAGGGGGCGGCGATCACCATGGGGATCAGCATGATGTCGGGTGGAATGGGGAAGAACGAGCTTTCGATGAACGAGATGGCCGCCAGCCACCACAGGGCGTGTTCATGCCCCGCCTTTTCCATCATCCAGTTGTACGGCCGCTTCAGCATGGTTCGTCCTTCGCAAGAGTGCGGCGAGGTGTAGCAGCCGGTCGCGGCCAAGGCAACGGGATCGCGCGGCCCCTTTCGCCATGGCGGCAGGCGACACTTCGGAGATTATTGTTTCTTTTCGGAGGGATGGGTTGCGTAGGCAGTGGTTTCAAAGAGCTTGGTGAACAGTGTATGAAGGAAGCCTGGAAACCAAGTGCTTAGGGCCAATGTCGAATAAATCGCATAAAGGCGAGGGCGAAGGGGCGAGCGCACGGCTGGGGCAACCGCAGGAAGCCTATGTGGCCTTTGCGTTCGCCGCCGCCGACCTGCTGATGGAAGTCGATTATTCCGGCCGCATCATTTTCGCCATCGGCGCCTCCATGTCGCTGGTGGGGCGGCCGGCGCGGCTGCTCGCCACCATGTCCCTGCCCGACCTGATCCGCCCCGAGGACACGTCGCGCGCCGTCAACGCCTTGAGGCGCATGGCCCAGGGCGAGCGCGTCCGTCATGTGCTGCTGCATGTGGCCATGCCCGATGGCGGCAGCGTGCCGGTGGCGCTGTCGGGCTATCCCCATCCCGACCATGTCGGCCGTCTGCTGATGGTCCTGACCCACAGCGGCACCATCATGTCGCCGACGGTCCGGCGCAACGACGAGGGGTTGCTGGGGCGCGAGGGGTTCGAGGCGCTGGCCGGCAACCTGATCAAGGAAAGCGCCAAGGAAGCCGACGACAGCTACCGCATGACCCTGCTGGACATGCCGGAACTGGCCGAGCTGCGGAGCAAGGTGGGGGCCGAGGCCACCGCCGGCTTCATCACCCGCTTCACCGAATATCTGCGCCAATGCTCGGTAGGAGGCGATGCCGCCGCCGACCTGGGCAACGCCAAATACGGCGTCATCCACGGTCCCGAGATTTCGGCCCACGACATCGAGGCGGCGATCAGCGGCCTGGCCCATTCGGTGATCGGGGCCGACCTGACGCCGGAAACCGCCAGCCTGGCCTTCGATTCCACCGGCATCTCGGCGCAGGAGGCGACCAGCGCCCTGGTCTACACCCTGAACCGCTTCACCCAGGAGGGCAGCGCCACCATCCAGGAACTGTCCAAGATGGCCAAGCCGTCGCTGGCCCTGACCGTCAGCAAGATGCGCGAGGTCAAGCAGACCATCGGCAGCGGTGACTTCCAACTGTATTTCCAGCCCATCGTCGATCTGTGGAGCAATGCCGTCCACCATTTCGAATGTCTGGTGCGGTTCGGCGACAGCGGTGCCTCGCCCTACAACACCGTGGTGTTCGCCGAGGACACCGGTCTGGTGGGCGAGTTGGATTTCGCCATCCTGACCCGCGCCATCGAATTCATGCGCAGCGGCGTCGGCTCGGAGCCCAGCTTGCGCTTCGCCGTCAACCTGTCGGGGCGCTCGCTGTCCAGTTCGACCATGGCGGCGCGGCTGCTGCACCTGATCTCCGGCGCCTCCGACCTGCGCGGCCGCCTGCTGTTCGAACTGACCGAATCCGCCGCCATCGCCGATCTGGTGGCGGTCAACGCCGTGATCCAGGAGATTCGCGGGCGCGGCCATCCGGTGGGAATCGACGATTTCGGCTCGGGGGCGGCGGCCTTCCACTATCTGCGCGCCCTCAAGGTCGACCACGTCAAGATCGACGGCAGCTATGTGCGCGACGCCGCCAGCAACGGCGACAGCCTGCCCTTCCTGCGCGCCATCACCCAGCTGTGCCGGGAACTGAAGGTCGCCACCGTCGCCGAGCATATCGAGGACGAGGCCACCGCCAACCTGCTGCGCGTCTACAATGTGCGCTACGGCCAGGGCTACTATTTCGGCCGGCCCATGCGGCCGTCGCCCAAGCATCACGGCACCCGGGCGCCCTGGCTGACGCCGGTGACCCAATGGCGCAACGGGCTGCTGTTCTTCGGCGCCGGCGTGGCGGCCGCCGCCTCGGGGAACGGCACCGATTCGTGATTGCCGACCCACCCGCCGCGGGGTATGTAGATATCCCTAGTGGAGGGTGGAAAACGTGGCCTGGACCGAAGATCTCAGCGTCGGCAACGAGACGCTTGATCAGCACCATAAGCGCCTGTTCGCGTTGCTGGCGGAGATGGATCTCGCCGGTGCGGAGGCGGGCGGGTTCGACAGGGTGATTCAGATTTTTTCCCAGCTGACCGACTACGTCGCCTATCACTTCGCCGAGGAAGAGGCGATGATGGAAAAGTCGGGTTTCCCCTTCGTGGATCTTCATCGCCACTCCCACCAGACCATCGCCATGCGGATCGCAGACATGGCCGCCGGTCTCGACGGATTGAACTTTCAGCGGGTCGCCGGCGATCTGCGGATATTTCTGTCGGGGTGGTTGATACATCACATCGAAATCGAAGACTTTGAATATCGCCCCTATATTGGTAAGTCGTGATGATATTTCGCAGTTGCGAAGTAAACCCGACGGTTTCACTGAGTTGATATTTCCGCCTCCTGCTGGTACATTGCCTCTCCGCAATAAACCGGAAGGCTTTGTCACCGATGGCGCCGCTCACTCAGGGTCTCGAAACCGGGGTGCCGGTCATCGACGCCGCCAATGACGGGCTGCGCTTCCTGTTGGGCCGCGTGTTCGAGCCGGGGGTGGAGTGCCGCCGTGGGCCGGGCGGCAAAGGGGACTGCACCTATCAGTGTTGTTCGCGGATCGAGGCGATTCTTCGCTATATCGGGCGCAACTTCGCCAAGCAGGAACAGGTGATGACCGAGGCCGCCTATCCCGAGGCGGGGCGGCACGGCGACGACCACGCCTCGCTGGTGGACCGGCTGACCGTCATGTTGCGGGCCGAGGTCTGCGCCGAGCGCGAAGGCAACCGGGTACACGACCTCATCGCCCACTGGATGAACGACCACGCCAAACGCTGCGACACGCCGTTCGGCCGCTGGGCGGTGACCCGCCGGGTGCTGGGCCGTATCTCCGATCCCCCCCTCATTCGATAGGTCGCGTATGAGCCGCACTGGCGACGACGCTCTGGAAGAGCGCCTGATCACGTTGGAGATTCGTCTGGCGCATTTCGAGCGCATGGCCGAGGACATGTCCGACGTTCTGACCGACCAAGCCCGGACCATCGACGTGCTGACGGCGCAACTGCGCCGCCTGCGCGAGCGCATGGAGGAGATGCGGCTGGAAGGGGCGGGCTCTCCCGAGGACGACAAGCCGCCGCCGCATTACTAGGCCTGATCCGGCCCTATACATTAGACTTGATAGATATGTCGGCGGGAAATATGCTGCCGTCGCGGCGGTGGCGAGAGAAAGCGGAGGACGCGTGGTCGAACTGGCAGTCACCACCATCGTCGGAAGCGGGGCCTTCGTGGTCGGCTCGGTGTTCGGCTGGACCGCTCAGAAGACCGATTTCTGCACCATGGGCGCGCTTTCGGACATCGTCTTCATGGGCGACTGGCGGCGGTTCCGCGCCTGGATGCTGGCGGTGGCGGTGGCGGTCGTCGGCACCCAGGTTTTGCAGATGACCGGTCTGGTCGCCATCGGCAAATCCATCTATCTCACCCCCAACCTGGGCTGGGCCGGCGCGACGCTGGGCGGGCTGATGTTCGGCTTCGGCATGACCCTGGGGGGAGGCTGCGGCAACAAGACGCTGGTGCGCATCGGCGGCGGCAACCTGAAGTCGGTGATCGTGTTCCTGGTGCTGGGCCTGTTCGCCTATATGACGCTGCGGGGCCTGATCGCCCCGGCGCGCCTCCAGTTGGAGGCCAGCGACCTCAATCTGGCGTCGTTCGGACTGGACAGCCAGGGCATGCCCGACATCCTCGCCCGCCTGACCGGTCTGCCGGTGGCGGTGGCGCGTCTGGGCCTGACCGTCCTGCTGGGCGGCGGGCTGGCGGCGTGGTGTTTCAAGGATGCCTCGTTCCGCGGATCAAACCGCGACGTGATCGGCGGCGCGGTGATCGGGGCGCTGGTCGTCGCCGGCTGGGCGGTCACCGGCATCCTGGGCAATGACGAGTTCGACCCGGTCCCGGTGGCCTCGTTCAGCTTCGTCGCCCCCATGGGCGGCGCCTTGCAGTACCTGATGAGCTTTACCGGCAGCACCATCGATTTCGGCGTCGCGGCGGTGGGGGGCGTGATCTTCGGCTCGTTCCTGGCGGCCAAGGCCGGCGGCCGGTTTCAGGTGGAAGGCTTCGCCGATACCGCCGATCTGATCCGCCATCTGGTCGGCGCGGCCCTGATGGGGGTGGGCGGCGTTCTGGCCCTGGGCTGCACCATCGGCCAGGGGATCACCGGTCTGTCCACCCTGGCGCTGTCGGCGCCGCTGGCGCTGGGGGGCATCCTGCTGGGCGGCGTGCTGGGTTTGAAATTCCTCGCCGAGGGAACGTTGTCGGGCGCCCTCAAGGCGGTTTTCAGTAAGTAATGCCGCCGGGCGAATGGAAGAGGCATCCATTCGCCCGCCGGTGCTACTTCCCCATCAGCGTCAGCAGCGCCTTGACGGTGTTCTCGGCGCCGTCGGCGATCTGGGAGATGGTGGAGTCCAGCATGTAGCAGGGCGAGGTCACCAGCTTGTGCGCCTGATCCACCACCACCTGCCCATGGCCGGCGGGTTTGTGCTTGGCGCCCATGGCCGTGATGGCCTCGGCGGTGTCGGCATCGTCGCCGATGGTGACATCGACGCCGTCGCCCATGACCTTGGCCATCAGGGCGGGGGCGATGCACAGGGCGCCGATGGGCTTGCCCGCCGCCGCCATGGCCTTGATCGCCGCCTCGGTGGCGGGATCGACGGAGCAGTCGGGACCGTCCACCGCGAAGCTGCACAGATTCTTCGCCGCGCCGAAGCCGCCGGGGAAGATCATGGCGTCGAACTCGGCCGGCTTGAACGCCGCCAGATCCTTGATGTGGCCCCGGGCGATGCGGGCCGATTCCACCAGGACGTTGCGGCTTTCGCCGGTGGCCTCGCCGGTCAGGTGGTTGACCACATGCATCTGGGCGCGGTCGGGAGCAAAGCACTGAGCGCTGCCGCCCTGGCGGTCGATGGCCAGCAGGGTCAGCACGGCCTCGTGGATTTCCGAGCCGTCATAGACTCCACAGCCGGACAGAACCACGGCGAATTTCGGTTTGGCGGACATGGGAATTCCTCGTCAACGCTTCGGGAGGGGAGAGAATAACCGATTCCCTTGGGCGGCGGCCATGGTCTATCGTTCGGGTCCGCACAACCTTGCAAAGCCCCCACGCCATGTCCGCCTATACCCGCCTGGAAGCCATTTTCCGCAAGACCGCCGCCATCGGCGACGGGCTGGCGATCCTGCAATGGGACATGGCGACCATGATGCCCAATGGCGGCGCCGAGTCCCGCGCCGAGCAGATCGCCACCCTGAAGGGCATCGTCCACGAGACCGTCACCGCTCCCGAACTGGCCGACCTGCTGGCCACGGCCGAGACCGAAAGCCTCGACGCCTGGGAGCGGGCCAATCTGCGCGAGATGCGCCGCGAATGGGTTCATGCCGCCGCCCTGCCGGCCGATCTGGTCGATGCCCTGACCCGGGCCGAATCCGCCTGCGAGATGGTGTGGCGCGAGGCGCGGCCGGCGGCCGACTTCAAGCGGGTGCTGCCGTCGTTGCGGACCCTGTTGGGGCTGGTGCGTCAGGTGGGCGCCATCAAGGCGGAAAAGCTGGGGGTGGGACTCTACGACGCCCTGCTCGACCAGTACGAACCCGGCGGCCGCTCGGCCGAGATCGACCCGGTCTTCGCCCATCTGGAAGGCTTCCTGCCCGGCTTCATCGATCAGGCGCTGGCGGCCCAGGCGGCCAAGCCGCCGCTGTTGGCCACTCCGGGTCCGTTCCCCGTCGACCGTCAGAAGGCGCTGGGCCTGAAGATGATGGAAATGCTGGGCTTCGACTTCAACCACGGCCGCCTGGACGTGTCGCATCATCCGTTCTGCGGCGGCACCCCCGCCGACACCCGCATCACCACCCGTTACGACGAGGGCGATTTCGTGTCCGCCATGATGGGGGTGCTGCACGAGACCGGCCATGCGCTGTACGAATTCGGCCTGCCCAAGGGGCGCTGGAGCTCCCAGCCGGTGGGCCGCGCCCGCGGCATGGTGGCGCACGAATCCCAGTCGCTGCTGATGGAGATGCAGGCCTGCCGCTCGCGGGTCTTCATGGACTACGCGGCGCCGCTGATCCGCGAGACCTTCGAGCGCCAGGGGGCGGAATGGCAGGCGGAAAACCTTTATCGGCGCGGTATCCGGGTCGAGCGCGGCTTCATCCGGGTCGAGGCCGACGAGGTCACCTATCCCGCCCATGTCATCATCCGCTACCGGCTGGAAAAAGCCCTGATCGAGGGCGCGATGGAGCTGGAAGACCTGCCCGCCGCCTGGAATGACGGCTACCGGCGGCTGCTGGGGATCACGCCGCCCGACGACCGGCTGGGCTGCCTCCAGGACATCCACTGGTATGGCGGGTCATGGGGCTATTTCCCCACCTACACCCTGGGCGCCATGACCGCCGCCCAACTGTTCGACGCCGCCCAGCGCGCCGACGCCGCCATCCTGCCCGGCATCGGCCAGGGCGACTTCGCGCCGCTGCGGACCTGGTTACGGACCAACGTCCACGGCAAGGGCTCGCTGCTGACCACCCGCGAGTTGCTGACCGAGGCCACCGGCCGGCCGCTCGATCCGACGGTGTTCGAGGCCCATCTGCGGCGGCGCTACCTCGGCTGAGCCATTTGCGCTAACATCACGGGATGATCGGTTGGCTACAGCGTCTGTTTCTCGACAAGCGGGCGCGCGAGGCGCTGCACAGGCGCTCCGCGCCGCCGGTGGTGGCGCGTCGCCATGTGGTCCGTGTCCCGCCGGAGGAACGCGGTCCCGCCGAAGCCCTGGCCGAGGCCGAGGTGCGCATGCAAAGGCTGCCGCCGGAAAAGGCCCAACTGATCCGCAGCGCCATGGCGGTGCATCGGGTAAGCCAGTCGGCCTTGGCCGAGCTCAGCGACGACGAGTTGTCCAAGCTGCGGCAGGTGGCGGAGAAGGCGTTGCTGGGGGGAGGGCGCTAGGTCATGTTCGGCTTTCTCAAGGGCCTGTTCGGCGACGCCAAGCCCGCCCCTAAGCCCGTTCCCAAGCCGGGGGTCAAGGCGCGGCCCGCTCCCAGGCCGGCCGGCAAGCCCGTCATGACCGAGGATCGCGCCAAGCTGCTGAAACAGGCCCAGGAGGTTCACCGCGCCAAGCGCAAGATCCTCGACGCCCTGTCCGACGAGGATCGCGCCAAGCTGGTGTCCATGGCCATCCTCACCTTCCTGAACGAGGGGCGCGAGCCCGACAACAAGAAGTAGAGACCCGACTTTGACCTTTCCTTCCTCTCCCGATCCCATCGCCCTGGCGAAGGGCGTCCTGGCCGGCGAACGCCGCGCCCTGGCCCGCGCCATCACCCTGATCGAATCCACCCGTTCCGATCATCGCGAGGCGGCCGAGGCGCTGATGCACGAACTGCTGCCCCATACCGGAAAGTCGGTGCGTATCGGCATCACCGGCGTGCCCGGCGCCGGCAAGAGCACCTTCATCGAGAGCTTCGGACTGCATGTGCTGAGTCAGGGTAAGCGTCCGGCGGTACTGGCGGTGGACCCGTCCTCGCCCCGTTCCGGCGGCTCGATCCTGGGCGACAAGACCCGCATGGAGGAACTCAGCCGCGACGCCAGGGCCTTCATCCGCCCCAGCCCGTCCGGCTGCACCCTGGGGGGCGTGGCGCGCCGCACCCGCGAGGCCATGCTGGTCTGCGAGGCCGCCGGCTTCGACGTCATCGTGGTCGAGACCGTCGGTGTCGGCCAAAGCGAGACGGCGGTGGCCGACATGGTCGACATGTTCCTGCTGGTGCTGGTTCCCGGCGGCGGCGACGAGTTGCAGGGCATCAAGAAGGGCATCGTCGAACTGGCCGACGCCATCGTGGTCAACAAGGCCGACGGCGATCTGGCGGCGGCGGCCGGGCGGGCGGCGCGCGACTACGGCAACGCCCTGCATCTGCTGGCGCCGGCCTCGCCCCATTGGCAGGTGCCGGTGCTGACCTGCTCCGCCCTGGCGCGGTCGGGGATCGACGACGTCTGGCGGATGGTGGAACGCTATCGCGACACCATGGACGCGGCGGGCGCCCTGGCCGAGCGCCGGGCCGGCCAAGCACACGCCTGGATGTGGAACGAAGTCTCCGAAACGCTGTTGCAGGCGTTGCGTGACGACCCGAGAGTGGAGCGGCTGCTGCCCGAGATGGAACGTGGGGTTGCGGCCGGCCGCATGGCGCCGGGCGCGGCGGCGCGGCAGTTGGTGGGAACCTTCCGACTCCCCTTGGCGCAGTCGTGATAATCAGGCTATCCTTTCGCTCTCGCACACCGATTTGGATGTGAAATGTCGAATCCGCCGAATGACACCCTGATCCTGAAGCGAGAGCTTGTCGGCCTGTTCGGGCACATGCAGAAGATTCGCAAGGAGCTGGCCGCCCTCAATCCTCCCGGTTCCCCCGATCACTTCGGCGGCATGTCCGAGCAGTTGGATGCCATCGTCGATGCTACCGAGGGCGCCACCAACACCATCATGGAAAGCATGGAGTCCATCGACACCCTGATGGGCGAGGCGCGCGCCATCGCGGTGGACAACGAGCCCCTGGGCAAGATTTTCGACCAAGTCACCGACAAGGTGAACATGGTGTTCGAGGCCTGCTCGTTCCAGGACATCACCGGCCAGCGCATTTCCAAGGTGGTCAACACCCTTAAATTCGTCGAGGAGCGGGTCAACACCATCATCCTGACCTGGGGCCGGGACGAGCTGACCAAGGTGGTGGTCGAGATCAAGGAGGAAGATCCCGACAAGAAGCTGCTGCATGGTCCGCAACTGGCGGGCCAGGGCGTCACCCAGGCCGACGTGGACAAGATGATGGGCCAGGACGCCATCGACAAGCTGTTCGGCTAAGAGTCTTTGGGCTCCGGCGATTCGTGCTTGACGGGCGGGCTCCGGCCCCTTAAAAACGCGGCTTCCTCCGGGACCGCTCCGGCCGCCAAGGCCGTCGATGGACCGGCGAACGATTCGAAGTGAGGATTTAGCTATGGCACGTCGCTGCGCCATCACCGGCAAGGGCGTTTTGACCGGTAACAATGTCAGCCACGCCAACAACAGGACTCGGCGTCGGTTTCTGCCCAACCTGCAGGAAGCGTCCCTGCTGTCGGATGCGCTTGGCCATCCCGTGCGTATGCGGGTGTCCATGAATGGTCTGAAGACCATCGAGCATAACGGCGGCATCGACGCCTATCTGCTGTCCATCGCCAACACCAAGCTGTCGGCCGAGGCCCGTCGCGTGAAGAAGAGCATTCAGCGCGCCCTGGCCAGCAAGCCGGTCGAAGCCGCCTAAGTTCAGGGCTTCGCCGAATGATCAAAGGGCCTGCGGGTGACCGCAGGCCCTTTTGGCGTCTTTTATACCGACGAGCCACTGTCGTGATGAGGTGGACGGCCCCTGCTCACCGGCGTCGCAATGCGCCAAAGTGGTCGTTATCAACACGCCACATAGAGGGGGCCGTCCATGAGCCAGATTAGCACCATCGGGTTTGACCTCGC
>NZ_CAINTR010000162.1 GCF_903853455.1 uncultured Magnetospirillum sp.
CCCCCCTCAACTCGCCGCCACGGACGAAGGCCTCAGCCGGAAGCGATCGACCAAGGTGTCGAGGTCGGACGACAGGCCGGCCATGTTCCGGCTGATATCCGACAACTGCCCCATGGACGCGGCCCCGTGGCTGCTGGCATCGACGATCTCGCGCAGCGCGGTGAGAACCTGGCTGGCGGCGGTCTTCTGCTGCATGGTCGACAGCGAGATCTGCTGGGCGGCGGTGGTGGTCTGCTTGGCGGCATCGACCATCTCGTCCAGCAGGGTGGCGGTGTTGGTGGCCGCCGCCGTGGCGTCGCCGATACTGCCGGCGCCGCGCTCCGAGGTGATGACCAGCCGGCTGATGGCGTCTTGAATCTGGCCGACCTTGCCCTCGATCTCGGCGGTGGATTCGGTCACGCTGTCGGCCAGCCGGCGAATTTCGGCGGCCACCACCCCGAAGCGGCGCCCGGTCTCACCGGCGCTGGCCGCCTCGAGGGCGGCGTTGAAGGCGATCAGCTTGGTCTGGTCGGCGATGGTGGTGATGATCTTCATCACCTTGCTGATCTCCTTCGAGGCGTCCCCCAAACGGATGATCTCGGTCAGGCTGCCCTGGTTCTCGTCCTGGATGTTGCCCATCTTGGCCGTGAGCAATTCCAACGCCTCGCGGCCCTTCCAGCTGTTGTCTTAGGTGACGTTGGCGATGTCGACCACCGAGCGGGAATGCTCCGAGATAAGGGCGGTGGAGGCCGAGAACTCCTCCATGGTCGCGGTGATCTCCGCCACCGAGGCCGACATCTGGCTGGATCCCACTGCCTGGCCCTCCACCGATTCGGCGATCCGCAGGGCCGAACCGTGCACCGCACCGGCATTGCCGCGCACCTGGGTGGCCAGATCGTGCAACTGGCTTTCCATCTCCGCCGCCGCGTTGGCGAGCATGCCCGCCTCGTCGCGGCGATCCCGCCACGGAACCTCCACCGTCATGTCGCCGGCGGCCATCCCCTTCATCGCCGCCACCAGATCGGCCACCGGCCGGCTGATGGACAGGGCGATCCGCATGGCCAGCAGGCCGGCGATCAGCAGAACCACGCCCACGGCCCCCAGGTTCCAGGTCAGCCGATGCTCGAAACCGGCGATGCGCGCCGCCAGCAGACGGTCCATTTCCACTTCCGACACCCGCCAGACGGCACCGCCTTGTTCCAGCGCCGCCGCCTTCAGCCGGGGCAGATCGCCGCCCATCTGGCGGGTCCCCTGCCCGGCCACCGCCGCCCGCGCCACCGCATCGAGCGCGTCCACATAGGCCCGGGTGGCGTCGCGGTACCGGCTGAACGGTTGGCCGAAGGCCGCCTTGAGGCTGCCGTCGGGACTGCCGCGATAGGCGGCCTGAAGCGAGGACTCGACGCCTTCCAGCACACTGGTGAACTCACCGAGACTGATTTGCAGGCCGGTCACCTCGGAGATCGAGGCCCGGTCGCGACCGGCCAGATGCGCCGCCGCGTCCAGCACCGCCACCGCCTGGGTGGTGGCTTGCGGCAGCTTCACCACCACAAGGTCCATGGAATAGAAGCTGTCGAGATCAGGGTCGAGGATGAGGTTGGACCCGTCGCCCACCCGGCCGATCAGGTCGCGCAGGGCGGCCAAGGCGTCACGGTTGGCCGCGACGGCGTCGTCTCCCTTGGCGGCGGCGGCGCGCCGGACGGCGCTCACGAACTTCGCGGCGGTGTCGTCCAGGTTCATGTCGCCGCCGACGGCGTCGTTGACCGCCTGGACCGCCGCCAGCTTGGCGGCCGCCGCCCCGGCGTCGCCCAGGGCCAGCGGAATGGCCAGCTCGCGCAGGGCGGCGATGTAGCGGCTGCCGTCCAACTCCTTGGCGGCGAAGCGGATGTCCTTGTAGCTCTGATCGATGAAGAGCCATGCCAAAGCGATGATCGGCACCAGAAACGCCACCGACAGAAGCGAGAGCTTCCAATGGATGCGGAGATTAGCCAGCATCACGTGATCCCCTCACAACGATGTTGTTCACGACTCGTCGCCCCCAACTCGGCCGGAAGCATAGCCTGTCACCAGAATCTGTCCAATGACCATATTCTTTACTCATCAGCGGCGATCCCCCGCGATGGGAACCACCGGCGCGGCGGCATCGAACTCGGCACAGCGGCGCTCGCACAGAAAGCGGATGTCGGCCACCGGCAGATCGAGCGGCAACCACATGCCGCCATCCGGGTCAGGATTGGCGACGACCTGCCGCAGCGCCGTGGCGTAGGCGCGGCGGGCCTTGGCGGGATCGCCGCCCTGGAGCAGGGTGCCGAGGGTGTAATGGGCCGACCAGCAATCGGGCTTGGAATAGACGATGGCTTTGAGTCGGTCGATGGCGGCGGCTTCGTCGCCCTGCCACTTCGCCACCAAGGCCAGCAGCATCAGCGCATCCACCGACCAGGGGTCGTGATCCACCGCCCGCGTGGCGAGCGCGGCGGCTTCGGCGAACTGGCGCATCTGCAACCGGACATGGCTTTCCAGCAACCAGGACCGGACGTCGGCGGGGGACGCCGCCGGCATGGCCTGGACCACCTCGAGCGCCTCCTGGTGCTTCTTCCGACGCAGCAGGTGGCGGACGGAATCGACGGCGGCGGCCCAATCGACGGTGGGAGGGGAGCGCCGCGGAACGGGAGCGGCCGCCGACCGGGCCACCTCCATCCTGGGTGGAGCCGGCGGCAGCCGCGCGGGCACCGGCCGTTTCGGCGCGGGGCGAGGCTCGGGCGGCGACGGCGTCTTGGCGAAGTAGAAGCCGCCCCCCTCCTCCACCAGATGGAAGACGCCCAGATCGTTGGCCAGCGTCTCCGAGGCCCCCAGGACGAGGATGCCGGTCTCGGTCATGGCGGCGCGAAGATTGGCCAGGATGGCCCTGCGGGTGTCCACGTCGAAATAGATCGAGACGTTGCGGAAGAACACGATGTCGAAGCCGCGAATGGCCTTGGGGTAAACCGGGCTCAGCAGGTTGAGATGGTGAAACTCGACCAGTGACCGCACCCCCTCGTGCAGGACGTAGCGGCGCGGTTCCGTGGACACGAAGTGGCGGTCGCGGAGGTTCGGCGACAGGGCCCGGAAGGAAAACTCGCCGTATTCGCCCCGGCGCGCGGTGGTCAGGGCCCGGTGGTCGATATCGCCGGCGCAGATGGAGACCAGATGCCCGACGCTGTCGCCGAACTTCTCCTTGAGGGCGATGGCGATGGAATAGGGCTCCTCGCCGGTCGAGCACCCGGCGCTGAGGATGCGGATCGGCTGGCCGGCGGCCCGCCCGGTCATCAGCCGGGGAATCAGGCCCTCGACCAGCAGGGTCAACTGGGCCGGCTCGCGGAAGAAATAGGTCTCGTTGACCGTCAGCAGGGTGACGAGTTCGTGGAACTCGACCTCGTCGGCGATCAGGCGGGTGAAGTAGGTCGCAGTAGTTTCCGCGCCGGTCGCCGCCATGCGCTTATGGAGGGCGGACAGCAGATTGGCTTCGCTCACCTCGTCGAAGGTCAGCCCGCACCGTTGCGCCACCAGATCCTTGAACGGCTGAAGTTCGCGCCTAGGCACGGCCGCCTCCCGCCAACCGGATCATGGCGGCGGCCATGTCCTCGACGGCCAGAACCGACCCGGCATGGCCGGCGTCGATGGCCACCTTGTTCATCCCGAACACCACCGACGACGCTTCGTCCTGCGCCAGCGTCACCCCCTTCGCCGCCTTGATGGCGCCAAGGCCCTTGGCGCCGTCCTTGCCCATGCCGGTCAGGATGATGCCGATGCCGCGCGCCCCGAAGGCGGCGGCGACGCTGCCCAATAAGATGTCGCAACTGGGGCGGTAGATGTCGGCATCGCGGACCGGAGCCAAGCCGATCCGTCCCTCCGGGCTGACGCTCATATGCGACTCGGAGGGCGACAGGTAGACCTTGCCGGGAGCGATCACCTCCCCCGCCACGGCCAGCACCACCGGCAGGCGCGACACCGTGCACAGCCACTCCGCCATGCCGGCGGCGAAGCCGGGGGCCACATGTTGGGCGATCACGATGGGGCTGGCGAAACTCGGCGGCAGGGCGCCGAGAATACAGGCCAGGGCCTGGGGCCCCCCCGTGGACGAGGCGATCGCGAAGACCGGCGCCGACGGCGCGGGGGCGAAAACCGGCGCCGATGGCGCGGGGTGCGGCGCCGCCACGGCCGGGCGAAGACCGCGCATATGGGTGATGACGCGAATGCTGGCCACCAGCCGGGCCTTGTCGAGAAAGCGCGCCACCTGCTCCTCGGTCATGTCGGGCTTGGCGATGACGTCCACCGCCCCGTGCGACACGGCGGCGAAGGCGTTGCGGGCATCGGCGAAACTACTGACCACCAGAATCGGCACCGGCCGCCGCCCCATGATCTCCTTGATGGCCTCGATGCCGCCCATTTTCGGCATCTCCAGGTCCATGGTCACCAGGGTGGGGCGATGGGCCTGGACGGCCTCCACCGCCACCAGCCCGTTCTCCGCCTCGGCGACCACCTCGAACGCCGCGTCGCTCTCGAACATGTCGCGCAGCATGGCGCGGGCGAGGGAGCTGTCGTCGACGATCAGGACCCGGATGGGGACGGCCATGTGGTCTCTCTGGCTTCGGACGCGATGGGGTCGGAGCGATCCAACCGGAAGGCCTTAGGCTGAAACTACACCAACTTCCAGCGGGAGAGTAGCGCCCGCGCGGGGCTGAAGCTTGGACCGAAGCACCCGGCGCGGTAAACCCTCCCTTAAGGCTATGGCGCCAAGACGGCCCGGAAGGGGTCTATCGTGATGCCGACGGAGGCCGCGACGTCCCCGTGCCGTGAAGGCGCGCGGGCTGGCTCAGAATCTGCCGCAGCCGCGCTTCGATCTTTTCCTCCGGCAGGTCCTTGAGCACGTAATAATCCGTGCCACCGTCGATGCAGGCGCGGACCACTTCCGGGCTGGCGATCGACGTCATCATCACGATCAGGGCGCGGCGGTCGAACTTACGGATTTCTTTCAAGGCTTCCAGTCCGCCCATCACCGGCATCTCGATGTCGAGGAAGACGACGTCCGGCTGGAAGGTGCGGACCACGTCGAGGCCCTCGACGCCATTCTCCGCCTGACGGATGGGGTGCAGTCCCAGTCGCTTGACGATGTCGATCAGGAATTCCCGGGCTATCGCCGAATCATCGACGACAAGTGCTGCCTTGGCCATGACATCCTCCGTTCCTGCCTCCGGGGATGAAGGATCCCTTCACCCCGGAGGATAGCCAAACTCAGGCTTCCGGCGGGAGAGTCGGACCCGCGCGTGGCTGAAGCTTGGACCGAAGCACCAGATGAGGTAAACCCTCCCTTAAGGATAATGGAGGCAAGACTGCCATGAGGATCGGAATCGTCGGCTGCGCCGGGCGCATGGGGAAAATGCTGGTCGGCGCGGTGCTCGACACCGAAGGCTGCACCCTGGCCGGCGGCACCGAACGTCTGGGCGCCGACGCCCTCGACCGCGACCTGGGCGAACTGGTGGGCCGCGACCGGGTCGGCGTCCCGGTGGAAGCCGACCCCAAGGCGCTGTTCCAGCGCTCCGACGCCGTCATCGACTTCACCGCGCCGGCCGCCACCCTGCTTCATGCCGAACTGGCCGCCCAGTCGGGCCGGGTCCTGGTGGTGGGAACCACCGGCATGTCGCCCGAGGACGAGGCCAAGCTGCGTCAGGCGGCAGTCCATACCGCCATCGTCTACGCCCCCAATTTCAGTATCGGCGTCAACCTGCTGATGGCGCTGACCGAGCGCGCCGCCGCCATCCTGGCCGACGACTACGACATCGAGATCGTCGAGATGCATCATCGCCATAAGGTCGACGCCCCCAGCGGCACCGCGCTGGGCCTCGGCCGGGCCGCCGCGCTGGGCCGCGCCGTGGCGCTGGACGGCGTCTGGTGCAAAAGCCGCGACGGCCACACCGGCGCGCGGACCAAGGGCGAGATCGGCTTCGCCACCCTGCGCGGCGGCGACGTGGTCGGCGACCATACCGTCATGTTCGCCGCCGAGGGCGAGCGGGTCGAGCTGACCCACAAGGCCTCCAGCCGCGCCGTCTTCGCCAAGGGGGCGGTGCGCGCCGCCCGCTGGGCCGCCGGCAAGCCGCCGGGCCTCTACACCATGCGCGACGTGTTGGGATTGTGAGGAAGGCGGCGAAGGGTGTAGCTTGGCCGCGATCTCTTTCCTGACTGGGTTTTCATGAGCGACACCAACAAGACAGCCGCCGCTTCCGCCATGTGGGGTGGCCGCTTCGCCGGCGGCCCCGCCGCCATCATGCAGCGGATCAACGCGTCGATCGATTTCGACAAGCGCCTCTACGCCCAGGACATCCGGGGCTCCAAGGCCCATTGCCGCATGCTGGTGCGCCAGGGCATCCTCACCCAAGAGGACGGCGAGGCCATCCTGGCCGGGCTGGACACGGTGCTGGCCGAGATCGAGGCCGGCAGCTTTCCGTTCAGCGCCGAGTTGGAAGACATCCACATGAACGTGGAATCCCGGCTGGCCGCGTTGATCGGCGAGGCGGCGGGACGGCTGCACACCGCCCGCTCACGCAACGATCAGGTCGCCACCGATTTCCGCCTGTGGGTCCGTGACGCCATCGACGGCATGGACGCGGCGCTGAAGGGGCTGACCGAGGCCCTGCTGGACCGCGCCGACGAGCACGCCGCCACGGTGATGCCCGGCTTCACCCATCTTCAGGCGGCCCAGCCGGTGACCTTCGGCCACCACATGATGGCCTATGTGGAGATGATCGGCCGCGACCGTTCGCGCCTGACCGACGGGCGCAAGCGCCTGAACGAATCGCCGCTGGGCTCGGCGGCGCTGGCCGGGACCTCGTTTCCCACCGACCGCCACTTCACCGCCGCCGAACTGGGCTTCGACCGCCCCATGCGCAACTCGCTGGACGGGGTGTCGGACCGCGATTTCGCCCTGGAATTCCTGTCCGCCTGCGCCATCTGCGCCGTGCACCTGTCGCGCCTGGCCGAGGAGCTGGTGATCTGGACCTCGGCCCAGTTCCGCTTCGTCCGCCTGTCGGACGGCTTCACCACCGGCTCGTCGATCATGCCGCAGAAGCGCAACCCCGACGCCGCCGAACTGGTCCGCGCCAAGACCGGCCGGGTCATCGGCGACCTCAACGCCCTGCTGATCGTCATGAAGGGCCTGCCGCTGGCCTATTCCAAGGATATGCAGGACGACAAGGAGCCGGTGTTCGAGGCCGCCGACACCATGGAACTGGCCATCGCCGCCATGACCGGCATGATCTGCGACATGACCGTCAACACCGACGTGCTGCGGGCCGCCGCCGGGGCCGGGTTCACCACCGCCACCGACATCGCCGACTGGTGTGTCCGCGCTCTTCGCATGCCGTTCCGCCGCGCCCACCACGTTGCCGGCTCGCTGGTCAAGCTGGCCGAGGACAAGGGGGTCGGGCTGGAGGATCTGTCCCTGGCCGAGATGCGGGCCATCGAGCCCGGCATCACCGAGGAGGCCCGCGCGGTCCTTACCGTGGACTCCTCGGTGGCCAGCCGCACCAGCTTCGGCGGCACCGCCCCGACCCGGGTGCGCGAGGCCGTCGCCGCCGCCCGCGCCCTGCTGAAGGACGAGACCCGATGACGCGCCGCCCGACATTGCGCCAAGTTCTGATCCTGGGAGTGGTGGTGCTGACAGCGGCGTCGCTCGCCGCCTGCGGCCGCAAAGGTTCCCCCAAGGAACCGGAGGACGCGGTCTATCCGCGCATCTATCCCTATACCGCGCTTCCCGTGCCGGCCACGACGAAGAAGCAACCCGACGCCACCGACGCCAATCCGGGGGAAGAGCCGTTCCAGCCGCCGCAGCCGCGCCGGACCCGCCCCGACGAGCTGAAGCCCCCCGCCGGCGATTCCGGAACCAAGCCATGAACCACTTCCACTACCTGAACGGCGAACTGCACGCCGAGGACGTCGCCATCGCCCGCATCGCCGGCACGGTGGGAACGCCGTTCTACTGCTACTCCTCGGCCACCCTGGTGCGGCACTACACCGTATTCCGCGACGCCCTGGCGGCGGCCGGACTGGACGCCACGGTGTGCTTCGCCTGCAAGGCCAATCCCAACATCGCGGTGATCCGCACCCTGGCGGAGTTGGGGGCCGGCGCCGACGTGGTCAGCGAGGGCGAGTTGCGCCAGGCCCTGGCCGCCGGGGTTCCGCCCGCCCGCATCGTCTTCTCCGGGGTCGGCAAGACCCGCCACGAGCTGGAATTCGCCGTCTCCCGGGGTATCCTCCAGATCAACGTCGAATCCGAGCCGGAGCTACGGCTGCTGTCGGAGATCGCGGCGGCGCGGGGCATCCGCATGCCGGTGTCGATCCGGGTCAATCCCGACGTGGATGCCGGCACCCACGCCAAGATCACCACCGGCAAGAAGGAAAACAAGTTCGGCATCGAGTGGACCCGTGCCCGCGAGGTCTACAATCTGGCCGCGACCCTGCCGGGGATCGAGGTGGTGGGCGTCGCCTGCCATATCGGTTCGCAACTGACCGAGCTGGAGCCGTTCCGCGACGCCTTCATCCGGGTGCGCGACCTGGTGGCCATGCTGCGGGCCGACGGCATCGACATCCGCCGGCTCGATCTGGGCGGCGGTCTCGGCGTACCCTACGAACACGAGACTCCCCCCAGCCCGGCCGCCTATGCCGAGGTGATCCGCGCCACCCTCGGCGATCTTGGCTGCCGCGTCATCGTCGAGCCCGGCCGCCTGCTGGTGGGCAATGCCGGCATCCTGGTGTCCAAGGTGATCTACGTGAAGGAGGGCGCCACCCGCACCTTCCTGATCGTCGACGCCGCCATGAACGACCTCATGCGCCCGGCGCTGTACGACGCCCATCACGCCATCTTCCCGGTGGCCGAGCCCTCTGCCGGCACCGCCCGCGTCGAGGTCGACGTGGTCGGCCCGGTCTGCGAAACCGGCGACACCTTCGCCAAGCAACGGCCGCTGCCGCCCATGCTGGCCGGCGACCTGCTGGTGTTCGGCACCGCCGGGGCCTATGGCGCCGCCATGTCGTCCACCTACAATTCGCGACCGCTGATTCCGGAAGTCCTGGTCAAGGACGGCGCTTTCGCGGTGGTGCGGGCCCGGCCCAGCTACGAGGACATGCTGGCGCTGGAACGCCTGCCCGACTGGTTCGACCAGGAGAGCTGAAGTGCTTTCGCTCTCCCGCCGTCTGCAACTGGCCCGGCTGGCGTTGTGGTGGGAGCGAGCGGCGCCTGGGGTGACGGCGCTGTGGTCGATGCTGGCCCTGGCGCTGGCCCTGGCCCTGTTCGACGGGGCGCCGCTGCTGCCCGGTTGGCTGCACGCCCTGAGTCTGGCGGGGTTCGCCGCCGCATTCGGCCTTCTGCTCTATCGCCTGTCCCGACTGGCCCGGCCCACCGCGACCGAGGCGGCGCGGCGGCTGGAACGGGATTCCAGGATCTCCCACCGTCCTCTTGCCGCCCTCGACGACACCGCCGCCCTCGGCGACGCCGCCCTGTGGCAGGCCCATCGCGACCGCATGGCGGCGCTGGCCCGCACCTTGCGGCCCGGCTGGCCCGACCCGGTGCTGCCAGCCCGCGACCCCTATGCCCTGCGCTTCGCCGCCCTGCTGCTGCTGGCGGTCGCCGCCGCTGGAGGCGGGGCGGACTGGCGCGACCGGCTGAGCAGGGCCCTGGTTCCGGTGGTGGAGTTGCCGGGGCTGGGACCAAAAGCGCTGGACGTCTGGATCACCCCGCCGGCCTATACCGGACTGGCGACCCAGGTGCTGCGGCTGGGACAGCAGCGCGACGTCCCCGTCGCGGTGGCCGAAGGCAGCACGGTCAAGGCGGTGCTGGAGGGGGGCTTCGGCGCCGCCACCCTGATGACCGGCACCCGCTCGATTCCGTTCCAGCGCGACGAGGCCGGCAGCCAGCGGACCGAGGCCCGGATCGAGGCCGGCCCCCGGCTGGTTGTCGAGCAGGCTTGGCGCGACGTCGCCTCCTGGCCGGTCACGGTGATCCGCGACGCCCTGCCGTCCATCGCCTTCACCGGCCAGCCCGAAGGCGATCCGCGCGGGCGGTTGCAGGTCACCCTGGACGCGTCCGACGATTACGGCCTCGCCAAGGCCTGGGTCGAGATCCAGCGCCTGGAGGGCCCTGCCGACCAGGCCAGCCTGCGCATGGAGTTGCCGCTGCCGGGCGACAAGGTCAAATCCGCCACCCTGACCAGCCGCTTCGATCTGGCCGCCCACGACTGGGCCGGCCAGCCGGTCCGGCTGATCCCCCATGCCGAGGACGGCGCCGGCCAGATCGCCAGCGGCGAGCCCACCATCGTCACCCTGCCCGAACGGGTGTTCCACCATCCGGTGGCCCGCACCCTGATCGACTGGCGCCGCGAAGTCGGCGACGCCCCCCGTCTGGCCCCGGAAGTGGCGGAGCGGTTGCGGTTGCTGAGCGCCGAACCGGAGTTGTTCGACGGCGACACGCGGGTGTTCCTGGCCCTGGCCCTGGCGCGACGCCTGCTGACGGCCGAAGACTTCGACCGCGCCGAACTGCGCGATCTGTTGTGGAATGCCGCCACCCGCCTCGACGACGGCGGCCTGCCGGTGGCCGAGCAGGAGTTGGACGAGGCCCGCCACGCCCTGGAGAAGGCGCTGGCCGACGGCGCCTCGCCCCAGAAACTGGCGGAACTGGTGGACCGGGTCGAAGCCGCCCTGGAACGCTGGCTGGACGCCATGGCCGAAACCGGGATCGCGGCGGCCCCCTCGCCCGGGTCCCGGGTGATCGGCGAGGACGAGTTGGCCGAGATGCTGGACTCCTTGCGGAGTCTGGCGGAAACCGGCGACCGCGACGCGCTGCGGCGCCGGCTGGCCGATCTTACCGCCATCCTGTCCGAACTGGGCCAGGCCCAGGCGGGAGCAACCAGTGACGGCCGCGCCGCCAAGGCCATGGAAGCGCTGCGCGACATCGCCCGCCGCCAGCAGGCGCTGCTGGACCAGACCTTCCGCCGGACACCGCCATCCGCCGCCGAGGACGACGACCTCGCGCCCCGCAAGCCGCCCAAGCCCTCCGCCGCCCAGCAGGCCGAGGCCCATCGCGACGCCCAGGCGCAGAAGGCGTTGCGCGACACCCTCAAACAGCTGGGCAAGGGCCTGGGTGAGCCGCTGCAATCCTTGGACGACGCCGCCGAGTCCATGGCCGAGGCCGCCACCAGCCTGGACAAGGGCGACTGGCCGCTGGCCGCCGAACAGCAGGGCGAGGCGCTCAGCCGGTTGAAGGACGGCGCCCGCGAGATGGTGGAAAAGATGGAGGCGGCGCGGGGCCAGGGCAAGTCCGGCGGAATGGCGGCGCGCGACCCGTTCGGCCGGGCCTTGCAAGGCCAGACCCCGCGGGATGACGGCTCCACCAAGGTGCAAGGTCCGTCCGAACTCCGCCGCGCCCGCGAGATTCTCGACGAACTCCGCCGCCGCGCCGGCGACCCCCGCCGGCCCGAGGCGGAACTGGACTATCTGCGCCGACTGCTGAAGCAGTTCTAGGGCGTTTCGTCCGCATAGGGTGAACAACCCATATACGGCAGGAAATATCACACCGTCGTCACGAAGACGTCGCAGAGCATCACAAACTTGCATACATCGTTGATAGCTTGGTTGCCTGGACAGGCCTAGCCTGGGTACATCGGCTTCACTTCATAGTTTGAATGCCATGTCTTCACGAAATGCTACTTATGTCATAGGCCACAAGTCGCTGGACGCGGACCACGAGGTGATCATCGCTTTGTGGCGCACGCTGGAGACCACCAAGACCATGGAAGCGGCCCGGATGGCCGCCAGTCAGTTGATGGACGAGACCCTCAACCATTTCACCCGTGAAGAGGCCTTCATGCGTCAATGCGGGTTCCCGGGCTTGGACGGACACCGCGCCATCCATCAGGAGCTGGCTTCCAGTCTTCGCCACGTCATCCTGGCGCCCACGTTCGACACCGGAAAGCGCGCCGATTTCATCGGTGCCGTCTGCGCCTTGATGGGGCGCATGGTGACCCACATCGTGGTGGAGGACGCCAAGATCGCCCCTTACGCCCGCAACCTGGCCAGCCAGGTGTCCAGGGCCATGGCGAAGACCGGCTGACCGCTACTGCCGCCAGAAGGCCGGCACGAACAGCACCAGGATGACAAACATCTCCACCCGGCCGAACACCATGCCGCCGGCCAACAGCCACTTGGCGGCATCGGGCAGGGCGGTGTAGGAGCCGCCGGCCCCGATCTCTCCCCCCAGGCCCGGCCCCAGATTGGCCAGCGCCGAGGCCGCCCCGGTGATCGCCGTGATGAAATCCAGCCCGAGGAAGGCCAGCGCCATGGCCAGCATGGCGAAGGACAAGGCGTAGACGAACAGGAAGCCCATCACCGACCCCAGCACCTCTTCCGGAATCGGCCGCCGGTTGAAGGTGGGAATCAGCACCGCATGCGGCCGCAGCAACCGACGCATCTGCACCAGGGCGTCGGCGAACAGAAACTGGAAGCGGAAGACCTTGATGCCGCCGGTGGTGGAACCGGCACAGCCGCCGACAAAGGCCAGGAAGAACAGGATCGCCGCCGGCATCCCGCCCCATTGGCCGTATTCCAGGGTGAACAGGCCGGTTCCGGTCATCACCGAGGCGACGGTGAAGGCGCCGTGACGAAGCGCGTCGAGCGGCGCCAGGCCACGACTCCCCGCCAGCCACAGGGTCACTCCCGCGATGCCCAGCGCCATCAGGCCAAAATACCAGTGCAACTGACTGTCGCGCAGCATGGTCTTGGCGTTGCCCTTGGACATCTGGAAGAACAGCAGGAAGGGCAGGCCGCCGATCACCATGCCGAGACTGACGATCACCTCGATGGCAGCACTGTTGAAATGGCCGATGGAGGCGTCCGAGGTGGAGAAGCCGCCGGTGGAAATGGTGCTCATGGCATGGGCCAGCGCCTCGAAGCCGGTCATGCCGGCCAGCCACAGCAGCAGCGCCAACGCCACGGTGAGTCCAGCATAGGCCCCCAGAATCACGGCGGCGATACGATTGGCGCGCGAGGTGGCGCGCTCGGCCGGCCCCGGCACTTCGAGGCGGAACATCTGCATGCCGCCGATGGCCAGGTTGGGCAGAACCGCCACCGCCATGGCGATGACGCCCAGACCTCCCAGCCAGTTGAGCAGCACCCGCCACAGCAGCAGGCCGCGCGGCAGGCTGTCCAGCCCGTGAATGACGGTGGCGCCGGTGGCGGTCAGGCCGCTGACCGCCTCGAAGGCGGCGTCGGTGAACGACAGATGCAACGGTCCGTAGATCAGCGGCAGGGCGGCGAACAGGCCCGGCACCAGCCAGCCGAAACTGGCGGCGAGATAGGTCTGGCGAATGGTCCGCCGCTGCTGGGTGGTCCGGGTTCCCAGCACCAGCAGCAGCCCGGCGAACAGGGTCAGGCCAGCCGACACCGCGAAGACCCGCCATTCACCATGATTGTCGCGCAGATCCAGCAAGGCCGGCAACACCATGGCCGCCGCCAGCACGCAAAGCACGATTCCGATCACCTGAAAGACGGGGCGAAGGTCGATCATCAGGGGCTCACTCCCGCCAATAGCTGCGCGAGAACAGCACCGCCACGGTGAACAGTTCCAAACGCCCCAGCATCATCTCGCCGGCCAGAATCCATTTGGCCAGCTCCGGCAGCGGCCGGTAGCTGCCCATGGGGCCGATGATCTCGCCGATGCCGGGGCCCACATTGGCCAGCGCCGAGGCCGATCCCGACAGGGCGGTGACGAAATCCACCCCCGCCACGGTCAGGCCCAGGGCGAACAGCGCGAAGGTGAAGAAATACATCACCACGAAGCCCAGCACGGAATCGAGCACCTGGGGCAGAATGGTGCGCTGGTTGTAGTGAATGACGAACACGCCGTGGGGATGCAGCAGCCGCTTGAGGTGGATGCCGGCCAGGGCGAACAGCAGTTCCCAGCGGAAGATCTTGACCCCACCGGCCGCCGATCCGGTGCAGCCGCCGATGAACACCAGGACGAAGAACACCACCCGGGCGAAGCCGCCCCAAGCGCCGTAATCGGTGGAGACGAAGCCGGTGGTGGTGACCACCGAGGTCACCGAAAAGGCGGCGTGGCGAATGGCGACGCCGGGGCTCATGTCGTTGACCGTCCATTGCCACAGGGCCAGCAAACCGGCGAAACAGCCGATGAACATCAGGTACCAGTGGGTCTGGGCATCGTCGAACACCGGCGGCCGCCCGTTTTTCCACGGCCCGATCCACAGGGTGAAACTGGACCCGCCCACCATCATGGCGAACACCGCCACCCACTGCACCGCCGTCCCCCAATGGGCCAGATTGGCGTCGGAGGTGGAGAAACCACCGGTGGAAACCGCCGACATGCCGTGGCAGACGGCGTCGAACCGGCCCATGCCCGCCGCCCAGAACGCCATGGCCGCCAACACGGTGAAGGCGACATAGACCAGGCTGATGGCAGTGGCGACCTGGGTGATACGCGGCTTGATCTTGTCGGTCTTGTCCGAGCTTTCCATGCGGAAGACCTGCATGCCGCCGATGCGCAGCAGCGGCAGAATCACCACAGCCATGATGATGATGCCCTCGCCACCCAGCCAGTTGAGCAACGACCGCCACAGCAAGATGCCCTTGGGAGCGTGGTCGAGGCCGCGGATGACGGTGGCGCCGGTGGTGGTCAGCCCGCTCATGGCCTCGAACACCGCGTCGGTCAGGCCAAGGTGCAGATTGCAGAAGATGAAGGGCAGGGCGGCGAAACCCGCCGTCGAGCCCCAGGCGACCACGGTCAGCATGAAGGCTTGGCGACTGGTCAGGCTGGGGCGGCCCTGCGGCCGGGCTCCGAAGATCAAGGCCAGGGCGACGAAGGCGGTGACCATGCCCGACAGCGCGAAGACCTTCCAGTCCACGTCCTCGGACAACAGGTCCACCACCGCCGGAATCCCCATGGCGGCAGCCAGAACCAGCAGCAGAAAGCCGTTGACGAAGAGAACCGGTCGAACGTCGATCAAGTCATCCCTCTCCCCCAGGAGTTCCGACTCATGACCGCGTTCGCCAACCCTGTCCAGCGAATCGTTTCGACCGTCGCGCCAATGAATTCATTGGCGAGGAGTTGCGGCCAAGGGGCGGCGCGCCTCGTGGCGCGAAAGCCAAGGGCCACGGAGGTGGCCCGCCCGGCGATTGAGGGGCAATAAAGAACCAGCCCTACCGGTTCATGGAGGCGACGCCGCTGCCGATGTCGAGGCCGGCGATCCAGTCGATGAAGCGCTTGACGTCGTCGCCCTTGAACACCAGCCCGTGCTGGGGCGCCAGCATGTGGATGTCAAGCTTGGACACCTGGGCGACCCAGGCGTCGCGCGCCCGGGTCGAGCCCAGCCAGCGGCGGTGGAAGCCGTCCATGTATTGGATGTGGCCGGCGAAATCGCTGACGAACATGCTGCCGTTGGTCTTGTCGGCCGGCACCAGCGCCGCCCCCATGTCGCCCGAGAACAGGATCCGGGCCTTGGGGTCGTAGACGTTGAAGTTGCCCGACGAATGGAGGTAGTGGGCCGGAATGAAGCGCAGCTTGACGTCGTGCGACAGCGACACCTCCATCCCCTCGTCGGGAATGGTGGTGAAGACCGCGTCACGGTCGAAATGAGCGGTGAAACCGGCCCACAGCCATGACAGGTAGATCTTCACATCCGGCTTGCAGACCCGCCGCCATAGCGGCAGCGACGAACCGATGTCGGGGTCCTGGTGCGACAGGAACAGCGCCTTGATGTCATCGACCGAAATCTCGCGGGTCAGCGCCGCCAGCATGGAGGGGAAGACCTCCATCCCGCCCGGATCCAGCAGGATCGCCGCGCTTCCCGACCGGATGACGTACTGGTTGGTATCGACGACGTTGTCGGGCTTGTCCGGGTCCTGGCCGAAGGCCTGCCAGCAATGGTCATCTTCACGAAACAGGGTGACGCACTTCATGGGATGCTCACTAGCAATTGTCTTCGAGGTCGCCGAGGCTGTCCAGGCCAAGCCGCCGCAGCGACTCGCCCTTTTCCGAGGCCCGCCGAACCGCGTCGGAGGCCTCGTCGATCATCTTGCGCAAATCGTCCACATAGTGCCGCATCGTGTCGGAGACCGTGCGGAATTCCTTCTCATGCACGCCGGCGGCGGCGGCTTCGATGGCGATGTTGGTGGCGATGGAATCCGACTGGCTGACCACTTCCTCGACCCCATGGGCGCGACGCGCCAGATCGCCGACGCTGTTGGCCATGTCGTCCAGGGTCTCGACCAGCATGTGCATGATCTGGGAAAACGCCCGATCGACCGCCGCCTTGGCCGTGGCATCGTGTTCGCCGTCGTCGACCAGGCCGCAGGCGCGCTCGAACAGCGACATCTGCAACAGCCCGCGCAAAATGGTCGATGACAGCGCGAAGGTCCGCCGGCGCAGCGTGTTCATTTCGCCCTGGATCTGAGCCAGACGATTGACCAGTTCGCGGGTGTATTGGGTCAGCGCCCGCACGGCACGCCCCTTGTCGCCGGCCCGGCCCGCCGCCAATTCGGCATTGAGAGACAAGATCCGCAGGTTTTCCGCCAGCTCGTCCAAATCGCCAAAGGCATGGAAGGCCCGACGACAGTCGCCCAGCAGCCCATTGGCGCGCGCCTCGATGCGGTCGGTGCGCTGGGTATGGGAGCGCGCCGAAATCGACACCTGACTCATGGCCGTGACAAGCCCCTCAAAATCCGCGTTCGACAGCGAAACGCGGCAGATCATAGCGATTTTCCCCGACGGTGACAGGGGGAATTTTGGAGCCGCCCCCGCCCCGCCCGCCCCGAAAGGAACAAAAGAAATACTGTAGGAAGGAATATCTTGACATGTTCGGAATTTAAGGCATAAATATTCCTATCAACGCCACATCTGCGCCCGCCGCGCCCTGCGGCGGGCTTCCCCCAGATCTCGCCGCCCGGAGAACCGCCCCCCCCAGGACGGCCCGGCGGCCTGCTCGCGCTCACGGCGGCGGGACGTCCCGGCCAACGTCCCGCCAGAACCGCGCCGGCGCGGGTGCCCTCACTGCGACCATCGAACCGAAATGAAGGGAACAAATCATGTCCACGAGTGTCGTCAACGCCTACTCCATCCAGTATGGCCACGAGGTCCATGCCGCCTATCAGCGCATGGGCACCAAACTGCGCAACACCGTCCGGGTGCGCAACAACGTCAAGGGTGCCATCACCGTCTTCCAGAAGGTCGGCAAGGGCACCGCCAGCACCAAGGCCCGCCACGGCCAGGTGCCGGTGATGAACGTCGACCACAGCACGGTGGAATGCCAGCTGTACGACTACTATGCCGGCGACTGGCTGGATAAGCTCGACGAGCTGAAGATCGAGCACGACGAGCGCGCGGTGCTGACCAATGCCGGCGCCTACGCGCTGGGCCGCAAGACCGACGAACTGATCATCACCGAGCTCGACAAGTCCACCAACTACGCCCAGGACGGCACCACCGGCCTCACCAAGGACAAGGTGCTGGCGGCCTTCGAGACGCTGGGCGACGCCGACGTCCCCGACGACGGCGAACGCTACGCCATCGTCGGCTGGAAGCAGTGGTCGGACCTGATGCAAATCGAGGAATTCTCCAACTCGCTCTATCTCGGCGAGGACGAACTGCCGTGGAAGGGCACCCAGGCCAAGAAGTGGCTGGGCACCCTGTGGATGCCCCATTCCGGCCTGACCAAGAACGCCGGAATTCGCTACTGCTACTGGTACCACAAGACCGCCATCGGCCATGCCTGCGGCTCCGACGTCAGGACCGAGATCACCTATCAGGGCGATCGCGCCGCCTGGTTCATCAACAACTTCATAACGAAAGACTATTCATTTTATCGTTTAGTCTCAATGTGTTAGCGTGCCTATAGACGGATTTGCATAGGGTATATTTGCATATTTTTGGCTTGAAACTTGGGCAATTTGCTTCGTTTGGAAGGGTCCGCCCTGATAGCCTCGTCCCACCATCGCCTCGTTGATTCGTGACGATGGTGGTTCGTGGAAAACATCACGACGCCTTCTTGGGACGCCCTGCCTTGCGGTTCTTGGCGGTGGTGGAAATGTGGTTCTGGATAACGGCGTCCAGTTCCCCCG
>NZ_CAINTR010000163.1 GCF_903853455.1 uncultured Magnetospirillum sp.
CAAGCTTAACGCCGCCGTGGGCGCCAGCCGCGCCGCGGTGGACGCCGGCTTCGTGCCCAACGACTTCCAGGTCGGCCAGACCGGCAAGATCGTCGCCCCCGACCTCTACATCGCGGTCGGCATCTCGGGCGCCATCCAGCATCTGGCCGGCATGAAGGATTCCAAGGTCATCGTCGCCATCAACAAGGACGAGGAGGCCCCCATCTTCCAGGTGGCCGACTACGGCCTGGTGGCCGACCTGTTCAAGGTGTTGCCTGAGTTTACTGCGGCCCTCCAGTCTCCCTGAGGTCGCAAACTGGCGGGGGTGGTGCGGGTGACCGTACCCACCCCCGTTTTTTCGTGGACCGGCGCATCTTGTCATCTCCCGGTGGAGGGAATACGCTAACCACCCGCCACGGTTCACGGTCGATGCAAGAGATGGCTGATCATTCGACGCGACAATTCATTTCGTTTACCGTCGGCGACGAAGAGTACGGCGTCGATATCATGGCCATTCGCGAGATCAAAGGCTGGACGCCGACCACGCCGTTACCCGAGGCTCCCGCCCATATGCGCGGCGTCATCGACCTGCGCGGCGCCATCGTTCCGATCATCGATCTGCGGGTCCGGTTTCATCGCGGTCTGACCGAGGTGACGCCCACCCATGTCATCATCGTCGTCGCCATCGGCGAGATGATGGTGGGGTTGCTGGCCGACGCGGTGGTCGACATCGTCACCGTGGCGGTCTCCGACATCCAGCCGGCACCGGACGCGGCCCACGGAGGCGGCGCCAACTATCTGTCCGGCATCGTCACGGTGGAGGGGCGCATGGTGGTCCTGCTGGATCTTCCCTCCCTGCTCGAACGGGACAGTGACGTGCTCGCCAATCTTGCCGTCGCCTCATAATCATTATTGACAATGTTCGGTCTCCGAGGCCTTTCTATAAGTCTATAGGAAGGGTTCGGTGATGCTGTCCAGCAAGGCGAAATACGGCCTGAAAGCCATGGTTTATCTTGCCCGGAGCGAGGGGCAAGGGCCGGTGCTCATCGCGGACGTGGCTGAGCACGAGCATATCCCCAAGAAGTTCCTCGACACCATCTTGCTCGAACTCAAGAATCACGGGCTGCTGTCGTCCAAGAAGGGCAAGGGCGGCGGCTACACCATGGCGCGGCCGGCGGCGCGCATCATGGTGGGTGAGATCGTCCGCATTCTCGATGGTCCGCTGGCGCCGGTGCAATGCGTGTCGCGGACCGCCTATCGCCGTTGCGACGACTGTATGGATGAAGCGGCCTGTGCCGTGCGCGCCGTCATGCAGGATGTGCGCGACGCCATATCCGCTATTCTGGATAATACCAGCCTAGCGGACATGTCGGCCCGAAGCAGTCGAGCCGAGCCGGTCCTGGTCTACGACATTTGATATATTCGGTCGCTATCAAGGGATATGGATGCTGCCATGCGGCAATTCCATCCTGAAATCATGGACCGATCATTGTAGACTTCCGCCGTTGGGGCATGCGAGGCGGGGCGGCCGATCGCGATACCAGTTGGGAGCGGAAATGATGGTGACAGGGTTGACGATCAAGAGCCGTATCTACGGCGGTTTCGCATGCATTCTGATTCTTCTGGTGGTGGTCGGCGTCCTGGCCAATTTCGGCTTCGGCACGGTCGAGCGGAATATCGGCGATTACGCCAAGGCCACCACGGACGCCGTCCGTATCCAGCAGATTGATCGCGATGTGGTTGGGCTTCGCCGCAATGTCGCTCTGTTCGCCGCCGAGGGTGATCCCAAGGCGGTGGCCAGGGTCAGGGAATTGCAGGGCGCGTTGCGCAAGAATCTGGACGAAGCCCTGGCCACCGCCGAACCCGAGCATCGCGCCGACATCGAAGCCATGCGCAGCCTGTTCGACGAGTATGGCGGTCTGTTCGATCATATCATTGAGTTGCGCAAGCGCCGCGATGTGCTGCTGGACGAAACCCTGATCCCCATCGGAAACCAGGCCCTGGCCGCCGTGAACAGCCTGCTCGACAACGCGGTCGCCCAGAAGAATTACGAAGCCGGGACCGGTGCCGGCCGTGCCGTGCAGCAATTCCTGGCGGGCCGCCTGCTGGTGGCGCGCTTTTTCATCACCCCGACCGAGAAACTGGCCGGCGACGCCCGCCGGCAATTGGGTGTCGCCAACGACGTGGTGGTGCAATTGGCGGCGGCGGAAAAGGACCCGCAGGTCAAACGGCTGCTCGATCCCGCCTTGACCCTGGTGCCGGCCTATCTCAAGGCCTTCGAGGAAGCGGTCATCGTCTTCGGCGAGACCGAGAAGACGCTCAATGCTCAGATGGGGCCCCGCGCCGCCAAGTTCGGCGAACTGGCCGAGCACAGCCGCAATGCCGAATTGACTGAACTGGCCCGCCTGCGCGAGGATTCGCTTGCGACCGCCAAGACCCAGCGCGGCACCAGCCTGACCATCACCCTCATCGCCCTAGCGGTGGGCGTGGTGCTGGCTTGGCTGATCGCCCGGGCCATCGTCACCCCGATCAGCGCCATGACCGGGGCCATGGGGGAGTTGGCCGACGGCAAGTTGGAAACCGAGGTTCCCGCCCTCGACCGTCGCGATGAAATTGGCGCGATGGCCAAGGCGGTCCAGGTGTTCAAGCAGAATGCCGTCGACAAGCTGCGCATGGAAGCGGAGCAGCGTGCCGCCGAGGAGGCCCAGCGTCTGGAGGACGAAGCCCAGCGCAAGCGCGAGGCCGCCATCGTCGCCGAGGTGGCCGAGGTGGCCAAGGCCGCCAGCACCGGCGACCTCGACCGCCGCATCGACCTGGAGGGCAAGACCGGCTTCCTCCGCGACCTGTGCGAAGGCGTCAACAATCTGGTCCACCTCACCGGCATCGCCTTGAAGGACGTGGCCGGGGTGCTGGCCGCGGTGGCCCAGGGCGACCTGACCAAGCGCATCACCAATCCCTATGGTGGGCTGTTCGACCAGTTGAAGGGCGACGTCAACCAGACTGCCGACAAGCTGTCGGAGATCGTCACCAACATCAACTCAGCCGCCGGCCAGATCGGCTCGGCCGCGTCCGAGGTCGCCTCGGGCAGCCAGGACCTGTCGGAACGCTCCGAGCAGCAGGCCAGCGCCCTGGAAGAGACCGCTGCCTCCATGGAGGAACTGTCCGCCACCGTGCGCCAGAATGCGGTCAATGCCCAGCAGGCCAACCAGTTGGCGGCCGGGGCCCGTGAGGTTGCCGCCGGCGGCGGTCAGGTGGTGGCCGACGCGGTCACCGCCATGGGCCGCATCGAGGGCAGCTCGCAGAAGATCGGCGATATCGTCGGCATGATCGACGAAATCGCCTTCCAGACCAATTTGCTGGCGCTGAACGCCGCCGTCGAGGCCGCCCGGGCCGGCGATGCCGGCAAGGGCTTCGCGGTGGTGGCGCAGGAGGTGCGCAATCTGGCCCAACGCTCGGCCCAGGCCTCCAAGGAGATCAAGACGCTGATCGCCCAGAGCACCGGCGAGGTCAAGAACGGCGCGGAATTGGTCAAGGGGGCCGGCAAGACCCTGGAGGAAATCCTGACCTCGGTGCGGCGGGTGGCCGATATCGTCGCCGAGATCGCTTCGGCGTCGACCGAACAGGCTTCCGGCATCGATCAGGTCAATCAGGCCATCACCCAGATGGACGAGATGACCCAGCAGAATGCCGCCCTGGTGGAGGAAAGCACCGCGGCCGCCCATTCGCTGGAGGATCAGTCGCGGGAACTCAATCGCCTGATGGGCTTCTTCAAGGTCGGATGATCGTCAACCGCCGCTGAAGGCCGAGGTGAGCGACGCGGACGACGAGGAGCTGTCGGCGTTCAGATAGTCCAGCAGGCTGTTCTGCTTGCCCGACGGGCTTGAGGTCGAGCCGGCGCCGTTCAGGTAGTCCAGCAAGGTCTTCGGTGCGGCTTTTGTACTCGGGCTTGAACCGGTGGTCGAACCGCCGCTGCTCAGGGAGTCCTGGAGGCTCTGTTGCTGATTCGACGAGCCTGATGCCGAAGCGGTCCCGTTCAGGTAGTCCAGCAGGCTGGAGCCTTGCAGCATCTGTTTGCTCAGAAGGCCGAATTGCGCGGTGATGGAGCCCTTCGATCCCAGATAGGGCGCCATGGCCTTGTCCATGGCCTGGGAGACGGCGGAAATCAGGGATTGCAGGTCGGTCGGACTGGAGGAAACCGCCGCCGACAGGGCGCTCTGATCGATGCTCAGGGTGCCGTCCGGTTGAACGGTGACGCCGACCTGGGACAGTGACGAGAATTGACCGGTGGTATCGACCGTGCCGGTGGCCGCGTCACCCAGATTCTTGAACAGACCAGCCGCGAGGTTCACGTCGTTGGCCAGGTTGCCGTTCTTGTCGGCCGCCTTGGCGATGGATTGCTGGATGGTGTTGAAAGCCGTGACCAGCGACTGGACGGCGTTGATCTGGGGCGGCTTGGCGACGGTGAGGGTTCCGGTGGTGGTGAAGTCGGTGGTGAGGCCGAACGCCACCGGCACCTTGCTGTTCGAACCGAAGACGAAATTGTTGCCGTCGATGGTGTAGGCGGCGTCCTGCGCGCTCTGGCTTTCGGTCAGCGCCGAGGTGTTGGGCGTGGCGGGGTCGAAGGCCAGTTCGGACAGACCCTGGAGGCTGAACGCCTGATCGGCTCCGGTGCTGCTGCCGGTCAGTTTCAGGGCATAGCCGCCGCCTTCCTCCACCGTCGATGCGGTCACTCCGGCGTTGGCGGCGTTGATGGACGCGACGATGTCGTCGAGGGTGCCGGTCTTGATGGGAACCGCGACCCCGGCATCCTTGGCGGTGAAGCTGCCGTCGGCCGCGACGGTTCCGGTCCGGATGGTCAGCGTGCCGGTCCCCAGGGAGACCTGATCGCTGTCTCCGAACGCTCCGCTGAGGAGGGTTTGTGACTGGGCCAAGTGCTGGACATCGACGGTGACCGATCCGGCGCCCTGTGTCGGCGTCTCCAGCGTGGCCATGGTGCCTTCGAACTGACCGCCCAGGGTGGCCAGACGCGTGTAGCCCATCAGGGCGCTGGCGCTGCCTTGCGCTCCCAGCTTCAGGGTGTAGGCGGGATCGGCTCCCAGTGCGCCACCGGGCACTGTCGGCGCCGATGACGGCGCCGGATTAGCCGCGTCGGTCTGCGACTTGGCTCCGGACGTGGTGTAGTTGCTCAGCAACGCGGCCAGCGAGGAAGGCAGGGCGGTCAGGCTGGTGGTCATGGTAGGCACTCCCGAGGGGCGGTCCGCCGCGATCCAGTCAGGTTCGGCGGCGGAGGCCGGTCATCACTTGGGATAGGCCTCTGCAGAGATCGGGCCAAAATATAACCATTTGAAACATATGAATGTTTTTTATCGAAGCCCTTCAGGATAAGAAAAACCTGCCCCTTGGAAGGCCGGCTTCCGGCAATAATTGCCGGGGAGAGCCGCACAAGCAATGCGATTGTAGGCGCGGATGACGCCCTATCCATTCGTTAGTCGGGAAAAGACTGGATTGAAAAGGAGGGGGGGCTGGCCGATACTTCCCCCCGGATGGGCGCTGGTACCGAGGGTTCAATGGATGTCGTCGACGGCGCGTTATCTCGCGTCTCTCTATTCGCCGATCTGGCCGCCGATGTCTTGCGTGGGATCGAGGGGCGTTGCACGTGGCAGCGCTTCGCGTCGGGCGAGCAGGTGTTCGACAAGGAAAGCGACACCCTGGACGTCTACTTCGTGATCGAAGGCGCCGTCCGCATTCTCAACACGGCCGGTGACGACCGCGAAGTGGCGCTGGCCGACGTGCTGGCCGGCAACTACTTCGGCGAGTTGGCGGCCATCGACGGAATGAAGCGTTCGGCGCGGGTGGTGGCGACCCGGGACGACACCGTGTTGGCGTCCCTTGACGGTCCGTCGTTTCTCGCCCTGATGCGTGACCATCCCGAGATCGCGCTGCGGGTTCTGGAACGCCTGACCCGTATCGTCCGCAACCTCGATAGCCGGGTGTCTCAGTTGACGACCCAGTCGGAGCAGCAGCGGATCTGGGGGGAGTTGCTGCGTCTGGCCGAGCCGGACCCCGCCAAGGTGGAGTCGTGGCATATTCCCGATCTGCCCAATCACAAGGAAATCGCCGCCTGGGCAGGAACCAGTCGCGAGCAGGTGGCCCAGGCCATTGGCGAACTGGCCCGCGACGGGATCGTGCGGCGCAAGACCATGGGGCTGACCATCTGCGATCTGCCCCGGCTGCAACTGATGGCCAGGACGCAGGGCGCGGCTTGATCAATATTGCATAAAATCCAAAGTATTTAGTTTCGAGAATTTCCGAATTCTGTGGTCCTATTCACAGAGTATGGGGTGGCCATCGGATAATGTTGTTTTCAAGAGATGCCGGGCGGGAAGTTAAAGCCAAGTTTCTCTAGAGATGACACGGACGTAAAGCCGCTTCTGCGGTGGTCCATTCCAGGAGTTCACGCCATGTTGACCTATGCTCGCTGCATGATCCGCCAGTTCGTTCGCAATGAAAAAGGCGCCACCGCCATCGAATACGGCCTGATCGCCGCCCTGATCGCCGTCGTCGCCATCACCGCCATGACCACTGTCGGCACCAATCTGACCGCGAAGTTCAACACGGTCGCCACCAAGTTGCAGTAATCCGAAGGTTATTCAGCTCGAAAACACCATCTATCGGCGACCCCACGAAAGCGGGGTCGCCCTATTTTTTTGCGGATGCCCGGAAATTACATAAAATCCTAAGTATTTATTTTCGCGAATTCATGAATTATGTGGTGGCGTTCATATAGTGTTAGGGCTTCATCAGGTAATGTGTTCGTCATGAGATGCCGGGCGGGAAGTTGAAGCCAAGTTTCTCTAGAGATGACACGGACGTAAAGCCGCTGATGCGGTGGTCCACTCCAGGAGTTCAAGCCATGTTGACCTATGCTCGCTGCATGATCCGCCAGTTCGTTCGCAATGAAAAGGGTGCCACCGCCATCGAATATGGTCTGATCGCCGCCCTGATCGCTGTTGTCGCCATCACCGCCATGACCACTGTTGGCACCAATCTGACCGCGAAGTTCAACACGATTGCCACCAAGTTGCAGTAATCCAAGACTGTATTCAGGTTGTTAAGGACTTCCTTGGGCGCCTTCATGAAAGTGAGGCGCCCTTTGGCGTTTCCCCATGTAGAGTCGTGGGTGTTCTGTCGCGTTAAAGTACAATATTTTTTATTCTGTGCATTATTTCACAGAAAGCAGAGCTCCCGGTGGGTAGTGTGTTTCGCATGAGATGCCGGGCGGGAAGTTAAGCCAAGGTTCTCAATGGAAAAATACGGACGTAAAGCCGCTTCTGCGGTGGTCCATCCCAGGAGTTCACGCCATGTTGACCTATGCTCGCTGCATGATCCGTCAGTTCGTTCGCAATGAAAAAGGCGCCACCGCCATTGAATACGGCCTGATCGCCGCCTTGATCGCCGTCGTGGCTGTCACCGCCATGACCACGGTCGGCACCAACCTGACCGCGAAATTCGATGCGGTCGGCACCAAGCTTCAGTAGTGCGGCTCTGTCTTTCAAGTAACGACGACCTTCCCTGGGCGCCTCCATCACGGTGGAGGCGCTTTTTGTCGCCTCTGGTGGATATTGTTTTCTGTGTGTTGCGGTTCATATTTTTAATCGGCGGAGCGCGTTAGTTTCGTTTGCATGTATTTTGCGTCATTTTGATGCGGCTTATAGGATGGCAGCCCCTCTCTGTCGTGGGAGGCGCTTTGGTGGGGGAAGACAGCATGTGGAGCAACGCCATCATCGCCGGAGCCGGCCTGATCTTCGTTGCCGGGCTTCTGGACGCGGCGGTTTCCGACCTTCGGGCCTTTCGTATCGCCAACCGGTCGCCGTTGTTGCTGCTGGCGGCGTTCGTGCCGGCGGCGGTGGCGGCGGGATTCGGGTGGCAGGACTGGCTGAACCATCTCGGCGCCGGTCTGGCCTTGCTGGTGATCGGGGTCGTGCTGTTCGCCCGCGGCGTCTGGGGTGGCGGTGACGCCAAGTTGCTGCCAGCGGTGGCGGTGTGGACCGGCTTGGCCGGTTTGCCGCGCTTTCTCATCGTGATGGCGCTGGTGGGCGGTGTTCTGGCGGTGCTGGCCCTGCTGGCGCGGCGGCTTCCGTTGGGGCCGTCGGGGGCGGTACGGGCCTGGGGCGAACGATTGGCGGCGTCCGGCCACGTCCCTTATGGCGTCGCCATTGCTGCCGGGGGCATCGATTGGTGGGGCATGGCGTTGTTTCCGAGCCTGACCGGTTGATCCCGGCGGTTGCGCCGAACGCGGATTTGACCGATTGTCTTGGGGCGGAAGGAACACTTCCGGTAGGGGAATGAATTGGGCTCTGCATCATGCGACCTATAACCATCGTCTTGGTGGTGGCGGCTCTGGCAGCCGGCCTTACTGGAATTCTGGCCAAGGCCTGGCTGGATCGGCAGGTGGTCACCTCGCCGACGGCGGAGGCGGTGGCGGTGACCGAGGTTCTGGTGACGGCCCGTGAGGTGGATGCCGGCACGGTGATTTCGTCCGGCGATCTGCGCTACGAATCCTGGCCGAACAGTGTGGTGACGCCGCGTCTGGTGGTTCGTCGTCCGGGCGAGGATCCCATGGCGCAGCTGATCGGTCAGGTGTCCCGCAGGACCTTGACCGAGGGCGAGCCCTTCACCGCCGCCGCGACCTTCCGCCAGGACAACTCGGGCATCCTGGCCGGCATCCTGACTCCCGGCATGGTGGCGATCTCCATTGCCATCACCAATGCCAGCGCCGTGTCGGGCTTCATCACGCCGGGGGATCGGGTGGACGTGGTTCTGGCTACCGACATGCAGCGGGCGGTCGAAGCCGCCGACCGCCAGAACAGTGGCGGTGGCCCCATCCTGCGCTATGCCGCCGAGACCATTCTCAGCAATGTGCGGGTCCTGGCCGTCGATCAGCAGATCACCCGAAGCCGCGACGGCGCCGCCATTCAGGGCAAGACCGCCACCGTCGAGGTTACGTCCAAGCAAGGCGAGATCCTGACCACCGCCGGCATGATCGGGACGCTGCAACTGGTGCTGCGGGGCCTGCCGGACGGCAAGGTCGTGGAGCCGCCGCCGGAAGGCGGCGAGCAGGCGGGGTTCACCGCCGACACTGAAACCAGCAAGGCGCTGCAAGCCATGGTCGATGGCAAGGCCAAGCCGGCCAAGGCCCCGTCCTCCGGCGGTGGCGGCGCCACCGTCAAGATCAACCGTGCCGGAAACATCACCTCCGAAGGGTTCGCCCGATGATGCCCCGTTTGTTTCGTCTTTTCGTGCTGACGCTGGTGCTGGTGTCGCCGGCTTGGGCGGTGGAGTCTCCCGAACCGCCGGTGCCGGCGGCGGCACCGCGCGCCAAGGTCGTCACCCTGGGAGGAGCAGCCGGCGCGACCGTCCACACCGGTCCGCTCAATCTGCGCGGTCCCATGCCGGCGGTGTCGGAGTCGATCCATGTCGCCGTCAACAAATCGACCGACATCCTGCTGCCGGTCGAGGTCAAGGATGTGATCGTCGGCAATTCCGACATCGCCGACGTGATGGTACGGTCGCCGACCCAGATCTATCTGATTGGGCGTGCCGCCGGTCAGACCAACGTTTTCCTGCTGGATCGCACCGGCAAGACCATCCGGCGGCTGGAACTGGACGTCGCCCTCGATACCCAGGCGGTGCGCGACGCCCTTGGTCAGGTGCTGTCCGGCGAGCGCGATATTCAGGTGTCGGCGGTCAACGACAGCCTTTACCTGTCGGGCACGGTGAAAACCGACGCCGCCGCCGGCACCGCCAAGGCCCTGGCGCGCCGTTTCGTGTCGGCCGACGCCAATCTGGTCAATCTGCTGCGGGTGTCCAACGACCAACAGGTGCTGCTCCACGTCAAGGTGGTGGAGATGCAGCGGTTGGTGGTCAAGGAGTTGGGGGTCGGTATCACCACCAACCGCTCGATCCCGCTGCTGGGACCTGCCGATCTGACCGGATCGACCACCAAGAGCGTCGGTCAGATCACCTCGTCCTATTTCGGGGCCGCCACGGTGACCGGTATCGGCACGCTAACCACCAATCTCAGCTTGTTGGAAAACCAGGGGCTGATCCGCACCCTGGTCGAGCCCAACCTCACCGCCGTTTCGGGCGAGACCGCCACCATGCTGGCCGGCGGCGAGGTTCCCATCCCGGTGGCCGACACCAACGGCGCCATCAGTGTCGAGTTCAAGCCTTACGGGGTGCTGATGAACTTCACCCCGACCGTGTTGGACCCAGGCCGCATCAGCCTCAAGATGTCCACCGAGGTCAGCGCCATCGACACCACCAACTCGACCGCCGTCTCCACCACCATCTCGGTGCCGGCCTTCAAGGTGCGCCGGGCGGGATCGACGGTGGAGCTTCCCTCAGGCGGCAGCATCATGATCGCGGGACTGTTGCAGAACGACCTCACCGGCAACATCTCCGGCCTGCCGGGGCTGATGGACATTCCGGTGCTGGGCGCGCTGTTCCGCTCCTCCGCTTTTCAGCGCAACGAGACCGAGCTGGTGGTGATCCTGTCGGCCTATGTGGTGCAGTCGGTGGACAGGCCCGATGCCCTCGCGCTGCCGTCGGATGGGTTCGCGCCGGCCTCGGACATCAAGCGCTACCTGTTCGGCCGATTGCAGGACACCTATACCAAACGGGGCGCCGAACCGCTGGTGTCGCCAGCCCAGCTCCAGGGTCCCTATGGCTTTATCGTGCAATGAGGAGGAAGCCATGAGCCCCCGCGTTCCGCGCCGCGCCTCCGCCGTTCTGGGCCTGTTGCTGTTGACGGCCTGTGCCGCCGACATGTCCGAACATGACGTGCGTATTTCCCATCCCCTGACCGCCGAACAGCGGACCGCAGTGGCGGTGTTCGACCGGCCCGCCGACGGCGGCGGCCTCACCAATTTCGACCGCGACCGGCTGACCCGGCTGGCGGGCGAGTCGCTGAAGCGCGGTGCCGGGCCGGTCACGGTCACCATCGGCGCCAAGCCCGGCGAGGAGGCGGTGGAGCAGGACTTCGCCCAGACCCTGGCCGGCGTGCTGAAAAACGGCGGTGCCGCCGATGTCCTGATCAAGGTGGTGGCCGGCGGTGACAGTGGCCCGGTGGTGGGCGCGGCCGAGATCCGAGTGCCGATCTGGGTGGCGGTGGTGCCGGAATGCGGCAGTTTCGAGCGCGGCATTACCCCGGACGAGACCAATGCCCCCAACAGCAACTGGGGCTGTTCGATCCAGCGCAATCGCGGGCTGATGGTGCAGAACCCCGCCGATCTGATCCGGGCGCGCGAGGCGTCGGGCCGTGACGCCAACCGTTCCGGCGATGTGCTGGGCAAATATGGCCGCGGCGAGGCGACCGGCTCGGCCGCCGAGCCGATCAATTCGGGGACGACCAGTTCCGTCGGTTCGGCGGGCAAGTAGCAAAGTGGGTGTGACGTGATCCAGCGCCTGACCATCGACGCCTTCGCGGCGACTCCGGAAACCGCCTCTGTTCTGCGGCAGGTTCAGATCGACCGTCAGCTCGGCAAGTCGCGGCTCACCCTGGAGGCCGGCGGCTTGTCGGCGGCGGTGGCGCATTACGCCGCGACCGCGACGCCCCAGGTGGTGGTGGTGGAGGAGGACGACGCCGCCACCTTGCTGGAGCGGCTGGAGCAATTGTCCGAGGTCTGTGAGCAGGGAACCCGGGTGGTGGTGATCGGCTCGGTCAATGACATCGGCCTATACCGGACCCTGACCGGCCGTGGCATCAGCGAGTATCTGGTGCGCCCGGTCAATGCCAATCAGATCATCGACGCGCTGTCGGGGCTTTTCTCCGATCCCCTCAGCGCGCCCAAGGGGCGGGTCGTCGCCTGCTGGGGTGCGCGTGGCGGCGTCGGTTCATCCACCCTGGCGCAGAATCTGGCCTGGGGTTTGGGACGCTATTTGCAGGAATCGGTGGTCTATATCGACCTCGACCTCGCCTTCGGAACCTCGGTGCTGGCCTTCAACATCGACGCCAAGCAGACGGTGGTGGACGCCCTGGCCCATCCCGAACGCCTGGACGAGGTGCTGATGGAGCGCTGCATGGTCGATTACGACGACCATCTGCAAATCCTGGCCTCGCCCGGCGATTGCCGCATCCATGCCAGCATTTCGCTCGACAGCCTCGACCACATGATCGACCTGGCGGCGCGCATGGCCAGTCTGGTGGTGCTGGACGTTCCCCATGTCTGGGCCGACTGGACCGAGCATCTGCTGTCCATGGCCGACGACGTGGTGATCGTCGCCACGCCCGATTTCGCCAGCCTGCGCGATTCCAAGTCGCTGATCGACGTGCTGGCTTCTCGGCGCGGCGTCGCGGCGCCGCCCCGGCTGGTGCTGAACCGGGTGGATCCGTCGAGCAAGACCCAACTGACCCCCAAGGATTTCGAGGAGACCATCAAGGTGGCGCCGTCGCTGGTGATTCCGTCCGAGCCGCAGGTGTTCGGCGAGGCCGCCAACAACGGCCAGATGGTGGGCGAGGCGGCAAAGTCGCACAAGGTCAACCAGGTGCTGAACCAACTGGTGGAATCCCTGGCCGGCAAAACCCCGTCCGCTCGCAAGGTAGCGTCCAAGGGGAGCGGGAGCCTGCTTGCCAGGCTGCTGAGGAAATAGCCATGTTCGGCCGCCGCGCAGCGCCACCCTCGACCTCCGCGCCCGCCAAACCCGCCGTCGAGCCGCGTGAGCGGGTCGTGCCGGCGGCGATACCCTCTCCTCCCACGGCGGCCAGCCCGCTGGCAAGCCGTTCGGCCGATCTGGACCAGCGGCTGTCCGATCTCAAGATCGCCATCTTCAACGACCTGATCGATTCGGTCGATCCCACCGAGCTGGGCAATCTCGAACCGGCCCAGGTGCGCGAGGAGATCTCGGACATCGTCGCCGAGATCATCAGCATGCGGAACCTCGTGCTGTCGGCCGCCGAGCAGCAGGTGGTGATTTCCGACATCTGCAACGACGTGCTGGGCCTGGGGCCGCTGGAACCGTTGCTGGCGCGCGACGACATCGCCGACATCATGGTGAACGGCGCCGACAAGGTCTACATCGAGTCCGAGGGCAAGATCGAGCTGACCGACATCAAGTTCCGCGACAACGCCCAGCTGATGAATATCTGCCAACGCATCGTCTCGGCGGTGGGGCGGCGGGTGGACGAATCCAGCCCCATCTGCGACGCCCGATTGGCCGACGGTTCGCGCGTCAACGTCATCGTGCCGCCGCTGGCCATCGACGGGCCGACACTCACCATCCGCAAGTTCAAGCGCGAGAAGCTGACCCTGGACAAGCTGGTGGAGTTCGGATCGCTCTCCCCCCAGGCGTCCAAGGTGTTGCAGATCGCCTCGGCGGTCCGCTGCAACATCCTGGTGTCGGGCGGCACCGGTTCGGGCAAGACGACGCTGCTCAATTGCCTGACCCGCTACATCGACCTCACCGAGCGTATCGTCACCTGCGAGGACGCTGCCGAATTGCAATTGCAGCAGCCGCATGTGGTTCGCCTGGAGACAAGGCCGCCCAATCTGGAAGGCGTGGGCTCGGTGACCATGCGCGACTTGGTGAAGAACTGCCTGCGCATGCGGCCCGAACGCATCATCGTCGGCGAGGTGCGCGGTCCCGAGGCCTTCGACCTGCTGCAAGCCATGAATACCGGCCATGACGGCTCCATGGGGACCATCCACGCCAACACCCCGCGCGACGCCCTGTCGCGCGTCGAGAACATGGTGGCCATGGGCGGCTACAACCTGCCGGCCAAGGCGGTGCGCGAGCAGATCGCCTCGGCGGTCAACGTGATCGTCCAGGCGTCGCGTCTGCGCGACGGCACCCGCAAGATCACCCACATCACCGAGGTGATCGGCATGGAGGGCGACGTCATCACCCTTCAGGACCTGTTCGTGTTCGAGTTCGAGGGCGAGGACGCGCGCGGCCGGGTCATCGGTCGCCACCGTCCCACCGGATTGCGTCCGGCGTTCTGGGATCGCGCCCGCTATTACGGGCTGGAGCGCGATCTGGCCGAAGCCCTGGGTGAGCCCCATGCTTGAGACCTTGTCCCGCCTGCCGGCCGAGATCGCCGTGGTGGTGGTGGGGCTGCTGCTGGCGCTGGTGGTGTTGGGATGGTCCATGGTCACCTTGATCCACGGCCCCCGTGCCAAGATCAAGCGGCGGTTGGCCGCCATGGGCGGTGGCGGTGTCGTCGGTATTCGGCGTGGTCGTCTGCCCAAGCGCAAATCGGTGCAGGCCCGTCTGAAGCAGGTGGAGGGAACCCGGACCCGCCAGCGGGGCTACCTTCTGCGCGAGCAGCTGATGCAGGCCGGCGTGCATGTGGAGGTCTGGCACTATCTGGCCGCCTGTGGGGCCCTGACCGTGGCGATGTTCGGCATGGCCGAGCTGATGTCCATGAGCACCTTGTGGGCGTTCCTGACCGCTGTCCTGCTGGGAATCGGCCTGCCCAAGCTGGTGATCGGCTTCATGGCCAAGCGCCGGATCGGCGTGTTCACCGCGCAGTTCGCCGAAGCCATCGACGTGGTGGTGCGCGGCATCCGCTCCGGTCTGCCGCTGGGGGAGTGCATCAACATCATCGGCCGTGAGATGAGCGATCCCATCGGCACCGAGTTTCGCCTGATCACCGAGGGGCAGAAGCTGGGGCTCACGCTTCAGGACGTCCTGGCCCGCGCGGTGGAGCGCATGCCCACCGCCGAGTTGCGCTACTTTTCCATCGTCATCGCCATCCAGCAGCAGACCGGCGGCAATCTGGCCGAGACCCTGGCCAAGCTGGCCGAGGTGCTGCGGGCGAGGAAGCGCATGCGCGACAAGGTGCAGGCCTTGGCCAGCGAGGCCAGGGCCTCGGCCTATATCATCGGTTCGCTGCCCTTCGTGGTCATCGGCGCGTTGGCGGGGTTGGCGCCTAAATATATCGGGGTGCTGTTCACCACCGACATGGGCAACATCCTGCTGTTCGTCGGCGGTTTCACCGAGATCGTGGGGCTGCTGGTCATGCGCCGCATGGTCAACTTCGACATATGACGGGGAGAGCCGAACCATGCTGCCATCCCTGCCCACCCTGATCGTCATCGTCGCCGGCCTCGCCGCCTTCGCCTCGGTGGTGGCGCTGTCGCTGCCGCTGATGGCGCGCGACCGGTTGGCCAGCCGTCTGCGGGCGGTGGCGGCTCGTCGGCAGGAGCTGTCGGTGGCTCAGCGCGCCGCCTTGCAGGCCGGCCGCCGCAAGGCGCCGCCGCGTCGTCGTCTGGCCCTGATGCGCGCCGTGGTGGACCGCCTCAAATTGCAGGATCTGCTGGAGGCGAAGGACCTCAAGGCCAAGCTGGCCCAGGCGGGCTGGCGCTCTCAGTCGGCGCCCCTGACCTACATCTTCTCGCAGGTGGCCTTGCCGGTGGTGCTGCTGGCGGTGGGGTTGGTCTACGCCACCACCGTGTTCGCCCATCTGCCGGTGATGAACCGGGCGCTGATTCTGGTGGGAGCCATGACGGTGGGAGCCTATCTGCCCAAGATCATGCTGGCCAACGCCATCCAGAAGCGGCAATTCGCGGTGGCGCGGGCGTTTCCCGACGCGCTGGACCTGATGGTGATCTGCGTCGATGCCGGTCTGTCGGTGGAATCGTCGTTGGGCCGGGTGGTCGAGGAATTGGGCATGACCGCGCCGGAACTAGCGGAGGAGTTCGCCCTGACCTCGGCGGAGCTGGCCTTTCTCGGCGACCGCCGCCACGCCTGGGAGAACCTGGCCGAGCGCACCGGCCTGCCCCAGGTCAAATCCCTGTCCACCACCTTGCTGCAATCGGAAAAGTACGGTACGCCGGTCAGTCAGGCCCTCAAGGTGCTGGGCCAGGAAAACCGCGAAACCCGCATGTCCAACGCCGAGAAGAAGGCGGCGGCGTTGCCGGCCAAGCTGACGGTGCCGATGATCGTGTTCTTCCTGCCGGTGCTGTTCATGGTGATCGCCGGTCCGGCCGCCATCCAGGTGTCGGGAATCATGAAATAAGGGCGGCACCGGTTACCCTCTGTTACAGACAGGGCCGGCCGCTTTGCGCATAATCCCCCGGCAACACCGTATGGAGGAGTCGAGGCGTGGGATTCGTGGACCTGAAGCATCTGCTCAACCGGCGTCGGGTCGGGATCGCGGCCGGCGTGATCGTCGCGGCGGTCGCAGCCTTCGTCCTGTGGCCGGCGGGGCAAGCCTCCAAGCCCGCCGGGCGGCCCGGTGGGGCGGACAGCCGGCCGGTTCCGGTGGTGACGGCGCAGGTGGGGCGCAAGGACATTCCCATCTATCTCGACGCGCTGGGTACGGTCCAGGCTTACAACACGGTGACGGTGCGCTCGCGGGTCGATGGCGAACTGGTCGAGGTGTTGTTCAAGGAGGGCCAGGACGTGCGGGCCGGCGAGGTGCTGGCCCAGATCGACCCCCGCACCTATCGCGCCCAGTTCGAGCAGGCGGTGGCGACCCGCGACAAGGACGCGGCGCAGTTGGACGCCGCCAAGCGCGATCTGGCCCGCTACGTCTCGCTGGGCGACCGCGTCACCGGCCAGAGCGTCGACACCCAACGCGCCCTGGTACGCCAGTTGGAGGCGACGGTGCGGGCCGACGACGCCGCCATCAGCAATGCCCGCACCATGCTGAGCTATACCGTCATCTCCTCGCCCATCGAAGGCCGGACCGGCATGCGGCTGGTGGATCGCGGCAACATCGTCCACGCTTCCGACGCCACCGGCCTGGTGACGGTGACCCAGATCCAGCCTATCGCGGTGATCTTCACCCTGCCGCAGCAGACCTTGCCCGCCATCAGTGACCGCCTGCGCCAGGACGGCAAGCTGGCGGTGCTGGCCACCCGGCCGGAGACCGGCGCCCAGATCGACAACGGCGAGTTGGAACTGGTGGACAATCAGATCGACCAGACCACCGGCACCATCAAGCTCAAGGCGGTGATGCCCAATGGCGAGCGCCGGTTGTGGCCGGGCGGATTCGTCAATGTGCGTCTGCTGCTGTCCGTCCGTCAGGATGGTCTGGTGATTCCGGCCCAGGCGGTGCAGCGCGGCCCCAAGGGGACCTATGTGTTCCTGGTCAAGCCCGACCGTACCGTCGAGATGCGCGCGGTCAAGGTCGCCACCATCGAGGCCAATCAGGCCCTGCTGGACGACGGTCTGGCGGAGGGCGAGACCGTGGTCACCGACGGTGTCGCCAAGCTGGCCGACGGCAGCCGCATTTCCACCGCCGAGGACCGGGGGAGCGATGCTGCCGGCGGCGGCGGTAAGAAAGGGGACGGCAAGAGGGGCCAGGGCAAGGATCGGCCATGAACGTTTCGGCGCCCTTCATCCGCCGTCCGGTCGCCACTTGGCTGCTGTCTTTCGCGGTGGTGCTGACCGGGTTGTTGGGCTACCGGCTGCTGCCGGTGTCGGCGCTGCCCCAGGTGGACTTTCCCACCATCCAGGTCACCACCCAGCTGCCCGGCGCCAGCGCCGACACCATGGCCTCGCTGATCACCACGCCGCTGGAGCGTCAGTTCGGCCTGATCCCCGGCATGGCGGTGATGACCTCGACCTCGTCGCAGGGCACCAGCGCCATCACCCTGCAATTCGACCTGACCAAGAACATCGACGTGGCCTCCGAGGATGTGCAGGCCGCCATCGACGCCGCGCGCGGCGTGCTGCCGGTCAACCTGCCCTATCCGCCGGTCTACTCCAAGGTCAACCCGGCCGACCCGCCGATCCTGACCCTGGCCCTGACCTCGGATTCCCTGCCCATCACCAAGGTCAACGACGTCGCCGACACCTTGCTGGCGCAGAAGCTCAGCCAGATCAGCGGCGTCGGCCGTGTCCTGGTGGAAGGTGGCCAGCGCCCGGCGGTTCGGGTGCAGATCGATCCCTCGCGGCTGGCGGCCTACGGATTGTCGCTGGAGGATGTGCGCTCGGCCCTGTCCAAGACCAATGTGGACATGCCCAAGGGCAGCTTCGACGGCGTCAGCCAGGCGCTGACCCTCGGCGCCAACGACCAGATCGCCAACGCCCAGGCCTATCCGTCCCAGGTGATCGCCTGGAAGAACGGCGCGCCGGTGCGCGTCGCCGACGTGGGCCAGGTGGTGGAGGGGGTGGAGAACGCCCGCGTCGCCGGCTGGTACGACGGCAAGCCGGCGGTGATCATCAACGTCCAGCGTCAGCCCGGCGCCAACATCGTCGCCACGGTGGACCGCATCCAGGCCAAGCTGCCCGAGTTGCGGCGCGCCGTTCCGGTGGGCATCACCCTGTCGGTGCTGGCCGACCGCACCGAGACCATCCGCGCCTCGGTGGAGGACGTTGAGTTCACCCTGGTGCTGACGGTGGTGCTGGTGATCGGCGTCATCTGGGTGTTCCTGCGCAGCCCGCGCGCCACCCTGATCCCGGCCATCGCCCTGCCGCTGTCGCTGGTCGGCACCTTCGGGATCATGGCGCTGGCGGGATTTTCCCTCGACAACCTGTCGCTGATGGCCTTGACCATTTCGGCCGGTTTCGTGGTCGATGACGCCATCGTCATGATCGAGAACATCGTGCGCTACATCGAACGTGGGATGAAGCCGTTCGAAGCCGCCCTGGCCGGCTCCAAGGAGATCGGCTTCACCATCGTGTCGCTGACCGTGTCGCTGGTGGCGGTGTTCATCCCGCTGCTGTTCATGACCGGCATCGTCGGCCGGCTGTTCCGCGAATTCGCCCTGACGCTCACGGTGGCGGTGGTGGTGTCGGCGGTGGTGTCGCTGACCCTGACGCCGATGATGTGCGGCCATCTCCTCAAGGGCGGCCATGAGGAGGCCAAGTCCGGCCGCCTGTTCAACGCGCTGCGCGATCATTACGGCCGTTCGCTGGAATGGGTGCTGCGGCACCAGACCGCGACCCTGTGGGTGGCGGTGGCGACCCTGGTGGCCACCATCGGCCTCTACGTGTTCATGCCCAAGGGCTTCCTGCCCAGTCAGGACACCGGCCTGATCGTCGCCACCACCGACGCTCCGGCCGAGATCTCGTTCCGCGCCATGGTCGATCTGCAGCGCCGGGTCGCCGACGCGGTCCGCCAGGACCCTGACGTGACGGCGGTGGCGTCGTTCCTTGGCGCCGGCACCGTCAATGCCACCACCAATACCGGCCATATGAGCATCGTGCTGAAGCCGCGCAAGCAGCGGTCCGCCTCCGCCGACCAGATCGTCGCCCGGCTGGCGGAAAAGGTGGCGCCGGTGGCGGGGATCGACGTCCATATGCTGGCGGCGCAGGACATCCAGATCAGTCCTCGCACCAGCCGGACCCAATACCAGTACAACCTGACCGACATCGACGCCATCGAACTGGGCCAGTGGGCGCCACGGGTGCTGGAGCGCCTCAAGGGCCTCGCCCTGCTCACCGACGTGGCCGCCGATTCCCAGGAGGGCGGCCTCCAGGTCGATATCGCCATCGACCGCGACAAGGCGGCGCGGCTGGGCATCCTGCCCCAGGCCATCGACGACACCCTCTATGATGCCTTCGGTCAGCGCCAGGTCTCGACCATCTATTCCCAGGTCAACCAGTATCACGTCATCCTGGAAGTGACGCCCGAGTACCAGTTGGGGCCGGAGACGCTGTCGGCCATCTATGTGCGCTCGTCGACCAACGCGCTGGTGCCGCTGGGGGCGTTCGCCCGGGTGACGCGCTCGGTGACGCCGCTGCTGGTCACCCATCAGGGCCAGTTTCCCTCGGTCACCCTGAGTTTCAATCTGGCGCCGGGCGAATCGCTGGGTCGGGCCACCGAGGCCATTGATCAGGTCCAGCGCGACATGGCGCTGCCCGACACCATCACCGGCGACTTTTCCGGCGACGCCGCCGAGTTCCGCTCGTCGTTGCAGAACGAACCCTGGCTGATCCTCGCCGCCATGGTGGTGATCTACATCGTGCTGGGCGTGCTGTACGAAAGCACCATCCATCCGGTGACCATCCTGTCCACCCTGCCGTCGGCCGGCGTCGGCGCCCTGCTGGCCCTGATGGTGACCGGTCAGGACCTGTCGCTGGTGGCGCTGATCGGCATCGTGCTGTTGATGGGCATCGTCAAGAAGAACGCCATCATGATGATCGACTTCGCCCTGGAGGCCGAGCGGAGCCAGGGCAAACCGCCGTACGAAGCCATCTTCCAGGCCAGCCTGCTGCGCTTCCGTCCGATCATGATGACGACCATGGCGGCGTTGCTGGGGGCCATACCGCTGGCCTTCGACAGCGGCACCGGCGCCGAGCTGCGCCGGCCGCTGGGCATCGCCATCGTCGGCGGCCTGCTGCTCAGCCAGCTGATCACGCTGTACACCACGCCGGTGATCTATCTGGCGCTGGAGCGGGTACGGATGCGCCTCGGCGGCTCCCGGCCGATGCCCGAGACCGCCGTTTCCGAAACGCCCGTCCCCGAGACGGCGGAGTAGGAGGCGATGGCAGGCGGCGGCTTCTCGGCCATCTTCATCAAGCGCCCGATCGGCACCATGCTGCTGGCGCTGGGGTTGTTCATGACCGGGGTGGTCGCCTTCGGGCAATTGCCGGTGGCGCCGTTGCCCAAGGTGGACTTTCCCACCATTTCCATCTCCGCCCGGCTGCCCGGCGCCGATCCCGCCACCATGGCCGCCACGGTGGCGGCGCCGTTGGAGCGGCGGTTGGGCGAGATTCCCGGGGTGACCGAGCTGACCTCCACCAGCACTCAGGGCGCCACCTCGATCACGGCGCAGTTCGAACTCGACCGCGACATCAACGGTGCCGCCCACGACGTTCAGGCGGCGATCAACGCCGCCGGCGCCGAACTGGCCATCGACCTGCCGGCGCCGCCCACCTACCGCAAGGTCAACCCGGCGGAATCGCCCATCCTGATCCTGGCGGTGACCTCGGATTCGCTGCCGTCCTCCAAGGTCTACGACGCTTCCGACGCCATCCTGGCCCAGCGGATCTCCCAGGTGGAGGGGGTCGCCCAGGTTTCCCTCAGCGGAGCCGAGAAGCCGGCGGTGCGCGTCCGCGTCAATCCCAGCGCCCTGGCCGCCATGGGGCTGGGGCTGGAGGATGTGCGGACCAGTCTGGCCCAGGCCAATGTGGACGTGCCCAAGGGCAGCTTCGACGGCGAGCACGAGGCCTTGTCCATCGCCGCCAACGACCAGCTCTACGTCGCCTCCGACTACGCGCCTTTGGTGGTGCGGGCGGCCAACGGCGCCATCGTGCGCCTGTCGGCCATCGCTTCGGTGATCGATTCGGTGGAGAACGTCCGGTTGGGCGGCTGGTTCAACCGCGACAAGGCGGTGCTGGTGATCATCAGCAAACAGCCCGGCGCCAACGTGGTCGAGACGGTGGATCGTATCAAGGCGGTGCTGCCGCAGTTGCGCAGTTGGATGCCGCCCGGCGCCAAGGTGACGGTGATGACCGACCGCACCGGCAACATCCGCGGCAACCTGGACGACGTGGAGACCACGCTGTTGATCTCCGTCGGCCTGGTGATCCTGGTGGTCTACCTGTCGCTGGGGCGGATGACGCCGACGGTGGCGGCCTCCATCACCGTGCCGCTGTCGCTGGCCGCCACCTTCGCGGTGATGTGGCTGTTGGACTACAGCCTCAACAACATCTCGCTGATGGCCATCATCATCTCGGTCGGCTTCGTGGTCGATGACGCCATCGTCATGATCGAGAACATCGCCCGGCACATGGAGAACGGCGAGGCGCCGCTGGAGGCGGCGCTCAAGGGCGCCCACGAGATCGTCTTCACCGTCATCTCCATCACCCTGTCGCTGGTGGCGGTGTTCATTCCGCTGCTGTTCATGGGCGGCATCATCGGCCGGCTGTTCCGCGAATTCGCTGTGACCCTGTCGGTGGCCATCGTCGCCTCGGCGCTGGTGTCGCTGACGGTGACGCCGACGGTGTTCGGCCATCTGATGATGCGGGCGAGGGAGCGGCCGCCATCACGGGTCGCCCGCATGGGCGAGGCGGGAATGGCCTGGATGGAGCGGACCTACGAATCCGGTCTGGGCTGGGTGCTGCGGCATCACTGGCTGATGCTGGGGGTGATGTTCGGCACGGTGGTCTTGACCGTCTACCTCTACAGCGTGGTACCCAAGGGGTTCTTTCCGCCCCAGGACACCGGCATGATCATGGGATCGGTGGAGGGCCGGATCGACATCTCGTTCCGCTCCATCTCCGAGCGCCAGCAGAAGGTGGCCGAGGTGGCGCTGACCGATCCGGCGGTGGATGCGGTCGGCTCGTTCGTCGGCAGCGGCGGTCCTGGCGGCAGCAGCAACGCCGGGCGTATGTTCATCAGCCTGAAGCCGCTGGGGGAACGCAAGGCCAGCGCCCAGGACGTCATCAACCGGCTGCGGCCCAAGCTGGCCCAGGTGGAGGGCGTCGCGGTCTACATGCAGCCCGGCCAGGACATCCGTATCGGCGGCCGCATGGGCAAGGCCCAGTTCCAGTTCGTGCTGTGGGACGAGTCGTTGGACGAACTGCGTGAATGGACGCCGAAGCTGATCGAGCGCCTCAAGCAGGAGCCCGGCCTGGCCGACGTGTCCAGCGACCAGGACGCCGCCACTCCCCAGGCCCAGGTGGTGGTGGACCGCGACGCCGCCGCCCGGCTGGGGGTAAACATGTCCGACGTGGACCAAGTGCTCCAGGACGCCTTCGCCCAGCGTCAGGTCTCCACCATCTACACCCAGCGCAACCAGTACAAGGTGGTCCTCGAGGTCGAGCCCCGCTTCCAGGAGGACCCCTCCTCGCTGCATCTGCTGTGGGTCAAGGCCGCCAACGGCCGTCAGGTACCGCTGGATTCCCTGGCCCGCTTCGAGCCGACCACCGCGCCGGTGTCGGTGTCGCATCAGGGGCAGTTCCCGGCCTCGACCCTCAGCTTCAACCTGACGCCGGGAACGCCGCTGGGCGAGGCGGCGATCCGGTTGCAGAACGCGGCCAGCAGCATCGGCATGCCCGCCGGCATCCATATGGAATTCGCCGGCAGCGCCAAGGTGTTCGCCGCCTCGGTGGCCGACCAGCCGATCCTGATCGGCGCCGCCCTGCTGGCCATCTACATCGTGCTGGGGGTGCTGTACGAAAGCACCGTGCATCCGCTGACCATCATCTCGACCCTGCCCTCGGCCGGCATCGGGGCCTTGCTGGCGCTGATGGCCACCGGCACCGAGCTGACCCTGATCAGCGTCATCGGCGTCTTCCTGCTGATGGGGATCGTCAAGAAGAACGGTATCTTGATGGTGGATTTCGCCATCGAGGCGGAGAGGCGAGGGGCGTCGCCGCGCGAGGCCATCCTCGACGCCTGCCGTACCCGCTTCCGCCCCATCACCATGACCACCTTCACCGCCTTGCTGGGGGCGGTGCCGTTGGCCATGGCCAGCGGTCCCGGCGGGGCGCTGCGCCAGCCGCTGGGCATCGCCATCGTCGGTGGGTTGCTGCTGTCGCAGATGTTGACCCTGTACACCACGCCCGTGGTCTATCTGGAGTTCGCCCGATTGTCCCGATGGTGGAAGACGCGCCGCGAACGGCCGGTGGAGGTAAAGTCTTGATGAGACCCGTAATTCTTCTTGCCGCCATCCTGGCGCTGGCCGGCTGCTCGATCGGCGATCCGTTCGTCAAGCCCGACACCAAGCCGCCGGCCGTCTGGAAGAACGCCGCGCCGCCGACCGTGCGGGCGCAATGGCCATCGGCCGACTGGTGGCGGCGCTTCGGCTCGGCCCGGCTGGACGACCTGATGCGCCAGGGGCAGCAGAGCAATTTCGACCTGGCCATCGCCGTGGCCAAGGTGCGTCAGGCCGACGCCCAGGTGGCGATCATGGGCGCGCCGCTGCTGCCCTCGCTGTCGGGCAGCGGCGGTTCCAACGGTGCGCGCGCATCCACGGCAGCGTCGCTGTCGTCGTCGTCGTCGTCTTCCAACGGCCCGGGGCCCAAGCCCAGATACACCGCCTCGACCAATACCCTGCTGAACGCCAGCTACGAGATCGATTTCTGGGGCAAGAACGCCGCCGGCCTGGAATCAGCCGAGGCGGCGGCCCAGGCCAGCCGTTTCGACCAGCAGACGGTTATGCTGACCGTTCAGTCTAGTATCGCCACCACCTATTTCGACATCCTGGGACTCCAGGAACGGCTGCGGGTGGCGCGGGAAAGCGTCGCCAACGCCGAGAGCGTGCTCAGCGTCTTCACCGACCGCATGGCCGCCGGCACCGCCACTTCGCTGGATGTGGCGCAGCAGGAAAGCGTCGTCGCCAACCAGCGCGCCACCATCGCGCCGCTGGAACAGCAGATGCGCCAGGACTTCAACGCCCTGGCTATCCTGACCGGTCGGTTACCCGAGGATCTGGCCCTGGTGCCCGAGAGCCTAGCGGGGCTGGCCATTCCGGCGGTGGCGCCGGGGCTGCCGTCGGAACTGCTGAACCGCCGCCCCGACGTGCAGTCGGCCGAGGCCAATCTGCGCGCCGCCAATGCTGACATCACCGTGGCGCGTGCCGCCTGGTTCCCGTCCATTAGCCTGACCGGTCAGGGAGGCTTCCAAAGCGTCGACCTCGCCAAGATGATGACCCATGCCAGCCTGCTGTGGTCGGTGGCGTCGTCGGTGACCCAGCCCATTTTCGACGGCGGCAAGATCTCCGGGACCATCGAGCAGAAGCGCGGCCGCTGGGACGAGTTGTCCCAGACCTACCGCAAGGCGGTGGCCTCGGCTTTCTCCGATGTGGAGAACGCCCTGATCGCGGTGGAGAAGACCTCGGAGGAGGTGGAGGCGCAACGGGTGGCCGAAGCCACCGCCCGGCGGGCCTTCGAGATCGCCCAGTCGCTGATGGCCGGCGGCACCGTCGACATCACCACCGTGCTGAACACCCAGAAGACCCTGTTCACCGTCCAGGACGCCCTGGCCCAGGCCCGGCTGCTTCAGCTTCAGGCGGTGGTCGGGCTCTACAAGGCCATGGGTGGCGGCTGGACGGGGGGGTAATTAAGAGGTTCTCGCCAGCTTTTCGTACCAGTCGCGGGGAAATTTCGCCTCGGCGCGGGCTTCGTGGTTGAACGGGGGTTTGAGGCCGGCGGGGTAGCGATCCGCCATCCAGGCGTGAAAGGCGGCCTCGCCCTCCTGGCCGCGCCGTTCGGCCATGAAGCTGAACCACCGCACCCCGGCGGCGACGTGGTGGATCTCGTCGTGGAAGATCACGTCCAGCGCCGGCGGCGTCAGCGTGTCGCCGTTGCGCGACAGCTTGTCCATGGTGGCCGGCGTGGTGTCGAGGCCGCGCGCCTCCAGGGTCATGGGCACCACGGCGAGGCGGGCCATCAGGTCGTCGGCGGTCTTTTCCGCCGCCTGCCACAGCCCGTCATGGGCCGGCAGGTCGCCATAGCTGGCCCCCAGCCGGTTGAGCAGGTCTTCCAGCATCTCGAAATGCCGCGCCTCGTCCAGCGCCACCCGCACCCAGTCGTCGTAGAACTCCTTGGGCAGGTCCTCATGGGTGAAGCGGGCGACGATGTCCCAGCCGAGGTCGATGGCGTTGAGCTCGATATGGGCCAGGGCGTGGATCAGGCTGATACGGCCGCGGTCGCCGCCATAGGAACGCCGGGGCATCTCCTTGAACGGCAGCAGTTGCGGCCGGTCCGGCCGCGCCGGCCGGGCGGGCGGCGGAGTGGCGCCGATGGCGGCGATGCGCCCGCTGGTCCAGTCCTCGGAGAAGGCGCGGGTAAGGCGGCACTTCTCCTGCGGATCGGCGGTGGCGAGGACGGCGCAGGCAGCTTCCGATAAGGTCGTCATGATGATGAGCCCTCAATCGCCGGGCGCCGCCTCCGGCGGCTTGGCTTTCGCGGCACGAGCCGCGCGGCCGTAGTCACGGCCGTCATAGGGCCTTCGCCGCCGCGAGGACCGCGTCGGCGTGGCCGGTGACCTTGACCTTGCGCCATTCGGCCCGCACCACGCCGTCCCGGTCGATCAGGAAGGTGGAGCGCTCGATGCCCATGTATTCGCGGCCGTACATGCTTTTCTTCTTCCACACGCCATAGGCCTCGCACACCGTTCCCTCGGGGTCGGAGCCCAGGCGGAATGGCAATTCGTGCTTGGCGCGGAACTTGGCGTGGCTGGCCACCGAATCCTTGGACACTCCCAGGATCGCCACCCCGGCGGCACGGTAGGCTTCGATGGCGTCGCGGAAGGCCTTGGCCTCGCTGGTGCAGCCCGACGTGTCGTCCTTAGGGTAGAAGTACAGCACCAGAATCTTGCCGCCATACTCCGCCAGACTGGTCTTGCCGTCGTCGCAGTCCATGGCGAAGGCGGGGGCGGGCTTGCCGATTTCGGTCGTCATGGGGATACCTCGTGGGGTTGGGAATTGCGAACGGCCTGAGCCGGTTCGTCCACCAATCGGACGAACACGTCATGGGCTTCCTTGGCGCAGTCGTCCATGCGGTCGGTCAGGCTCTTGAAATCGGTCAGGCCGGCGGCGCGGACCAAGACATCTTGAAGCCCGCGCGGCGCGGTGGCTTCATCGAAGCCGCCGGCGATGGTCTGGCGCAGCACGGTCTGAACCGCCGACCACAGCCGCAGCGCCTCGACCAGGGCATCCCGGTCGGATCGCTCCAGCACGCCGCAGGCGGCGGCGTTGTCCAGCGCCTCGGCGGTGTTGGGGCTGAGAATTTCCGGGTGGTCGGCGGCATGGGCCAGTTGCAGATACTGGGCGACGAATTCGATGTCCACCAGCCCGCCGCGCCGATGCTTGACCTCCCACGGCGAGGTGGCCTTGTGCTCCTTGGCCATGCGTTCGCGCATGTCGGCGACGTCGAGCACCAGCTTGGCCGGGTCGCGCCGCCGTTTCAGGGTGGCGCCGATGATCGCCTCGACCGCTTGGCCCAGGGTGGTATCGCCGGCCACCACCCGGGCGCGGGTCAGCGCCATGTGCTCCCAGGTCCAGGCGGCTTCCTCCTGATAGCGGCGGAAGGCTTCCAGGCTGGAGGCGATGGGGCCGGCGTTGCCGGATGGCCGCAGCCGCATGTCCACCTCGTACAGCGTTCCCTCGCCGGTCTTGGCGGTCAGGGCGTTGACCATGCGCTGGGTCAGGCGGGCGAACCAGGTGGGAGGCGCCAGCGGGCGCGCCCCGTCGGACTCCTCTGAGTCCGGCGGGGCGTCGTAGACCAGGATCAGGTCGAGGTCGGAGGTGGCCGACATCTCGTGGCCGCCCGCCTTGCCCATGGCCAGGATCACCCAGGCCCCGCCGGCGATCCGGCCATGGGTGCGGGCGAATTCCGCCTCCACCAGCGGTCCCAGCCGGGCCAGCACGGCGGCGGCGACGTGGGACAGGGCGCGGGCGGCTTCGGTGGCCTCGATGGTGTTGCGCAGGGTCAGGACGCCGACCTGGAACTTGCGGTCGTTGGTCCAGCGCCGCGAGATGTCCAGCACCTGCTCGAAGGTGTCGGCTTCGGCCAGGGCCTTGTCCAACTCGGCCTGCAACGCGGCTTGCGGCGGCGGCGGTTCGAAGAACCGGGCCTGCAACACCGAGTCGAGCAAGCTGGGGTGGCGTGCCAGATGCTCGGCCAGCAGCGGCGCGTCGCCCATGATCTCGGCCACCAGGTCCAGCAGCGACGGATTGGCGTGGAACAGCGAGAACAGCGGCACCCCGGCCGGCAGGCATCCCAGGAATCCGTCGAACCGCATGAAGGCCTCGTCGGGCGCGGCGGTGGTTGCCAACGCCGCCAGCAGAGTCGGCGTCAGCTCGGTCAGCAGTTCGCGGGCGCGGGTCGAGCGGGTGGCGCGCACCCGCCCATGGTGCCAGCCGCGAATGGTGGAGCAGACCGCCTCGGCGTTGCCGAAGCCCATCCCGGTGATGGTCTGGACGGTCTCGGGGTCGTTCTCGCCGCCGGTGAACACCAGATTGCCGCTTGCTCCCAGGGCGGGGGCGTCCTCGAACAGGCGGGCATAGTGCTTTTCCACCGTCTGAAGGTGGCCGGTCAACTCGGCGGCGAAGGTCTCGAACTCCGCATGGCCCATGAACGCGGCGATCTCGGCCAACTGGGCCGGATGGCTTGGCATGGTCTGGGTCTGCTTGTCGTCGACCATCTGCAAGCGGTGCTCCAGCTTGCGCAGGTAGAAATAGGCCGCCGACAGATCCTCGACCACGCCGCAATCCACATGGCCGGCCGCCGCCAGGGCGTGCAGCGCCGCAAGAGTGCCCGCGACCCGCATCTCGGGCTCGCGGCCGCCCCAGATCAATTGCTGGGTCTGGACGAAGAACTCGATCTCGCGGATGCCGCCGCGCCCCAGCTTGATGTTGTGGCCGGCCACCGCGATGGTGCGCCCGCCCTTGTGGGCGTTGATCTGGCGCTTGATGGAATGGATGTCCTGGATGGCGGCGAAATCCAGCGACTTGCGCCAGATGAACGGGCGGAGGAACCGGAGGAAGGCGGCACCGGTCTCGGAATCGCCGGCCACCAGCCGCGCCTTGATCATGGCGGCGCGTTCCCAGTTCTGCCCGAAGCCCTCGTAATAGGCCTCGGCCGCCACCAGCGCCACGGCGGGCGGGGTCGAGCCGGGGTCGGGCCGCAGCCGGAGATCGGTGCGGAAGACGTAGCCGTCGGCGGTGCGCTCGTCGAGAATCCGCACCAGATCCTTGGTCAGGGCGATGACGCATTCCTGAATGCTCTTGCGCCCGCTATAGACCATCTTTTCGTGGTCGTAGAACACGATCAGATCGATATCGCTGGAATAGTTCAGCTCGCGCCCGCCCAGCTTGCCCATGCCGAGCACGATCAGGCCGGAGCCGCGCTCGGGGTCCTCGGGATGGGCCAGCCGCAGGGTGCCGCGCTCGGCCTCGCGGCGCAGCAGGAAGCGGATGGCGAGACGGATGGCGGTTTCCGCCAGCAGCGACAGCGAACCGGTCACCTGCTCCAGCGTCCAGGCCCCTCCCAGGTCGGCCATGGCCGCCAGCAGGGAACAGCGGCGCTTGACCGTGCGCAGGCTGGTCATCAGACGGCCGAGATCGGTTTCCTCGGCCAATTCGGCCCGCAGATCGTCCATCAGCCGGTCGAAGGCGGCATCGGGGCCGCTGTCCAGCATCCGCCGCAGCAGAGCCGGTTCCTTCTCCAGGCAATGGGTGAGGAAGGGGCTGTTGCCGAACACGCCGCGCAGCAGTCGGCCGATCACCGGTTGCTCGGGAGCCGTCCGCATGAAGGCGGCCAGATCGGAATCATCGGTCCCGTCGGCGGCCTCAAGCCAGCGCGACAGGCCGACCGCGGCGCGATTGCCGTCGGCGACAATAGGGAAGAAACCGTCGTCGAGTGGAAAACTCACCTTGTGCGGCCCCTAGCGTTGTGGTTGCTTGCACACTGCTGAATGCGGGATCGAGGGTCAAGGGAACATGGAGGTGCGAGCGAGTGGTCCACGGCGCCGTTAGGAGTCTGTTCCAGTTTATCGGGGCTGTCCTGGCAGGCCTATTGATCGCGATCCCTGTGTTCGTCCTGCGGCTGAACTCCGGGCCGATCGCGCTTGAGTTCCTCACACCTTATATCGAGCAGGCGCTGACCGCCAAGGATGGTTCGCTGTCGGTGAAGCTCGACGCCACGATCCTGGTGGCGGGCGGTGGCGACCGCATGCTTGAAATCCACGCCGTCAACGTGCGGGCCTATCTGGCCGGCAGCGACCAGCCCATCGCCTCGGTGCCGGATATGGCGCTCAGCCTCAGCGGCCGGGCGCTGCTGCGCGGCGAGATCGCCCCCAATTCCATTCGCCTCTCAGGGCTGCGGGTGCGGCTGCGGCGCGATGCGGGCGGGGCGCTGCAATGGGGAATCGGCGGCGCCGAGGGCGAGGCCGAGCCCCCCACCGATGCCGGGGTGGTGGTGAATGCGCTGAAGGACGCCATGCTGGGCGCGCCCGATTCGGCCAAGCCGGGCCGCGCGCTTCAGGTTCTCAGCATCCGCAACGCCGACATCATGATCGAGGATCAGGCCTTGGGGACCACTTGGCACGCGCCCAGCGCCGAGGTTTCCATCCGTCGTGTCGTCGATGGGGTCGTCGCGTCCGGCAAGGCGGGACTGGACCTAGCCGGCGAGAAGGGCGACCTGCTGATCGAGGCGGCCTACCACAAGGCCGATGGGGCGGTGGACGCCACGTTGCGGCTGGCGGGCTTCCGGCCGGCTGTGCTGGCCCGGTTCGGCGGACCCATGGCCCAGCTCGGCGTGATCGACATGCCGCTGGCCGGAACCGTGCAGGGCCGTCTGAGCGGAACCGGCGCGGTCGAGAAGCTGGCCTTCGACCTGTCGGGCGGTGCCGGCTCGCTGGATCTGCCGGCGCCGTTCAACGCCCGGCACAAGGTTGCTTCGGCGGCGCTGCGCGGCGAACTGAGCCATGCCATGACCCGTCTCGACCTGACCGAGATGCGGATCGATCTGGGCGGGCCGACCGTGACCCTGGCGGCGGTGGCCGACGGCCTGGGCGGCGAGACCGTCATCAAGGCCGAGGGCAGCATTCGCGACACGCCGGTGGATTCGGTGCGCGACCTGTGGCCGGTGGGGCTGGCCCAGGATGCGCGCGATTGGGTGGTTCCCAACCTGTCCAAGGGCGTGGTCCGCGAGGCCAGCATCACCCTGTCGGCGCGGTCTCCCTCCGGGCGGTTCGACGACGTGGTGATCGACCACCTCGGCGGCGAGGTTCACCCCGAAGGGGTCACGGTCGACTACCTGCACCCCATGCCGGTGGCGAGGAACGTGGCGGCGGACTGCACCTTCGACGCCCACAGCTTCCGCATCGCGCTGAAGGCCGGCGAGTTGTACGGCCTCAGGCTCAAGGACGGCACCGTCAGCCTGACCGGACTCGACAAGGACACCCAGTTCGCCGACATCGAACTGGGGATCAATGGACCGGCCACCGACGCGCTGCGACTGATCGACAATCCGCCGCTGCGCTATGCCCAGGCGCTGGGGATCGCGCCGGACAAGGTGGGCGGCGATGCCGTGGCCAAGGTCCGCTTCAAATTCCCGCTGCTCAAGACGCTGCGGCTCGACGACGTGGGCATCAAGGCCGACGCCACGGTCAAGGGCGTCACCATCCCCAAGGTGATGATGGGGCTCGACCTCAACGGCGGCACCCTTGTCCTCGACGTTGACGCGAAGGGCCTGGACGCCACCGGCCCGGTGGTTCTGGGCAGCATCGACGGCACCCTGGTCTGGCGCGAAAATTTCTCGGCCAAGGGCGTGCCGTTCCGCAGCCGCTACCAGTTGAAGGCGCCGGCGATGAGCGAGGCCCAGCGTAAGGAGCTTGGCCTCGACGGCGCGCCTTTCGTCGCGCCGTTCGTGGCGGGGCCGGTCGCCGCCGACGTTACCGCCACCTTCGCCGACGGCGGAAAGGGCAGCATCGAGGCCAAGATCGACCTGGCGACCGCGCGCATGCAGTTGCCGGGACTGGGATGGAACAAGGAACCGGGCAAACCCGGTGCCGCCGAGGTCTCGGTCCGCCTTGATCGCAAGGTGATCGCCGCGGTGCCGAGCTTCACCGTGCTTGCCGGAGACCTGGATGCGCGGGGATCGGTGGCGTTCACCCCCGAGGGCGCGGCGCGGCGGGTCGAGTTCGCCAAGCTGAGCTACGGCCGGACCAACGGTGACGGCAGCATCGCGCTTCGCCCCGAAAAGGGCGGTCTCGACATCGCCTTCAAGGGGGCCAGCTTCGACGCAGAGCCGACCCTGGGCCGCGACGAGACCCAGAAAGGCGGCGAGCCGCGGAGCGACCAGGACAAACCGCCCCCCATGGCGGTGACGGCCAACGTCAAGACCATGTGGCTGTCGGAAAAGGGGGCGCTGACCAACGCCTCGGCCAGCCTCCAACGCGATTCCGAGGATTGGCGCAGCCTGACCCTCAAGGGCACGCTGCCGGGCAACAAGACGTTCAGCGCGTCGCTTCAGCCGGGTGCCGCCAAGCGGCGGACCTTCTCCGCCAGTTCCGACGACGCCGGCGCGGTGTTCCGGGCGTTTGATGTCTATGGCAGCATGTCGGGCGGCGTGCTGTCGGTGGACGGTTATATCGATGATTCCAAGAAGGAACAGCCCTTCGTCGGCACCCTCAAGGTCTCGGATTATTATGTCCGCAACGCTCCCGCCCTGGCGCGTCTGCTGACGGTGGTGGCCATGACCGGAATAGTCGATGTCCTCCAGGGCGAGGGCGTCGGATTTTCGTCGCTGGACGTGCCCTTCACCCTCGGCGACGGCCTGCTGGAAATACATGACGGCCGTGCCTGGGGGGCGGCGCTGGGGCTGACCGCCAAGGGCCAGATCGACCTGGACCGCTCGCAGATGGCGCTGGAAGGTACCGTGGTTCCCGCCTATGTCTTCAACAGCGTCCTGGGCAACATCCCGGTGCTGGGCTGGCTGATCACCGGCGGCGACAAGGGCGGCGGCGTCATCGCCTTCAATTACAGCATGAAGGGACCGACCGCCGATCCCAGCGTGGTGGTCAATCCGCTGTCCATGCTGACCCCCGGCTTTCTGCGCAAGCTGTTCAACATCTTCGACGATGGCAGCTCCACCGACGCCCGCAAGGGCGGCCCGGCCAAGCCATAAAAATCGACTTAGTCGATTTTAAAAACGATTATTACCAATTTCAGTCGATAAGTTCCTTTCGGTACAGTCTCTCCATCGGATCAACCCAAGGAGACACACCCATGGCACACGACACCACATCTCCGACCATCCAGAACCTGGAATCCGCCTTCGCCGGCGAGTCCATGGCCAACCGCAAATACCTCTACTTCGCCCGCCGGGCGCGCGAGCTGGGGGCGGTCGAGGTCGCCGAAGTGTTCGAGCGGACCGCCGAGCAGGAAACCGCGCACGCCTTCGGCCATCTTGAACTGCTCTACCCCAAGGACGAACTGACGGTGGAAACGATGTTGCAGATGGCCATCGACGGCGAGACCTACGAGTACACCGAAATGTATCCGCGGTTCCGTCACCTGGCCGAGCGTGAGGGCAACAGCGCCGCTGTCACCGAGATGGACGGGCAGATCGCCGAGTCCAAGGAGCACGCCGAGCGCTTCGCCAAGATCCTCGCGACCGCCGCCAAGCGCTTCGCCGCCCTGGCCAAGGTGGAAGAGCGGCATGCCAATCACTATTGCGACACCCTCAATGCCTATAAGGGCGCCTGAAACCCCGGAAGAGGAGAGCCAAGCCATGAAGAAATATGTCTGCGTCGTCTGCGGCTTCGTCTACGACCCCGCCATCGGCATGCCCGAGGACGGCATCCCGGCCGGCACCGCCTTCGAGGATATCCCCGACGATTGGTGCTGCCCCGATTGCGGCGTGTCCAAATCCGACTTCGAACTCCAGGAGGGCTGAGCGATGACCGGCATCGTCATCATCGGCAGCGGGTTGGGGGGGTACTCCCTGGCCCGCGAGCTTCGCCGGCTCGATCCAGCGGTGGCCATCACGATGGTCACCGCCGATGGTGGCGAGCTCTACAGCAAGCCCATGCTGTCCGCGGCCTTTGCCCAGGGCAAGGACGTCCAGGCCCTGGCGCAGAAGACCGCCCGCCAGATGGAGGGGGAACTGGGTCTGACGGTGGTGACCCGCCAAAGGGTTACCGCCATCGACCGGGCGGCCAAGCGGGTGGTGCTGGGCAGTGGCGAAGCCATTGCCTATGGCCGTCTCGTTCTGGCCATGGGCGCCGACCCGCGCCCCTACCGGGTGGAGGGATCGGAGGAGGTCACGGTTCACACCGTCAACGATCTTGACGATTACGCCGCCTGGCGCGACGGCCTCGTCCCTCAGGGGCGGGTGTTGCTGATCGGGGCGGGGTTGATCGGATCGGAGTTCGCCAACGATCTCACCACCGCCGGTCAAAGGGTGACGGTGGTCGATCCCGCCCCCTGGCCGCTCGGCCGCCTGCTGCCCCGGGAACTGGGCGAGGAACTGGCCACCGCCCTGGGCGGGATCGGCGTCACCTTCCGTCTCGGCCGCTCCATTACCCGGTTGGATCCGGGCAAGGCGGTGCTGGACGATGGCAGCGTGGTGGCGTTCGACAAGGCGCTGTCGGCCATCGGACTGGTGCCGCGTACCGCCCTGGCGGCGGCGGCGGGGCTGGTGGTGGACAAGGGTATCGTCGTCGACCGTTGGCTTCGCACCTCCGACCCCGCCATTTTCGCCCTGGGGGATTGCGCCCAGACCGAGGCCGGGCCGCTGCCCTTCGTGTTGCCGCTGATGGCCGAGGCCAAGGCGCTGGCCGCCACCCTGGCGGGGCGCGAGACGGCGCTGTCGCTGCCGGCGCTGCCGGTGGTGGTCAAGACTCCGGCGTTGCCGGTGGCGGTCTGCCCGCCGGTTCCGGGGGCCACGGGCGAGTGGGTGGTCAGTGGCGAGGGGCGTGATCGCAAGGCGCTGTTCGTGGGCGCCGACGGCCAGCCCCTGGGCTTCGCGCTGAGCGGCAGCTTCACCGCCGAGCGTCAGCCCCTGGCCAAGGAGATGCCGGATTTGCTGTGATGCTTGATGGCCAGTCCCGATGAGTCCGCTTCATCGGGACTGCGATCAGGCCTCCTGGACGTCGCGGAGGAATTTATTGACCACCGCCTTCAGCCCCGATGCCTCACGGGCCAGCGCGCCGGCGGAATCCAGCACCTGCTGGGCGGCGGAACCGGTTTCCGATGCGGCCTGGGTCACGCCGGAGATGTTGGCGGCGATTTCCTCGGTGCCGGAGGCTGCCTGTTGGACGTTGCGGGCGATTTCACCCGTGGCGGCCGACTGTTCCTCGACGGCTGAGCCGATGGCGGTCGCGATCTGGTTGATCTCGTCGATGCGTCCGACGATGCCGCGGATGGCCTCGACCGCGTCCTTGGTGGAGGCCTGCACCGCGCCGATCTGGGCGCTGATTTCCTCGGTGGCCTTGCCGGTCTGGTTGGCCAGCGACTTCACCTCGTTGGCGACCACGGCGAAACCCTTGCCGGCCTCGCCGGCCCTGGCGGCCTCGATGGTGGCGTTCAAGGCCAGCAGATTGGTCTGGCTGGCGATGTCGTTGATGAGGTTCACCACCTCGCCGATGCGGGCTGAACTCTCCGCCAAGCCCTGGACGGTGGTGTTGGTACGGTCGGCTTCCTCGGACGCCGCTCGTGAAATGCGGCTGGAATGGGCCACCTGCTGGCTGATCTCGCGAATGGAGGCCGACAACTGCTCGGCGGCGGTGGCGACGGTCCCGACGCTGCTGGACGCTTCCTCGGTGGCGGCGGCGACGATGCTGGCCTGGCGATTGGTTTGGTCGGCGTTGGCGGACATGGCTTGGGAGGTTGCCTCCATTTCGGTGGCGGCGCCCGATACCGTTTCCAGCACTCCCGAAGCATCGCGGTCAAAGGCCGAGGTCAGGGCTTCGATCGCTTGCGCCCGCTTTTCGCGTGCCATCTGCGCGGCGGCCTGTTCGGCGCGCAGCTTGTCCGCTTGCCGGGCGTTTTCCAGGAAAATCAACGCGGCGCGTCCGATCTCGCCCATTTCGTCCTTGCGGTCGGTTCCCGCGATCTGGGTATCCAGATTGCCGGCGGCGAGGTCCTTGAGGTTGGTGACCACCGCTTCAATGGGGCGAATCAGTCCCAGGCGGGAGACCAGCAGTCCGATGCCGACGCCTATGACGACACCAAGCAGCGACACAGCCATCATCAGTGTGGACAAGAAGGCCGCCTGTCGCTCGGCGTCGTGCTTGAGCGTGTCGGAATCCTGCTGGATGCTGTCCACCAGCAGTTTCACTTTCTCGTTCAAGGTGTTGGTGCGGGCGCGGGACTGATGGACGGCGTCCATGATCTCAGCGCGCCCGGCATCCAACCCGTTATCCTTGTGCTTGCGGGCTGTTTCGATGGTCGTGGCGGTGCCCTGAAGGTAGACGCCGTAAGCTTGGCGAACCTCCTTGATCAGGTCGCCTTTGCCACCGTTCAGGTTGGCCTCCAGGGTGGCGATACGGTCATCGAACTGTTTGGCGTTGGTGGTCAGGACCACTGCCGCCTCCTCGGTCTCTCCCTGGGCGGCCGCCATGCGGTATTCCGCCCGGTTCATGGTGATGAGGTTCTGGTTCATGCGGGCGCCCAGCACGCCGGCCGTTCCGGCCCTGCCGATGAGGGCGGCATCCTCGGTGACCTCGTGCAATCCCATATAGCCGACGGCGGCGACGATGAGTGTGGCCGTCGCCATCACGGCGACGATGATCCCGATCTTGCCCGAGATGCCAATGTCAGCCAGACGCATGAGTTATCCCTCTTCCTAATTCAACCTGCTGAAGGTGCCGCCTTAACCAGATAGCCTGCGCCCACCCTGTCCGAAAGCCGGGGCGGATACTCGCCGCCGACAATTATCTTGGCCGGTTGAGCGACAACTATGATGGCCGGTATGATTGCCCGCTGGGGCCGGACGTAAGGAGGGGCGGAGCCCCGACTGGAGACC
>NZ_CAINTR010000164.1 GCF_903853455.1 uncultured Magnetospirillum sp.
AATTACCGTAATTGTCGCTGCACTTCCTTATTGCTGAGCAATGCTTGCTTGTGATAGCGGTATAGGTGCTACTCGACGGTGTCTCATACCGGTCATCCTAATTGTCGCTGACCGGCCACCGTAATTGTCGCGCGCCACTTCGACTACACCGTCCACAAGCGGAATGCGGTCACTCTTTCTGTCGCATTCTTGATTGATCGCACCCCGTTTAAGCTGTTGTTTGGGTGTAAGGACCGCAACATCTTCTTCATGTTGGATGTCTTGCCTGGTTTTGCGGTCGATCCATACCAGATTGACCGGGATGCCTTCGCTCAATTGTGCAAAGCGCTCGGCCTGCAATTCAACGCCGCCAATCCCTACAGCCGGCAGGCCTTCCTGGAAGAATTTCGAGACAGCGGGCAGATCAGAACGAGGGCAACCAAAACCCAACCCAAGCCACACGAATTGCCGGTTAATCCGAGTGCCGTAGAAGAAGGTGACAAACTCTATTTTAAAGGGTGGCGCCTCAATCCGGCGGGATCGAACGTCACCCCGGAGAATCTAGCCAAAACGCGCGTCTTCGGCGGCGACGAATTTGCCGAAATCTGCCAAGAGGAAAATATAAGCAGTTGCTGGAGCGCGGACTCGGGCGATGAAAAGCCAATGCCCCGACCGAGACGGGGAGGGCCAAAGGCCGCCTAGAGCCATCGAGCTATGTTTTCAGTTTCGCTATCGGGAATGGGCGCTAATCTTCGGACCGACCGTGATGGGCGCAATCCGGCCACTGAATTCCGGCTGGATCAATGTCGGCTATGGATCACGAGCGGCCGAATGGGCGGCCTCGATGCGGCCCCGCTCCCCCCACATATAGCGGGCGTCTGCATTAACCGGATAGGTACGGACCGTTTCTTCTCCCCCTTGGTTGGGGGCACGACCAAAATGCGAATCGCCTTTAAGTCAGCCGCAGCAGGCTAGCGACCGAGACATCCTCGTCCACGTCAGGCCAACGGATGCCCTGACCACGGCCGATCAGCCGCCAGTGATTTCTCTGCTCTTGAGTGGCGTCCCGCAGACGCGGGAACCATTCCAACGGTGCCGCCAATTCGCGTCCATCGGCCAAGGTAACCCGCAACAGAGCCCCATCGGCCAGCACGTCAACGGCTGTCGGATCGAACCTAATCGCCAAAGTGGACATGCCATGCCTCCAGGAAAGTAGCGCGATGCTCGATGACCATGGCGCGCAGCCGGTTTAGTTCATGGGAGCGGAATCCGTGAGATTCTGCAAGCTGAACTGGTGATAGCCAGTACTTTGCCACTTCATCTCCCCGCTCGACATGGATATGTGGAGGCTCGGTGCCTTCCAGGCTGTAGAAGAAAAAGCGGTAGCCCGCAAGCAGAAGAACCGTTGGCATCAGCCGAGCTTCCTTGCCAAATCTTCAGCCCGAAGATGGGTGTAGCGTTTCAGCATGGAAAGGCTCTTGTGGCCCGTGACTGCTGCCGCCTCCATGGGATTCAGCCCCTTCTCGAAAAGTCGGCTGGTTGCCTCGTGTCGAAGGTCGTGGAAACGCAGCCCGGTACAGCCCGCTGCCTTGCGGGCCTTTCGCCACTGGACATTGAAGCGCCCCAGACTGACTGCGAAGACCCGGCCATCAACCGAGCGGGGAATGGCCTTCAGCACATCGACAGCCGCGCTTGATAGAGGCACATCCCGGCGCTCTCCGTTCTTGGTGTCCTCAAGGTGCACAACCTTCCGACCGAGATCGACATCCTTCCATTTCAGGCCAAGCAACTCGCTTTGCCGCATCGCCGTCTCTAGGGCCATGCGCACCATGGGGGCTAACCAAGGGTTAGGTGATGCGTCACACGCAGCCAGAAGGCGGTCCCCCTCACTTTTTCCGTTTTCATCTAGGTGGCTATCCAGCCTGCGATCACGTGCGCGCCCCGGCTTGGGCTGCCTCACATTCTCGACCGGATTGACCAATCCCCCCATACCCCAGTCTTTCACAGCAACCGTGAACAAGTGGGAAATGACGGCCAAGTCCCGCCGAATCGTGCCGGCGGCAATTCCAGCGGTCGCCCGCACGTCACGCCATTTTGCCAGATCTTTGCCCTTGATCGATGCCAAGGAGCGGGATGCCAGTGCGTCACGCTTCCATGCCTCGACCCTGCGCCGATCCTGCACCTCCCCCTTCTTGCCAGGAATTACCTCGGCTAAGTATCGGTCAAGCGCCTCAGATAGGGTCGTGGATTCAGCCTCCCGGCGATCGGCATAAGTCTCCTTCCCCGCATTGATTCGATCCAGTTCGGCAACAGCAAATGTCCGGGCGTCATCTATCCGATCGAATTGCCTTTGGATCTGCACGGGCTCCTGACCCTTGATCTGCTGGCGGATACGAACTCGGTAGCCGAGGAAGCGACCATCGGAGGCATACCGCTCAAAGATCGGAAGTTTTTTAGCGCGGGCCAATTGGGCGTGCTCCTGAACCAGAATTGGCCCAATTTTGGCCCACAAATTTGCATGATGTCAATTTAATCTAGGGATTTCGCCATTATTACAAAAATAAAATCGCATTCGTAATGCGCGGGCCGAGGGTTCGAATCCTTTCGCCGGCACCATTCTTTTCAAGGGCTTAGCGGTCATCCGCTAGGCCCTTGACCATTTCCGGGGCGTTTTGGGTGGCATTCGGCAAGAAACGGTCCCCACCCGTGGAAAACATCCGGTTCCACTATTTCCGACCGCTACGGCCGCTACCCAAAATCTTGAAGCTGCGGCCCCCCCTTTGGGCGACCCGGAGGATAGCGGCGTTTCTTTCCTCTGCCTTCCTAATGCGTGTTTAGCGCATGGAATATGAAATACAACCATTGTAAACTAAGCCGCGTGTCCCCCTGGGCCGACAGCAGTCCAATCCGTATTGCAATGTTATGGGCTGTTGGGTGTAGCGGTGCGCATAACTGTTAACTGAAGGGGGGCATCATGCTCATCAACCGTCGCACGGTTCTGGGGGGACTCGGTGCAGGTGCCGCCATTGCGGCCAGCAGCTCCATTGGCGTGGCGGCGCCGCGTCTTCCGTTCAACGCGACGGACAAATCCTATGCTTTAACGCCCGGGCTCAATGGGTGGCTTGAAATCGACCGGGCGGTATTCGCCGCGAACATCCGCGCGGTGCGCCGTCGGTTGGCGCCCTCCGTCACGTTGTGCGTGGTGCTGAAGGCCGACGCTTACGGCCACGGCATCGGTCTGCTGATGCCGGCGGTGATCGCCGAGCGGGTGCCGGTGATCGGCATCACCAGCAACGACGAGGCCCACGTGGCGCGTGCCAGGGGCTTTACCGGCAAGGTGGTGCGCATCCGCACGGCGGAGATCGAGGAAATCAAGGCGGGGTTCGCCTTCGACCTGGAGGAAAGCATCGGCAATCTTGACCTGCTTCGCCAGGCGGCGGCCGAGGCTCGGCGCCGGGGGCGGCGGCTTCGCGTCCATTTCATGCTCAACTCCGCCGGAATGAGCCGCAACGGCATGGAGCTGTCGACCGAGCAGGGGCGCAAGGACGCACTCGCCTTCGTCAAGACCGAAGGCGTCGAGATCGTCGGGCTGATGACCCATTTCCCGGAGGAGAACACGGAGGATTGTTGCCGTGGCGTGGCGCGGTTCAAGGCGGATTGCGAATGGCTGGTCAAGGCCACCCGCCTCGACCAGGACCGGATCATCCTGCATGCGGCCAATTCCTTCGCGGCGCTGAACGTTCCCGAGGCCCATTTCGACATGGTACGCACCGGTCAGGCGCTTTACGGAATCCTCCACCCCCAGACTCCCGACCTGCCGCCGATCTTGACCTTCAAGTCGCGCGTCGCCGCGGTCAATCCCTACCCCAAGGGCAACACCATCAGTTACGACCGCACGGTGACCCTGACCCGCGATTCGCTGCTGGCCAATATTCCCGTCGGCTATTCCGACGGATACAGCCGCCGCCTGAGCAACCAGGCGGACGTGCTGATCCGGGGGCGGCGGGCGCGGGTCATGGGGCGCGTGACCATGAACACCATCATGGTCGATGTGACGGACATCCCAGGAGCCGTTTCCGGTGATGACGTCGTCCTGTTCGGTCGGCAGGGTGATGATGATATCACCCAAGTAGAGATTGAGCGCATGACCGAGAATTTTCTTCCCGCCGAGACGACGCTTTGGGGGAACTCCCTGCCCAAAATCCTCAAGCGTTGAGGCAACGATCAGGGCTATTCCACTTTGGTTGAAAGCGCGGCGAGCCCGCCCAGGGTATTTGACCACCCCGGCGCCCGTTGCTATCGTCGCATGCTCCCCATCATTGGTGATTCGACATGGCACGACTGGCTTCTAAAATATCATTTGTGCTGTTCCTGTGCCTGCTGCTCCCGGCGGCGAAGTCGGCCTTTGCCGGAGACGCCTGCAATGACGGTGGGGCATATTTCGCCAGCTCGAAATTCAAGATCAAGACGAGTACCGGGATCGTCAAGACGACGATCTACTACACGACGCGCGGCACCCTCAACGCGTCCCGGTCCAACGCGATCCTGCTGTTGCCTGGCACCAGCGGCGACCGCAATTCCATGAATGACCTCATCGGGTCGGGGAACGCCTTCGACCCGACCAAGCACTTCATTATCACGCCGGACCCGTTGGGCGGCGGCTGCTCCGTCTCGCCGGCGGTGACGACGCGACACGAATTCCCCCCCTACGATGTCCGCGACATGGTTCGCACCGAAGTCGAGTTGGTCCAAAAGGAATTCAAGATCAAGCGCCTGCTGGCCGTCGCGGGAATCTCCCAGGGGGCGTTCCAGACCTTGCAACTGGGCGTCGACACGCCGTCCTTCGCCAAGGCGCTGATCCTGATCGTGCCGGCCTCTCGCTGCGATGCCACCTGTCAGGATCTGGTGTCGCGGATGGAGGCCAAAGTCTTCGCCGACCCGAATTGGCAGGGGGGCGCCTACAGCGACAATCCCAAGCAGGGCTTGTTCGACGCGGGGAAGTTCTATTTCCCGTGGCTGTATACCGACGCCTATGCGGAGAAAGCCGGCGAGGCGGCGGCGGCCGCGCTCGGCCAGAAATGGGCGGACAATTGGGATGCGAAAAGCCTGGTCTATCGCTATGACGCAGCGAAGACGTTCCATATCGCCAGGTATTACCGGAACACCGGGAGCGCCCTGCGGCGGGTGAAGGCGAAAGTCTTGCTGATGCGCAGCACGTCCGACCGGCTGTTGACCTATCGGGGCGACGCCGACGACCTCTTGCAGGGATTGCCGCGCGCCAAGGTCCAGGACATCCCGTCGGAGCTGGGCCATATGGCCTGCTGCCAGGGGGCCGGTTCCGCGGAAAACACCTTCATCCGCACCGGCATCAGCGAATTCCTGAACGGGATACCGTCGAAGTAGGGCAGCATCCGAAGCAAGGACAATTCATCGGGCCGAGGCGGATGGTCATGGATGGGGCAATGACAACAAGACGAGTTCCTGACATGCGGGCGGGTCTGATCCGGTTGGCCGGGGCGGCGGTGGTGGCGATGGGAATCGCCGCGCCGGGCGCCAACGCGGTGGCCGAGGACAACACGGTCACCTGGCTGCTGCCGGACTATCCGCCGGTGACCATTTCGCACGGACCGCGCCAAGGCACGGGCTATGCGGACATCTTTCTGCGCTACCTCACCGAGCGGACGCCCGAATACGCCCACCGCAGGGAATCCTCCAGCATGTCGCGCGTCTTCGGATTGATGCAGCAGGGCCAGCCCGTCTGCCATCCCAGTCTGCTCAAGACGCCGGAGCGCGAGGCCTTCGTCGATTTCAGCGGCCCGGTCGAATTCGTGCTTCCCCATCATATCGTCGTGCGAAGCGACCGGGTTTCCCGCCTTGCCCCCTATCGGAACGCCGACGGTGCCGTCGATGTTGGCCGCCTGATGAAGGATTCCGGTCTGGTGACGACGTATCAGGAAAAGCGGGGCTACCCTCCCGTTGTTTCGGCGGCGTTGAAGGCAAGCGCCGGGCAGAAGCACATCATCGAGACCAGCGCCGACGACGAAGGTCCGTTCCGCCAGTTGTCCGCCGGTTGGATCGACTACATCGTCGCCTATCCGGACGAGGTCAACTGGTTCAGCGAAACCCTGAAGCTGACCGACACGGCGAAGTTCGAATACCTTCCCATCGCCGGCTTGGACGAATACGTCATCGGACATGTGGGCTGCACCAAGGGGCCCTGGGGGCGAAAGGTCGTCGACCGGGTCGATGAAATCGTCGCCAAGGCCGGCACGCGCCCGGAATGGGTCGAGGCCGAGGCCCGTCTGCTGGATCCGGCCGCCGCCCGGCGGTTCGAGGAGGTGTTCGCCCGGAATTCGCCGTTCCGACCGCGAACAAGGTAAGCATCCATGCGCCATCGCCGGTCATGGGATCGATACCGCGAACGCCATTCTTTCTGGCTTTCCGGCATGACGCGCGGCTTGGCGCGACGGATGCTGATTTGGATCCTGGCCATCAGCGCTGTCATGGCGGTGATGGCGACGTCCGTGCAGCTGTTTGCCGATTATCGGCGCGACGTGTCCGACCTTGAGCACGCCATGCGTTACATCGAGGAAAACCAGCTGCCGGGCCTGGCCGACGCGGCCTGGAATTTCAATGCCGCCGGGTTGCGGGTGCAGCTTGACGGCATCGGCCATTCGCCGTGGGTCGCGGGCGCGACGGTTCGGTATGGTCCCAACCAATCGGCGGAACTGACGACCGGGGTGATTGATCTCGACGCGCGGGAGGTCATCGAATTTCCCTTGCGGCGCAATGTGGGAACCAATGCGGTGGTCGTCGGACGGATCTCCATCGCTCCCAATCTGCGCGACCTTTATGGTCGTACGATCAACCGCATCGCCGTCGTACTCTCGACGCAAGCGGTCAAATCGCTGGTGATTTCCATCAGCATTCTCTTCCTGACGTCGGGGATGATCACCCGCCACCTCACCCAGATGGCGGAGTTCGCCAAGTCTTTCGAGCCGAGCAAGGATTTCACGCCGTTCACCCTGCGCCGTGATCCGCGAACGCCCCACGATGAACTGACGGTGTTGGCCGACGGCCTCAACGACGCCTATCGCCGGCTCTACACGGCGCACGAATTCGAAGTCGACCATAACGAGAGGCTGAGCGAGGAAGTCGCCCTTCGAACGGCGGAGTTACGGCAAGCGCATCAGGCCTTGGCGAAGATCGCGATCACCGACAGGCTGACGGGCTTGCTCAACCGGTTGGGACTGGAGGAGGCCTTCGCCAGCGAGATCGCCCGGGCCGAACGCTATGGCAACCCGATGACGGTCATCCTGACCGACATCGACAAATTCAAGTCGGTCAACGATTCCCACGGGCATCAGGTCGGCGACACCGTTCTTCAGGAATTCGCCGCGATCCTGGTCCGCGAGGCGCGTGGCACCGATGTGGTCGGCCGCTGGGGCGGCGAGGAATTCATCATTCTTTGTCCCGAGACGGATGTGGAGGCGGCGTCTCTCGTTGCCGAACGCATGCGGGCCAGCGTTGCCGCGCATGCTTTCTCCGTCGTCGGCGGCAAGACGAGCAGTTTCGGCATCGCGGCGTTCCACGGCGGCGACACCGAGACCGCCCTGGTGAAACGGGCGGATGACGCCCTCTACCGGGCCAAGGAAGGCGGCCGCAACCGGGTCGATCGGGAGGACGGCGTCAGGCCGGTCAGCGGCCCCGCTTGAACGTGTTCACCTGCGCTGGCACCATTCCAAAGCCCAGTTGAACCTGTCGGTTCGCTGGGCTTTTATCTTTCCTGGGGCGCTGTGGAGGATGTCGGGTGAAGATCTCGGAGCGTCGGGCCGACCGTGCCATTCAACTCACCGGCCTCGTCGCGGCCCTGGGCGGAACCCTGGTGCTGGTCGTCCTCGCCGCCAGCCGGGCCGAACCGGGCGCGGTACCGGCCTGCGCCGTCTATGGCACGACCTTGGCCGCCATGTTCGCCTGCTCCCTGTTCAACGCCACCGCCTCCCCCCGTCGCAAGGGCTTGGCCCAATTGCTCGACCATTGCGTCATCTACCTGCTGATCGCCGGCACCTACACGCCGTTTTGCCTGCTGATGATCGGGGGGAGCGAAGGCATGGTCCTGCTGAGTCTGGTCTGGGGGCTGGCCGTGGTGGGAATCGGGCTGCGGTTGGTGCGTCGCGCCAGACGGGTCGGCATCCTGCTCTACATCCTGCTGGGCTGGCTGGGGCTGGTGCGGATCGACGTGGTCATCGAGCGGCTGCCGGTCCTGGGGCTGGTTCTGCTGGCCCTGGGGGGCGCGATCTACACCCTGGGAGCGCCGGTGCATCGCCTGACCCGGCTGCGGTATCACGACGCCGTCTGGCACGGCAGCGTCGCCTTGGCGGCGGGGTGCCATTTCGCCGCCGTGGTGGTGTGGCTGCTGGCGTGACGGGCGACGCTCAGCCGCCGGTATTGCCGAAGCGGACCAGCCGGCGCCGCTGCTCGTCCCACAGCGCCAGACGGGCGCAACCCAGGCTGTCGCGCAGGGTCAGCCGGTTGATGTTGCGCAGTTCGGGCAGGCGGGCCAGGCACTCGCCCAGGCGATAGCTGGGAATTCGGCTGACGAGGTGGTGGACGTGGTGGATGCCGATATTGGCGGTCAGCCAACGCAACGGGGCGGGAAGGTCGTAGTGGGAGCTGCCGGCGATGGCGTCGCGGTAAAAGCCCCACTCGCCGTCGCGGTCCCAGGCGGTGGCCGCGAACTGGTGCTGAACGTAGAACAGCCATACCCCGATCGTGGCGGCCACCAGCAGTGTCGTCATCTCCACGAAGAGGAAGGTGCCGGTGCCGAACACCAGCGAGCCGGCGACCAGCAGGCCGGCGATGGCGAGGTTGGTGGACATGACGCTGAGCCAGCCCTCGCGCAGCGCCCCCATCAGCCCCAGCGGCAGGCGCTGCTTGAACACGAAGACATAGGCCGGACCCAATCCGAACAGAACCAGCGGGTTGCGGCTCAGGCGGTAGGACAGGCGCCGCCAGAGGGACCGGCTGCGATACTCGGCCACGGTGAGCAGGTCGATGTCGCCGCCCTTGCCGCGCCGGTCCAGATTGCCGGCCGTGGCGTGGTGGCGGGCATGCATGGATCGCCAATAGGCGTAGGGCGTGAAGGTCAGGACCCCGATCATCCGCCCCAGCGCGTCGTTGGTGCGTCGCCCCCGGAAGAACGAGCCATGCCCGCAATCGTGCTGGATCATGAACAGCCGGACCAGGAAGACGCCGCCCGGCAGGGACAGCAGCAGGAAGGCCCAGCCGAGGAAATGCACGCCGGCCAGCGCCGCCCCCGAAAGGGCGAGGAAGGGGATGGCGCTGAAGGCCAGTTCGGCCACCGCCCGCGCCGGGCGCGGTTCGCGGTAGGGAGCGAGGATGGCGGCAATGCGACGGGCATCGCCTTCGGCGAGGGAAGTGGTGAGCGGAGTCATGGAGCGGCCTTGGGTTAGCCCCTTAGATGGTGCCGCCGCGGCCCGGTATCAAGGGAGCCCAACTTACGCCATGGACCGCCCGACCCCGTCCAGGAAGATCCGCACGGCGGCCCGGACATGGGCCTCGATCTGCGCCGCGCCACAGCAGGGGGCCAGCCCCAGGGTCTGGCGGACATAGAGATCGCCGAGAACGGCGCCCAGGAAGACCTGCGCCATGACCTCCGGGGCATCCCGGCCGAGTTCCCCCGCCTCGGACGCGGTCCGGAACCGATTGGTCAGCCGCTGCTGGATGATACGGGGACCGCTGTCGAAGAAAAACTCGGCGATGTCCGGGACGCGGTGGCCCTCGGCGACGACGATCCGGTAAACCGCCACCGCGTTGGGCGCCAGGGCCGTCTGGACGAACCGTACCCCCAGTTCCACCAGCGCGTCCTCGGTGAAGGACGGCGTGTCGGCGGGCGATCCGATCGCCTGCCACAGTCGGGAGCAGGCGTCTTCGACCATGGCTCGCAGCAGGCCTTCCTTATTGCCGAACTGTTCGTAAAGGGTGCTGCGCGATCCCTTGGAACGGTCGACGATGTCGCTGAGGCTGGTGCGCTCGAACCCTTTTTCCAGGAACAGCTCGGTGGCGGCGTCAAGCATGGCCTGCCGCCGCGCCAGTCCGCGGGCCTGCGGCCTGCAAGGGGCTACTTTGTCGTCGTCGCTCATGGACACCTTTCCCTGACCCCGAAAACCGCATTGCCAGAAACTAAACTGTACGGTATGGTACACACACTTCGGCCCGTCGTCCATGACTCGTGAACCGATACCGCCAAGCCAGGGATAGCAAGATGTCCATCCGATCCAAAACCATTTCGCTGACCATCTTCGCGTCTCTTGCCCTGGCCATCGCGGCCTGCGACGGCAAGCAGCAGGCGGGAGCGCCGCAGGCTCCCCCGGTCGAGGTGGCGGCGATCACCATCGAGCCCCAGCGGATCGCGCTGTTCACCGACCTGCCGGGACGGACGGCGGCCTTCCGGATCGCCGAGGTCCGGCCGCAGGTCAACGGCATCGTCTTGAAGCGCCTGTTCCAGGAAGGCAGCGACGTCACCGCCGGGCAGCAGCTCTACCAGATCGACCCGGCCACCTACCGGGCGGCCATGGCCAGCGCCCAGGCCGACCTCGCCAAGGCCAGGGCCAATCTCAAATCCATCGAGGCCAAGGCGGCCCGCTACGCCGATCTGGTCCAGATCAACGCCGTCTCGCGCCAGGATTACGACGATATCGTCGCCAACCAGGACCAGGCCAAGGCCCAGATCCTGGTAGCCCAGGCCGGCGTCGAGACGACGCGCATCAACGTCGAGTACACCAAGGTCTACGCCCCCATCAGCGGCCGCATCGGCAAGTCCAACGTCACCGAGGGCGCCCTGGTCACCGCCAATCAGGCGGCGCCCCTGGCCACGGTCACCCAATTGGACCCGATCTACGTGGATGTCAGCCAGTCCAGCTCCGACCTGATGCGGTTGCGCCGGGCGGTGGCCTCCGGCCAGATGCAGCAGGGCGCGCCGGACCAGGCGCCGGTGACCCTGACCTTGGACGGTGCCACCCAGCCCTACGAGGTCACCGGTCAACTGCAATTCTCCGACGTCACCGTCGATCCCACCACCGGATCGGTGCAACTGCGCGCGGTGTTCCCCAATCCCCGCCATGACCTCTATCCCGGCCTGTTCGTGCGGGCCCGTGTCGAGCAGGGGGTGAGGGAACAGGCGCTGCTGGTGCCGCAGCAATCCCTGGTCCGCACCCCCGACGGGGCGGCCGTGGTCTGGGTGATCGGCGCCGACAACAAGGTCAATCCCCGCCCGGTGGAGGTCGGTCAGGTCTTCGGCGACAGGTGGTTCGTCAACAGCGGTCTGCAACCGGGGGAGCGAGTGGTGACCGAGGGCTTGCAGAAGATCCGTCCCGGTACCGAGGTCCGCGTCGCCGTCCCCGCCGCCGCCGTCCCTGTCGCCGCCAAGCCCTGATCGGAGACCGTCATGCCGCGCTTTTTCATTGACCGGCCGGTCTTCGCCTGGGTCATCGCCATCGTCATCATGCTGGGAGGCGGGCTGTCCATCCTGCGCCTGCCCATCGAGCAGTATCCGCGCATCGCGCCGCCGTCGGTGCAGATCAGCACCCTTTATCCCGGCGCCTCGGCCAAGACCCTGGAGAACTCGGTCACCCAGGTGATCGAGCAGAAGATGAACGGCCTCGACCATCTGCGCTACATGGCGTCCACCAGCGATTCCGTCGGCAACGTCGCCATCACGCTGACCTTCGATCCCGAGGCCAACCCCGACATCGCCCAGGTGCAGGTGCAGAACAAGCTGCAACTGGCCATGCCGCTGTTGCCGCAGGAAGTCCAGCAGCAGGGCGTCAGGGTCGCCAAGGCCACCAAGAACTTCCTGCTGGTGGTCGGCCTGGTCTCCAAGGACGGCAGCAAGAGCGGCCCGGACATGGCGGATTACCTGGTCTCGCGCATCCAGGACGACATCAGCCGCGTGCCCGGCGTCGGCGAGGTCCTGGTGTTCGGCTCGCAGCATGCCATGCGCATCTGGCTCAACCCCGACAAGCTGGTCAGCTACAAGCTGTCGGTGACCGACATCACCACCGCCATCAAGGCCCAGAACGCCGAAGTCTCCGCCGGTCAGATCGGTGGCCTGCCCTCCGTCGCCGGCCAGCAGTTGAACGCCACCATCATTGCCCAAAGCCGCCTGGAATCGCCGGAGCAGTTCGGCAACATCCTGGTGCGTGTCAACAATGACGGCTCGCAGGTGCGCCTCAAGGACGTGGCGCGCATCGAGGTCGGGGCGGAAAACTACGAAACCCTCGCCCGCTACAACGGCAAGCCGGCCGCCGCCATCGCCATCAAGCTCGCCACCGGCGCCAACGCGCTCGACACCGCCGAAGCGGTGCGGGTCCGGTTCGGCGAGTTGAAGAAATTCTTCCCGGAAGGGGTCGAGGCCGTCTTCCCCTACGACACCACCCCCTTCGTGCGGATCTCCATCGAGGAGGTGGTCAAGACCCTGGTGGAAGCGACCGTCCTGGTCTTCCTGGTGATGTATCTGTTCTTGCAGAACTTCCGCGCCACCCTGATTCCCACCATCGCGGTGCCGGTGGTGCTGCTGGGCACCTTCGGGATCCTGTCCGCCTTCGGCTTCACCATCAACACCCTGACCATGTTCGCCATGGTGCTGGCCATCGGCCTGCTGGTGGACGACGCCATCGTGGTGGTGGAAAACGTCGAACGCGTCATGAGCGACGAGGGATTGCCGCCGCGCGAGGCCACCCGCAAATCCATGGACCAGATCACCGGCGCCCTGATCGGCATCGCTCTGGTGCTGTCGGCGGTGTTCGTGCCCATGTCGTTCTTCGGCGGCTCCACCGGAGCCATCTACCGGCAGTTCTCCCTGACCCTGGTCTCGGCCATGGGGCTGTCGGTGCTGGTGGCCCTGATTCTGACCCCGGCACTGTGCGCCACCATGCTGAAGCCGGTGGAACGCGGCCATGCCTGGGAGACCAAGGGCTTCTTCGGCTGGTTCAACCGCATCTTCGACCGCGGCCGTTCCGCCTATGGCCGTGGAGTGCAGGGGGTTCTCGGCCGGTCCGGGCGCACGCTGGTCGCGTATGGCATCCTTCTCGCGGCGCTGGCGCTGCTGTTCTCGCGCCTGCCGACCTCGTTCCTGCCCGACGAGGACCAGGGCATCATGTTCGTGCAGGTGGCCACTCCCGCCGGCGCCACCCAGGAGCGGACGATCGAGGCTCTGGTCAAGGCCGAGGACTTCTTCCTCAATACCGAAAAAGACAATGTCGCCAGCATGTTCACCGTGGCTGGATTCAACTTTTCCGGCCGTGGCCAGAATTCGGGGCTGGCCTTCATCAAGCTGAAGGATTGGTCCGAGCGCACCCGGCCCGAGCAGAAGGCCGGCGCCATCGCCCGGCGGGCCATGGGGGCGCTGTCCCAGGTCAAGACCGCCATGGTGTTCGCCTTCACCCCGCCCGCCGTGGCGGAACTGGGCAACGCCACCGGCTTTGACCTGCAACTGGTGGATCAGGGCGGCCTGGGTCACGAGGCGCTGATGCAGGCGCGCAACCAGTTGCTGGGCATGGCGGCGCAGAACCCCGCCCTGGTGGCGGTGCGTCCCAACGGATTGGAGGACACGCCGCAGTTCCGGGTGGCGGTGGACCGGGAAAAGGCCAGCGCGCTGGGTCTGTCGCTGGGCGACATCAACACCACCCTGTCGGCGGCGTGGGGCTCGGCCTACGTCAACGACTTCATGGATCAGGACCGGGTGAAGAAGGTCTTCCTCCAGGCGGACGCTCCCTTCCGCATGCTGCCCGAGGATATCAACCGCTGGGAGGTGCGCAACGCGTCCGGCCTGATGGTTCCGTTCTCCACCTTCACCAGCGCGCGCTGGGCCTACGGCTCGCCGCAGCTGGAACGCTACAACGGCGTGCCGTCGCGCGAGATCATGGGGGCGCCCGCTCCCGGCCGCAGTTCGGGCGAGGCCATGGCCATCATGGAGGACCTCGCCAAGAAGCTGCCGCCGGGGATCGGCTATCAGTGGGCCGGCCTGTCCTACGAGGAACGGCTGGCGGGATCGCAGGCTCCGGCGCTCTACGCCATCTCCATCATCGTGGTGTTCCTGTGCCTCGCCGCCCTGTACGAAAGCTGGTCGATCCCGTTCGCGGTCATGCTGGTGGTGCCCCTGGGGGTGATTGGGGCGGTGGCGGCGGTGTCCTTGCGCGGCTTGTCCAACGACGTCTATTTCCAGGTCGGCATGCTGACCACCATCGGCCTGTCGGCCAAGAACGCCATCCTGATCGTCGAATTCGCCAAGGATCTGTACGAGAAGGGCCATTCGCTGGTCGAGGCCACCCTGGAGGCGGCGCAGCAGCGTCTGCGGCCGATCCTGATGACGTCCTTGGCCTTCGTCCTGGGCGTTCTGCCGCTGGCCATCTCCAACGGCGCCGGGTCGGGGGCGCAGAACGCCATCGGCATCGGCGTCATGGGCGGCATGATCAGCGCCACCGTGCTGGCCATCTTCTTCGTGCCGGTGTTCTTCGTCGTGGTCCTGGGGCGCTTCGGCAAGAAGCCCTCGCCGACCGCCCCGGTTCATCCCTGATTGCGGCTTCCGCTCAATGATCGAGAGACGACAATGACCAGAACGATCCTCGCAACCTTTGCCGCGGCGACCCTTCTGTCGGGATGTTCGCTGGTTCCCGACTATCTGCGCCCGGACTCGCCGGTGCCGGAGTCCTGGCCGCAAGGCCCCGCCTACAAGGCGGAGGCCCCGGCCGAGGCCGGCAAGCCCCTGGGAGGCGAGGTGGCGTGGAAGGACTTCTTCACCGACGCCAATCTGCGGCAGCTGATCCAGCAGGCGCTGGACAACAACCGCGACCTGCGGGTGGCGGCGCTGAACATCGCGGTGGCGCAGGGCACCTATCGCGTGACAGAGGCCAACCTGCTGCCCACCATCAACGCGGGCGCGTCCGAGACCGAGCAGCGCACCCCCAAGGCCCTCACCCTCACCTCTCCCCAGAAGGCGGCGACCACGCGGCGCTACAACGCCAATCTGGGCGTGACGTCGTTCGAGCTGGATCTGTTCGGGCGGCTGCGCAGCCTGGAGGAGCAGGCGCTGGAGAAATACCTCGCCACCGAGGAGGCGCGCACCTCCACCCAGATCGCTCTGGTGGCCGAGGTGGCCAACACCTACCTGACCCTGCTGGGCGACCGCAAGCTGCTGATCCTGACCGAGGAGACCCTGCAGACCCGGGTGAAATCCCTGGATCTGATCCAGCGCAGCTTCGAGCGTGGCATCGGCTCGCAACTCGACGTCGCCCAGGCCCGCTCCTCGGTGGAGACGGCACGGGCCAACCGGGCGCGCTACATCCGTCAGGTCGATCTGGACAAGAACGCCCTCACCTTGCTGGTCGGCGCTCCCATCGACGAAACCAAGATCTCCGTCGCCGGCGACCTTGACGCCGTCCGCTTCGTGGAAGACCTGCCGGTGGGGTTGCCCTCCGGGGTGCTGTTGCGCCGTCCCGACATCGTCTCGGCCGAACACCAGTTGAAGGCGGCCAACGCCAATATCGGCGCCGCCCGCGCCGCGTTCTTTCCTGTCCTGTCGCTGACCGGATCGGGGGGCTTTTCCAGCCTCACCCTGGACACCCTGTTCCAGGCCAGCTCGGGCGCCTGGGCCTTCGTGCCGCAGATCACCATGCCGATCTTCGACGCGGGGCGGAACTTCGCCAACCTGGACAGCGCCAAGGCCAGCCGCGACATCGCCGTCGCCCAATACGAAAAGGCCATCCAAAGCGCCTTCCGCGAGGTCGCCGACGCCTTGGCCGCCAAGGGAACCCTGTCGGATCAGCTGGCGGCCCAGACCGCCCTGGTGGGAGCCACCCGCGACAGCTACCGGCTGTCCCAGGCCCGCTACGACCGGGGCATCGACAGCTATCTCACCGTCCTCGACTCGCAACGCTCGCTCTACGGCGCCGAGCAGGACCAGATCGCCGTCCAGGTCGCCCGGTTGTCCAATCTGGTCAACCTGTATAAGGTGCTGGGGGGCGGCACCTGACACCCGCCCTCTCGGGCGTGCCAATCATGATCCCCAAGGCCCTCGCCATCCTCTGCCTCGCCGTGTTGCTGGCCGGGTGCGGCACCTGCGACGTCCACGGCAGCAATGCCGGCGGCGCCGGCCGCTGCAAGGTGCTGTCGGTCCCGCTGTGACCGCGGGGCGGTCGCGTGCCGCCACTCCGGCATGGTGGGACTGCCGGTTTGGCGCTTTTGCTCCCCATACTTAAGGTTTATACAGGGTGGAAAGGGAGCCCCGTGGCGCGCGGGTGACACCGAGAGGGGGGATCAAATGGCGATCAAGACGCTTTCGCTTCGTTTCCGCATCCTGGCGATTCCGGCGCTGGCGGCGCTGGGATTGCTCGCCTTCGCCGCGACCACGGTGTTCACCGTGCGCGCCGGCCAGATGGAGATGCGCCGCGTCCAGATTCACAGCGTCGTCGAGGGCGCCGCCAAGATCGCCGACGCCTATCACGCCAAGGTCGACAAAGGCGAGATGGCCGAGGCCGAGGCCAAGGCGGCGGCCCTGGCCGCCATCGGCATGATCCGCTTCGATGGCGACAACTATCTGTGGGTCAACGACCTGAACGGCATCTTGCTGATGCACCCCTTCCGGGCCAAGGAAGTGGGCAAGAGCATGCTGGAGGTCAAGGATTCCGCCGGTAAATTCCTCTACCGGGACTTCGTCGCCGCCGGGCGCGCCGGCGGCGGGCTGGTGGACTATGTCGGCCGCCGGCCCGGCAACGAGACCTACGATTCGCCCAAGCTGGCCCAGATCATCCCCTATGCTCCGTGGAACTGGGGCATCGCCACCGGTGTCTATATCGACGACGTCGAAGTGGTGACCCGGGCCGCCGTGCTCCGGGTCGGACTGATCGCCCTGGCGATCCTGGCGGTGGTGACCGGCGCCTCGGCATGGCTGGGCATCCGGATCGGCAACCGCGTCCACCGTCAGGCCGAGACCATGCTGCGCCTCGCCGAGGGCGACCTGGAGGTGGAGATCGAAAGCCACGGCGCCCGCGACGAGATCGGAGAAATGAGCGAGGCCATGGGGGTGTTCAAGGCGAACGCCGTCGAGAAGCGCCGGCTGGAGGTCGCGCATGCCGCCGAGCAGCAGGCGCGCGACCGCCGTCACGAGGCCGTCGACCGCCTGACCCGCGACTTCAACCAAGGGGTGGAGGGCGTGTTGCAGTCGGTGACCGCCTCGGCCCATCAGTTGCGCACCGCCGCCCAATCGCTGTCCGAGGTGGCCGACGGCACCAGCCATCAGGCCGCCGCCGTCGCCGCCGCCGCCCAGCAGGCCTCGGCCAACGTGGAAACCGTCGCCGCCGCCGCCGAGGAGATGGCGACCGCCGAAACCGAGATCGCCACCCAGGTCGCCCGCTCCTCCGAGATCGCCCGTCAGGCCGCGATCGACGTCCAGCGCATCGACGCCACCGTCCAGGGGCTGACCCAGGCGACGCGGCGGATCGGCGACATCGTCGGCATCATCAACGACATCGCCGCCCAGACCAACCTTCTTGCCCTCAACGCCACCATCGAGGCGGCACGGGCGGGCGAGGCCGGCAAGGGCTTCGCGGTGGTCGCCACCGAGGTCAAGACCTTGGCCAACCAGACCGCCAAGGCCACCGAGGAGATCGGCGTCAACATCCAGGCGGTGCAGGCGGTGACCGAGGAGACGGTGGCGGCGGTCCGCTCCATCGGCGCCACCATCGCTTCCATCGACCAGACCGCGTCGGCCATCGCCGCCGCGGTGGAGCAGCAAAGCGCCGCCACGCGCGAAATCGCCCGCAACGTCCACGAAGCCTCGGCGGGCACCCGCAACGTCACCGAGACCATCTCGCTGGTCAGTGACGGCGCCGGCAGCACCGGCGAATCGGCCAAGCAACTGTTCGGCACCGCCAACGAACTGACCGACCGTGCCGAGGAACTGACCGCCGACGTCACCGACTTCCTGACCGCCCTCAAGCACGACGGCAATCGCCGCCGCTTCGAACGGATGGCGGTGCGGGTGGCGACCCGGGTGGACGGCCGCGCCGTCACCACCGAGGACCTCTCCGAGGGCGGCGCCTGCATCCAAGGCGATCTGGCGCTGCCGGTGGGGACGACGGTCCAGGTGGTGCTGGACACCATGACGCCGGTGCGGGCGCGGGTGGTCGCCGTCATCGGCGGCAAGACCCATCTGCAATTCGCCCTCGACGACACCACCCAGAGCCGACTCGCCGCCAATCTCAACCAGTGGCGCCACGTCGCGTGAGACGGTATCACTCCCCCCGGCGCAGGCCGGCGACGATCTCCATGTAGTCGGGCTCGACGTCGGGCGACAGCAGCCCGTGGCGAATCAGGAAGTCGGTGATCACCAGGTTGACGTTGAACTTGAAATTGGCGGTGTCGCGCACTTGGGCCGCCACCTCGGCCACCGGCATCAGGGTGAAGCCGGAAATCTCGCCGTCGGTGTTGCGCGGGGTGAAGTCCGCCGGCACCTCCAGGTCATAGCAGTACATGACGTCGGGCTTGAGGCCCCACTCGTCCTCCATGCAATAGGTGATCGCCCCCACCGGCCGCGCCGTGGCGGCGAGCGCGGGCGGGATGTCGGCCTCCTCCGCCGCTTCCTTCAACAGGTTGTCGCGCAAGCTGAGGCCGGCGGGCTGGCCTCCCGCCACCATGTTGTCCAGCTTGCCCGGCGCCACCGTCTTGTCGGCGGCGCGCCGGCCGATCCACAGATGGAGGCCGTCCGGCCGCCGGACGAAGCCATTGACGTGAACCCCGAAGGCGCGGACGCCGAACAGGCTGACCACGCCGCGGTCCACGTCCATCAACGGCGCGTCGCCGAAGCGCCGGACGACGCGATAGCGTTCGCCGCGCAGCCGGGGCGTCCCCCAGTCGCGGTTCAGCTCCACCGCCACCGCGTCCACCATGGTGCTGCGCAGCTCCGGGGTGGTCAGGGCCGGATGCAGTTCCACCCGCTGCTTGCGGATCACCCGGAACGCTTCGGGAAAGGCGGCCAGCCGTCGCGCCACATCATGGCGGATCCACCCGACCCGCGTCTCTTCCACCACGAAGGGGAGGAATTTGCTGATGTCATGGTGGTTGCAGGCCGTAATGTGGTCGAGAAACGCCATCACCCATGTCTCCCTGCGCAGGCGGGGAAAGAGGGTCGGCCGGTTGGCTCGGCAAGTCAAGACTCCCACCCTCTGTTCCCGCGCCGCGAAAAGAGGTAAAAGGGCCGTATGAGGACCCTGTATCATCATCCGCTCTGCCCCTTCTCGCGTCTCGTGCGGGTCGTGCTGGCCGAGAAAAAGCTGGAATTCGAGCCCCAGATCGAAAAATTCTGTGAGCGTCGGCCGGATTTCGTGGCGCTCAACCCCGCCGGCGACGTGCCGGTGCTGGTGGAGGAGGGCGGTACTGCCCTGTGCGACGCCGTCGCCATCGCCGAATATCTCGACGAAATCCACCGCGAGCCGCCGCTGCTGCCGTCCGATCCGCTGGCGCGGGCCGAGATCCGCCGGCTGGTCGCCTGGTTCGGCGTCAAGTTCCATGCCGAGGTCACCGCCAACCTGGTGGGCGAGAAGGTGTTCAAGCGGCTGTCGAGCCAGCATGCCGAGCCGGATTCCCGCAAGATCCGCGCCGGCTTCACCAATATTCACGAGCATCTGAGCTATATCGGCTGGCTGACCGAGCGCCGCGCCTGGCTGGGCGGCGGGGTTTTCACCCTGGCCGACATCGCCGCCGCCGCCCAGGTCTCCACCATCGACTATCTCGGCGACGTGCCGTGGGACAACCATCCCGCCGCCAAGGACTGGTACGCCCGGGTCAAGTCGCGCCCCAGCTTCCGCACCCTGCTGGCCGACCACCTGCCCGGCGTGCCGCCGCCCCGGCATTATGCCGACCTGGATTTCTAGGCCGCTCCTCCTCCTCCTCCTCCTGCTGGCTTCGCCCGCCCGGGCCGAGGTGGTCACCACCTTGCCCACCTCCGGCGGCAAGGTGGTGGCGCTGACCTTCGACGCCTGCGAGGGCAGGGGCGCGCCGGCTCTGTTCGATCCCTCCATCCTCGCCATCCTGGAAGCGGAGAAGGTTCCCGTCACCATCTTCGTCACCGGCCTGTTCGCGCGGCGCAACGCCGCCGACCTGACCCGGCTGTCCCGGTTGCCCTTCGTCGAGGTCGAGAACCACTCCTTCGACCATCCCCAGCACATGGAGCGCCTGGATCCGGCCGCCATCCGCCGCGAGGTCGAGGACACCGACCGGCTGGTGGAGGAGTTGACTGGCCGCCGGCCGCGCTTCTTCCGTTTTCCCGCCGGCAGTTACGATCCCGCCGCTCTGGCCGAGGTCGAGGCCACCGGCCATCGGGTGGTGCATTGGAGCTTCGCCTCCGGCGATCCGGTCCGCAGCCTGGCGCCCGAGCATCTGAAGGACTGGGTGCTGTCCAAGACCCGGCCGGGCAACATCCTGATCTTCCACATCAACGGCCGGGCCCCGGCCACCGGGGTGGCGCTGCCCGCCATCCTGGCCGAGTTGCGCCGGCGCGGTTACGGCTTCGTCCGCCTGGACGAGGTGATGAAGTGAGCCCCCCCTTCGCCCGCGAGCGCCACGCCCTGGACGGCTGCCGGCTGCGGCCGCTGGAGGAGTCCGACCACCACGCCATGGCGGCGGCGCTGGCTGGCATCGATCCTTGGGCCGGCCTGGGCTATGGGCCGGAGACGCTGGAGCGCTATCTCGGCCGTGACGACGGGGCGCTGGTCCGCTTCGCCGTCGAGCATGGCGACGACGGCCGCGCCGGCATCCTGGCGGTGCGCAGCCCCTGGCTGCGTGGCCCCTATGTCGAACTGCTGGCCATCTTCCCCGCCCATCAGGGCCACGGTCTCGGGCAAGCGGTCATGGACTGGACCGCCGGTCAGGCGGCGGTCGTATCGGCCAATCTGTGGGCTTGCGTCTCGGCCTTCAACACCGCCGCCCGCCGCTTCTACGCCGCCCAGGGCTTCGCCGAGGTGGCGCCGCTCGCCGATCTGGTGGCGCCGGGCCAGGCGGAAATCCTGCTCAGACGAAGACTAGGCTGACCAGCGCCGCCACGCCGAACACCACCAGCATGGCCCCCGACAGGTGGTTGAACAGCCGCATGCGCTCGGGCGTGAAGCGCGACCGCGCCGCCGAGGCCACGCCCGACAGCACCAGCCACCACAGGGTGGAGCCGCAGAAGATCCCCGCCACCAGCAGGCTGGACTGCGCCCCCCCCGGCCGGCCCGACGGCCCCAGGGCGGCGAAGACGCCGGCAACCCCCAGGATGGTGCCGGGATTGGTGATGGTGATGACGAAGGTGGACAGGAAATCGCGGACCATGCCGGGTCCCTTGCCCGGTTCCGCCTCGACGCCGATGGCGGCGCTGCGCCAGGTGTGGGTCCCGAGTCCGACCATGAACAGCCCGCCCACCACCTTGATGGGGACGATCTGGCCGTCGATCAACTGCATGACCGCGCCGATTCCGAACGCCGCCACGCCGCCGAACAAGGTGTCGGCCAGCGCCGCTCCCAGCCCGGCGATGAAGGCCGCCACCCGTCCGTCGGCCAGCGCCTTTCGGATACAGAGAATCCCCACCGGCCCGATGGGCGCGGCGATGGCGAAGCCGATGGCGATGCCGCGCAGAAACACGGTGTAATCCAAGGGGCGAGACTTCCGCTACAAAGACAGGAGGCCGCATGGAAGACGAAAACGGCGCCGCTGGCAACGGCTTTGACTCCATGAAGTCCCTCGGACGCCGGGCGCTTGCGCTTGGCTTACACGGCACGAGCCGTGGCGGGCCTTGCCCGCAACTCCGAACCGATGAACACGTTCATCGGTTCGTCGGGATTACGCCTCCGGCGACCAGCCGCGCTGGCGGGCGAAATCGGCGGTGACGAAGTCCATGGTGGCCCGGTGCTCCAGGAACCATTGCGGCAGGACCTCGGTGAAATAGTCGCGGCAATCCTCGCCGGCTCCGAGCCTGGCCAGGATGGCGTCCAACTCGGCGAGGACGCGGCGATGCTCCTCGCCATGGGGCTCGATGGCGAAAAAATCCACCTGGCGCATCATCGCGTCCTCGCGGCCGAAATGTTCGGCGCAATGATGGCGGAAGGCCACGAGGTCGCCTTGCACCGAACCGCCGTTGCGCACCGTGGCCGCCATGCGGTTGATGGCCTCCACCGCCTCGCGGTGGTCGTGGTCGATGAAGTCGATCCCCACCAGTAGGGCGTCGCTCCAACGGATGACGGAATGGGGGGCGATCATGGCGGGGGCCTTTCGGGTGGCACGGTCGTGACGGCCCGGACTCTTGCCCGGATCATCGCCGGACGCAAGCAAAAGCCCCACATCCCGTAGGGATATGGGGCCATCAAAAACCGAGTCCGATCAGCCCGCCAGCAGGTCGGTTTTGTTGCGGAAATACGAGCAGGCGAGGCAGGCGTCGTCGCTGCGCAGCTTCTCGGCGAAGCCGATCCGCACCACCCAGCACCCGTCGGACTGCGACCGCTCGAGATCGTGGCCGCCGTTACGGCAGCGCGCCGACGCGACGGCGGCGTCGCAGCCGGCACAAGGCAGGGAACACGCCTCCGTGACGGAGAGATGATCGCGTGGTGGGGGAACGAAAGTCCCCGCAGTCTCCCTCTGCATGATCCGACTCCGCCAGAACGGTGTTCACAATAAGAAAGAGCCGAGTTCACCCGGCCAGGGGAGGCTCCGGCAACAAGTGCCGCAACCGGTCCAACAGCCGGGACCGCATGGGCGAGCCTTCGTGCAGGTCGCTGGCGCAACGCGCCGCCTCCTGCGCACAGGCATCGTGATGACTACAGGCTTCGTCCACCGGGCAGAACGCGATGTCGCCCAAAATGACCATGGCATCGACCCATACACCGCACTCGATGCAATTGGATGTGGCCGCGAACTTTTTTTGACAGTCGGTGGGTAGGTTGAGGGTTGTCATGGCGGGGATGATAGGGACCGGGATCGTGAATCACAACCACATCTTATATGCGGAAATGTGGGGGCGAACATGCGGCGGGGCAGGGGCGCGCCAGGGTTGGAGCGGGGAATATCTCTCGCTCCAACCCCAGCCGTCAGGTGAAGTCCAGAGAACGTTCGCCATGAACTTTCGGGCTAGGTGATCACCGTCGGCTCTGTCCGCCCCGTCCTGGCCTCGATCTCGGCCAAGTCGCGGGCGATCCGAATCAGATCGGCAAGCGCCACCTGGGGATCAAGGACGTGCTTGGCCGGATCGGGCTCGTAGCGTTCGATGTAGACCCGCAAGGTCGCGCCCTCGGTGCCGGTGCCCGACAGGCGGAAGACGATGCGCGAGTCGTCCTCGAACACCACCCTTATGCCTTGCTTGGTGGACACCGAACCGTCCACCGGGTCGGTATAGGCGAAGTCGTCGTTGAAGGCGACGGTGTAGCCCCCCAGGCTCTTGCCCTTGAGGTCGAGGCCGCGCAGATGCGCCATGAGCTGATCGGCGGCCTTGGTGTCGATGCCCTCGTAATCGTGGCGGGAATAGACGTTGCGGCCGTATTCGGCCCAATGGGCGGTCACGATCGCGGCGACGCTCTGTCCACGCTTGGCCAGCACGTTCAGCCACATCAGCACCGCCCACAGCCCGTCCTTCTCGCGCACATGGTCGGAGCCGGTGCCGAAGCTTTCCTCGCCGCACAAGGTGGCCAGCCCGGCATCCAGCAGGGTGCCGAAGAACTTCCAGCCGGTGGGGGTCTCCCAGGCGGGAATCCCCAATTTGGCCGCCACCCGGTCGGGGGCGGCGCTGGTGGGCATGGACCGCGCGATGCCCTTCAGCCCCTTGGCATAGCCGGGACACAGGGTGGCGTTGGCGGCCAGCACCGCCAGCGAGTCCGAGGGCGTCACGTAGAAATCGCGGCCCAGGATCATGTTGCGGTCGCCGTCGCCGTCCGAGGCCGCCCCGAAATCGGGAGCGCCCGCGCCGGTCAGCGCCGCCACCAGGTCATGGGCGTGGACCAGGTTGGGATCGGGATGGCCGCCGCCGAAATCTTCCAGCGGCACCCCGTGCATCACCGTACCGGGGGCGGCGCCCAGGCGACGCTCCAGAATCTCCAGCGCATAGGGGCCGGTGACGGCATGCATGGCGTCGAACTTCATGCGCAGGCCGGCCTTGAAGGCGGCGCGGATGGCGTCGAAGTCGAACAGGCTTTCCATCAGGGCGGCGTAATCGGCCACGGGATCGAACACCTCGACCGCCATGTCGCCCAGTTGGGCGGTGCCGAGCCGATCCAGATCCACATTGTCGGCCTCGATGATGCGGTAGAGGGTGATCGCCTGCGAGCGGGCATAGATGGCTTCGGTAATGGCCTCGGGGGCGGGGCCGCCGGCCGGAATGTTGTATTTGATGCCGAAATCCTCGGCGGGGCCGCCGGGATTGTGGCTGGCCGACAGGATGATACCGCCGAAGGTCCGGTATTTGCGGATGACGCAGGACGCCGCCGGGGTGGACAGGATGCCGCCTTGGCCCACCATCACCCGCGCGAACCCGTTGGCAGCCGCCATCTTGAGGATGGTCTGGATGGCGGTACGGTTGTGATAGCGGCCGTCGCCGCCCACCACCAGGGTCTTGCCGGTGACGTCGCCGATGCTGTCGAACACCGACTGGACGAAATTTTCCAGATAGTGGGGCTGGGCGAACACCGCCACCTTCTTGCGCAGACCGGACGTGCCGGGCTTCTGGCCGGCGAAGGGGGTGGTGGCGACGGTTTTGACGGCGGCCATGGCGGCGATCTCCCAACCTGCAATTTCGCTCCGCCGTTGATGGCCGAAGCCGGCGCGGGTGTCAATCGCCGCCGATGGCGATGCGGCGGCAAGTCTACAACCTATGGCACGTTTACATGATGATAAAATCGCTGCTAAGAATTTATCATTCACAGCAACAAGGATGTGTGATGGTTGCTCAGTTCGATCTGCTCTCCGTATACGATGAGGCGGCCCTGGCGGCGGCGGGATTAGTGATCGACGCGCCGGGCCTGCCCTACCCCCCCATGCCGGCGCCGCATTACCGCGTGGTGGAGGCCGCCCGCTGGACGTTGCGCCAACCGTTCGTCATCGCCTGTGCCGGCTATTTCCTGCCGCCGCGCCAACTGTCCTGGGTCAACACCGTGCTGATGCGCGACGGCATCAGCTGGATGAGCCTGACCCCTGTGGAGATCGAAAGCCAGATGCCCCATCTGGCGGCGGCCAAGGGCGTGGTGGTGGTGTGCGGCCTGGGGCTGGGCGTGATGGCCTATGCGGTTTCGGCCCTGCGGGCGGTGGACACGCTGATCGTGGTCGAGCGCGATCCGGAGATCATCGCCGCCTTCCGCCAATTCACCGATTTCGAGACCTGGCCGCAGCGAAGCAAGATCGAGCTGGTCCAGTGCGATGCCCGCGAATTCCGCCGCGACGGCGTCGACTTCCTCTATGCCGACATCTGGCCCTACTACCGCATGGACTGCATGATCGAGGACATGAAGGCCATGCACCGCAACGTGCCGGCGCCGGCCTGCGGCTACTGGGGACAGGAGCTGGACATGGTGGACGCCGCCCTGGCCCAAGGCGTGGCGCTGGAGGATTTTTCCGCCGCGCATGTCCAGGCCTTCGCCGACGCCCACGGCCTGCCGCTGATCGGCCTGGAGGAGCCCCGCTATCCTGAACTGTGCCGGAAGGCGGCGGTCAATCCCGTCATTGGCGCCAAACGGCGACCGGTGGAGGGATAAGCCCCCTTACGGCCGGCCGATGCTGGTATAGGCGAAGCCCAGGTCCCTCATCTCGTCGGGGGCGTAGACGTTGCGCAGGTCGACCAGGATGGGCGCCTTGAGCAGCGACTTGACCTTGTCCAGGTCGAGGGCGCGGAACTCGTTCCACTCGGTGATGATCACCAGGCAGTCGGCGCCGGGCATGGTGGCGTAGGCGTTGTCGCAATACTGCACGCCGGCCGGCAGCAGCTTCCTGGCCTCCTCCATGCCCTCGGGGTCGAAGGCCTTGACCACGGCGCCGGCCTTGACCAGGGCGGTGACGATGTCGATGGCGGGCGAGTCGCGCATGTCGTCGGTGTTGGGCTTGAAGGTCAGCCCCAGCACCGCCACGGTCTTGCCCTGGGCCGAGCCGCCACAGGCGGCGACGACGCGCGCCGCCATCTGCTGCTTGCGCGCGTCGTTGACCGCCACCACCGTCTCGATGATTTTGAGCGGCGCGTCGAAGTCGCGGGCGGTCTTGACCAGCGCCAAGGTGTCCTTGGGGAAGCACGAGCCGCCATAGCCGGGACCGGGATGGAGGAACTTCTTGCCGATGCGCCCGTCCAGGCCGATGCCCTTGGCCACGTCATGGACGTCGGCGCCCACCTTCTCGCACAGGTCGGCGATCTCGTTGATGAAGGTGATCTTGGTCGCCAGGAAGGTGTTGCCGGCGTATTTGATCAGCTCGGAGGTGCGGCGCGAGGTGAACACGATGGGGGTCTCGATCAGGAACAGCACCCGGTAGAGCTGCTTCATCACCTTGCGGGCGCGCTCGGACTCGGTGCCGATCACCACCCGGTCGGGCCGCATGAAGTCGTTGATGGCCGAGCCTTCCCGCAGGAATTCGGGATTGGAGACCACGTCGAACTCGGCGTCGGGACGGCGCGCCCGGATGATGCGCTCGACCTCGTCGCCGGTGCCCACCGGCACGGTGGACTTGGTCACCACCACGGTGTAGCCGTCCATGGCGTCGGCGATTTCCTCGGCGGCGGCGTAGACGTAGGACAGGTCGGCATGGCCGTCGCCGCGGCGCGACGGCGTGCCGACGGCGATGAACACCGCGTCGGCGCCCTTGACGGCGGGCGCCAGCTCGGTGGTGAAGGACAGCCGCCCCGAGTCCACGTTGGCGGCGACCATCTCGTCGAGCCCCGGCTCGTAGATGGGCATGACGTTCTCGCCGAGCAGCTCGATCTTGCGGGCATCCTTGTCGACGCAAGTGACCGGGATGCCGAATTCCGAGAAACAGGTCCCCGACACCAGCCCCACATAGCCGGTACCGATCATGGCGATGCGCATGGCGCTCTAGTCCTTGGTCGTTGAGATGGGGTTACCGAATTACAGGGCGGCCTGGAAACGCTGGATCAGCTCGCGCGCCGCCTCGGCGGTGTCGTCGCGGGCCAGGGCGAAGGCCAGATTGGCCTCCAGCCAGCCCACCTTGTCGCCGCAGTCGAAGCGCTGGCCGTCGTAGCGCAGGCCGTGGAACGGCACCATGCCGATGGTCTGGCTGATGGCGTCGGTCAGCTGGATCTCGCCACCGGCGCCCTTTTCCTTCTTGTCCAGCACCTCGAACACCGCCGGATGCAGGATGTAGCGGCCGATGATCGACAGCGTCGAGGGCGCCACTTCCGGGTCGGGCTTTTCCACCAGACCCCTGGCCTTGGCCAGACGGCCGTTGTCGAACTCCACGTCGAGAATGCCGTAGCGCTTGGTATGCTCGCGCGGCACGTCGGTGACGGCGACCACATGACCGCCGACCTCGGTGTGGACCGCCACCATCTGCTTCAGACAGGCGGTCTTGGCCAGGATGAGATCGTCGGGCAGCAGCACGGCGAAGGGCTCGTCGGCCACCAGGTCGCGGGCGCACCACACGGCGTGGCCCAGGCCCAGCGGCTCGCTCTGGCGGGTATAGGAGATCTGCCCCGACTTGGGCATCCAACTGGTGACGGCCTCGACCAGATCGAACTTGCCGCGCTCCTTCAGGATGCGCTCCAGCTCGGGATTGTGGTCGAAGTGATCTTCCAGGGCGTTCTTGCCGCGACCGGTCACGAAGATGAAGTGCTCGATGCCGGCGGCGGCGGCTTCCTCGACCGCGTACTGGATCAGCGGCTTATCGACCACCGGCAGCATTTCCTTGGGCATCGCCTTGGTGGCGGGCAGGAAACGGGTGCCCATGCCACCCACGGGAAACACAGCCTTGCGCACGCGACGCGACATCGGGAACTCCTTCGAGCTTAATCTCTGCCGGCGGCATGGACCTTCCCGCGCCGGTCGCCGCTGTTTTGCCATGCCTGCGTCCGGGAAGCAACGAGAGGTTGGAGCGCGAGGGGGGGACGGAAAATGCCTATCCCGCCGCCTTCAGCCGGTTGAGCCCGATGGCGTCCACCAGGGTCCGCAGTTCCTGGCGGGCGGCGACGTGGCTCATGCTGAACTCGAAGCCCAGGATCTTCTGGCGGAGATCCAGCAGGGTCAGCCCCTCCAGGAACATGGAGCGGTAGATCACCCGCTCGCCCAGGCCGGGAATGACGCGGAAGCCCACCCGCTTGGCCAGATCGGCCAGCAGCTTTTCCATGTCGCGCTTGTTGCGGGCGTCCAGGTTGGACAGGCGGTTGCGCAGCACGATCCAGTCCACCACCGCCTTCTCGCCGCGCAGCGCCCGGGCCTTCTTGGTCTCCCACACCATCTCGGAGTAATGGCTGGGGCGCTGGATCTTCATGGTGCCGGGCTCCACCAGGGCCAGCACGTCGAGATCGACCAGACTGTCGTTGAGCGGCGTCACCAGCGTGTCGGCGAAGGAATGCCCCAGCCGCGACAGATAGTGGTCGCTGCCGGGGGTGTCGATCACCACCACGTCATGCTTGGCGACCATGGCCTGGAAGGTCTCCTGCAGCCGGGCCTCGTCGCCCTCGCGGTCATGGGTGGGCGGGACAGCCACATGCTCGGGCAACGGCAGTCCCAGCTCGGCCAGATCCTTGCGGGCCTCGCGATTGCGCAGGTAACGGGTCAGGGTGGCCTGACGGGCATCGATGTCGATGCTGCCCACCGACAGCCCCTGCTCGAGCAGGCTGACGATCAGGTGCATGGACACCGTGGATTTGCCGGTGCCCCCCTTCTCGTTGCCGATGACGACCACATGGGCGTGCTTGGTCATGGTGCTTGTTCCTTACATTTGTCCCTCAGACGCCGAGAGGGTCACGTCCTTCGACAATGTCACACATCCTCCCCCTCTCCCTGAGGGAGAGGGTCGGGGTGAGGGGGAATACCGTCCGCCTGAACAAGCTGCGCCAATTCCCCCTCACCCGCCCTTCGGGCACCCTCTCCCTCAAGGGAGAGGGGCATCGGCCGTCACCTCGTGGCATGGCCTCAACCACACCTTGGTGTCGTGGAACACCGCGCCGCCGGCCGGCCTCGCCGCCTCGGCGCTGGTGAGGTGGTTGATGCCGAGCCCCTCGACGAAGTCCTCGTCCGGCCAGATGCCTTCCACCGCCACCACCCCCTTGGCGATGCCGGATGTGGCCTGGAGATGCACCACCACCGAGCCCTTGGCGTTGCCGATGCGCACCAATTCGCCATCGGCCAGACCCAGCCGGGCGCAATCCTCGGCATGGACCAGGGCGGTCGGCCGCCCTGCTTGCGCGCGCGAGGTGGGCGTCTCGGTGAAGCTGGTGTTGAGGAAGTGGCGCGACGGCGGGGTGATCAGGCGGAAGGGATGCTCGGCATCGGCCGCGTCGATCACGGCGAAATGGTCGGGCAGTTCCGGCATCGCGGCGTCGCCCCATTCGGGGGCGAAGCGAAAGCGGCCGTCCGCGTGGCCGAAGCCCGACAGGAAATGAGCGTCGTCGAACACCTTGGCGCAGTTGAGCCAGCCCATGGCGTGCAGCTCGTCGGCGGTGGGCAGGTCGGAGGCGGCCAGCACCTGGGCGATCATCTCGTCTTCGTCCATCTCGAAGCCGGGATGTTGGGCTCCCAGCCGATGGGCGAGGTCGCAGATCACCCGGTGGTTGGACCGGGTCTCGCCCAAGGGCGCGATCACCGGCCGGGCCAGTTGCAGGAAGGTGTGGCCGAAGGAGGTGTAGAGGTCGGCGTGTTCCATGCTGGTGGTGGCCGGCAGCACGATGTCGGCGAAGCGGGCGGTGGCGGTCATCACCTGCTCGTGCACCACCAGGAACAGGTCGTCGCGTCCCAGCCCTCGGCGCACCAACCCGCTGTCGGGGGTTACCGTCGCCGGGTTGGAATTCTGCACCAGCATGGCGGTCACCGGCGGGCCGGCGCCGAGATCCCTGGTATCGCCGGTCAGCACCGGGCCGATGCGGCTCATGTCCAGCACCCGGGTGGAGCCTTGCGGCACGTCGAGACCGTCCAGCAGGGTGCGGCTGAGATCGAACACGCCGCCGGTGCTTTGCACCGCGCCGCCGCCCTTGTGTCGCCATGCGCCGGTGACCGCCGGCAGGCAACTGACCGCGTGCAGGTTGGCGGCGCCGTTGCGCGACCGCGAAAAGCCGTAGCCGACCCGCAGGAAGCTGTTGGGCACGCTGCCGTAGAGCTTGGCGAAATCCTCGATCTCGGCGGCCGTCAGCCCGGTGATGGCGGCGGCCCAATCCGGCGTGCGGCTTTGCAGATGGGCCTCCAGCCGCTCGGGGCAGTCGGTGTAGCGCGACAGATAGGCGCGGTCGGCCAGCCCGTCGCGGAACAGCACATGCATCACGGCCGAGGCCAGGGCGCCGTCGGTGCCGGGGCGCAACATCAGGTGCAGGTCGGCCTTGGCGGCGGTCTGGGTGCGGTAGGGATCGACCACCACCAGCTTGGCGCCGTTGGCCGTCTTGGCCTGCTTGATCAGCCCCATCAAATGAACCTGGGTGGCGGTGGGATTGGCCCCCCACACCACGATCAACCCGCTTTGCGCCATCTCGCCGGGCGGCACGCCCCATTTCGAGCCCACCCCGGCGGCCCAGCCAGCGCCGGCGGCGGCGGAGCAGATGGTCTTCAACTGCCCGGACCAGCCCATCACCCGGCGCAAGCGGTTGATGCCCGATTGCTGCACATGGCCCATGGTGCCGGCGTAGAAATACGGCCACACCGTCTCTCGCCCCAGCCGGTCGGAGGCGTCCTTGAAGCGTTCGGCGATCTCGTCCAGCGCCTCGTCCCAGGGGATCGGCGCGAACCGGCCCTCGCCCTTGGCCCCGACCCGGCGCAGCGGATGCAGCACCCGCTCGGGGTGGTGCACCCGCTCGGCATAGCGGGCGACCTTGGCGCAGATGACCCCCTCCACATAGGGCATGGCGGCGCCGTGAACCCGGCCGATGCGGTCCGGCGCCGGGCGCTCCACCACCAGACCGCAGGCGCTGGGGCAGTCATGGGGACAGACGGAAGGAACGGTCTCGATGGGCACCGATGTTCGCCTTGTGTTGCCATTCATCGAGCGGACTGTAACCGCCCTCCCCGTCCAGCGCAACGCATCTGGAGCATGGCGGCGGCTGATGCTATGCTCCGCGACATGTTGAGGCTGAATCATCGGGGCGGAACAACGTGTTGACGGAAGCGGGCGCCGAGCGGGTCGATTGCGTGGTGATCGGCGCCGGTGTGGTCGGGCTGGCCATCGCCCGCCATCTGGCCCTGGCGGGACGCGAGGTCGTCGTGCTGGAGGCGGAAGGCGCCATGGGCACCGGCATCTCGTCGCGCAACAGCGAAGTGCTCCATGCCGGCATGTACTACCCCAAGGACAGCCTGAAGGCGCGGCTGTGCGTGGCCGGCAACACCCTGCTGCGCGACTTCGCCGCCACGCGCGGCGTCACCCTCAAGATGGTGGGCAAGCTGATCGTCGCCACCGACGATGCCGAAGCCGCCGCCCTCGACGGTATTCTGAGCAAGGGGCGCGCCAACGGTGTCGCGGAACTGACCGCTATCCCCGCCGCCGAGGCCCGCGCTTTGGAGCCTGAACTGAACTGCGTCAAGGCGCTGTGGTCGCCCTCCACTGGCATCATCGACACCCATGCCCTGATGCTGGCCCTGCTGGGCGAGGCCGAAAGCCGGGGCGCGGCCCTGGCCCTGAGGGCGCCGGTGATCGGCGGCCGCCCCACCGGGGACGGCATCCTGATCCAGGTCGGCGGCGCCGAGCCCATGACCCTGCTCGCCCGCTCGGTCGTGGTCAGCACCGGCCTCAATGCCCCAAGCGTGGCTGCCAGCCTGGGGTTGGCCGGGGTACCGCCGGCCTATCTGTGCAAGGGCAGTTATTTTGGACTGACCGGTAAGACACCCTTTTCCCGGCTGGTCTATCCGGTGCCGGTGGCCGCCGGATTGGGGGTTCATTTCACCCTCGACCTCGGCGGGCGCGGCCGCTTCGGCCCCGACACGGAATGGGTCGAGCACGAGGACTACGTGGTCGACCCCCGGCGCGGCGAGTCCTTCTACGCCGCCATCCGGCGCTATTGGCCGGGCCTCAAGGACGGGGCGCTGGAGCCGGCCTATGCCGGCATCAGGCCCAAGGTCCAGGCGCCCGACCAGCCGGCCCGCGACTTCCTCATCCACGGACCGGCGGAAACCGGCCTGCCGGGCGTGGTAGCACTATACGGCATCGAGAGCCCGGGCCTGACATCCTGTCTGACCATCGCCCGGCATGTGGGGGAGTTATTGGGATGAAGAGGGTCTTGGCAGTTCTTTTCGGCATGGCCCTGGCCGCCCCCGCCCTGGCGCTGGACAAGCCGCGCGACTTCGTCCCGCCGCCCGTCGGCCAAATCCCCAACTTCCGCGACCAGACCCGCGAGGTGATCCAGGAACTGGCCACCTACGCCAAGAAGCGCAATCCCAATTTCCAGGTGGTGATGCGCGGCGGCTACGAGTTGCTGGTCAAGGGCGAGGTCGAGGTCGAGTGGGAGGATATCCGCGATCCCGACGGCACCAACTTCATCAAGCGGCTGCCGCTGCGCGCCACCTTCCGCCCGCTGGTCAAGGTGCTGGACGGCCTGGTGATCGACGGCATGTATTGCGGCCCCAACAAATTCGACAAGCCGCTGGCCGAGGTGATCAAGGCCCGCAAGGATCTGGACGCCCAGTTGGACCGCGAGCACCGCCAGGGCATCCATCGGCTGCCGACCCCGATCCCCATGGGGCCGTTCAGCAACGATCCCGCCGAGGAACTGCGCAAGGCCGCCGAAATCCGCCAGCTTCAGGAGCGGGCGGAGACCCAGCGCCGCGAGATCTACGCCATCGACGTCATGCGGACCGAGGGCCGCACCCTGATGGCGGTGGATTTCTGCGCCAGTGCGGCGGAGGCGGAGGCCGCCTTCCGCGCCGGCGCCCGCGACAAGGCCCCGACCTTCGCCAAGCCGGGCGGCGACAAGCTCGACGAGGCGCCGCGCGCCCACCCGGCCTTCGAGAACGCCGCCGAGGTCACCACCATCGCCACGGCGCGCAACTGGCTGCCGATCCTGCGCTCCGACCGCTTCGGCACCAAGGGCGAGTTCATCGACGCCATCGCCAAGACCAATTACGACGTGGTGGTGGTGGACGTGGCCCATCGCGGCGCCGACCTGCTGCGTTTCGCCGACATCGCCAAGCTCCGCTACAAGAAGCTGGGGCCGCGCCGGCTGGTGCTGGCGGTGATGCCCGTCGGCCGCGCCTTCGACTGGCGCTGGTATTGGCTGAAGGACTGGGACGTGGGCAATCCCGCCTTCCTGTTCGCCCATGACGAGGATCCCGGCGTCTTCATCACCGACACCGGCAGCGGCGAGTGGCGGGGCGTCCTGAGCAAGTATCTCACCGGCATCATGGATCTCGGCTTCGACGGCGTGATGTTCGACGACGTCGGCACCTATCTGTGGTTCGAAGAGCTGATGCCGTTGGGGGGGTGAGGGACCATGCTGAACAACCCCCGCAGCTACGAAGAGGCCTGCCGGACCTTTCGCTGGCGCATTCCCGACCGCTACAACCTGGCCTTCGACGTCTGCGACCGTCAGACCATGGCCGGCGCCGACGGCCATCGCACCGCCCTGATCGTCGAGGGCGCCGACGGGCAGGTGGAGCGCTACACCTTCCATGTGCTGCGGCTGCTGTCCAACCGGCTGGCCAATGTGCTGGGCGCCCTGGGCGTGACCGCCGGCGACCGCGTCGCCATGGTGCTGCCGGCGGGGATTGAGGCCGCCGTCGCCCTGTTGGCCATCCCCCGCATGGGGGCGGCGGCCGTTCCCATCCCGGTGGAGTTGGGGGCCGAGCCGCTGGCCTGGCGGCTGGCCGACAGCGGCGCCCGGGTGGCGGTGGTCGATCCCGCCGCCCTGCCGGCCCTGGACGAACTGCGCCACCTGCTGCCGGCCTTGCAGACAGTGCTGGTGCCCCATGGAACCGGCCCCGGCTGCATGGAGATGTGGGCGGCGCTGGAACGGGCCTCCGACGCCTTCGCACCGCTGGTCACGCCGTCCAGTCATCCCGCCTTCCTGTTCTATCCCCCCGATGGCGGCGGCAAGCCACCCGCCGCCGTCCTGCCCCACCGCGCCATGGCCGGCGGCCTGCCGGCGGTGGAAATGGCCATGGGCTTCTTCCCCCAGTTCGGCGACATCGCCTGGACCTCCGCCGACTGGATGACCGCCGAGGCGCTGTTCCGCGCCGTGCTGCCGGCCTGGCACCACGGCGTCCCCATTCTGGCCCGCGCCGGAGGCTTCGAGCCCGGCGCGGCGCTGGACATGATGGGACGCCACGGCGTGCGCGCCGCCTATCTGCCCGCCGCCCATCTGGCGCGGCTGGCCGAGGTGGCGACCTCTCGCCCCCACGCCATGCCGCGCGCCCTGGCCAGCGGGCCGGACCCGCTCGATGCCGACCTGCACGAGCGGGTGATCAAGGTGTTCGGCATCCATGCCAACGAAGCCTGGGGCGTGCTGGAGACCGGCGCCGTCGCCGCCAATCTGGCCGGCATGATGGAACTGCGCCCGCCTTCGCCCGGCCGGGCGGCCCCCGGCCTGACCGTCGAGGCGGTGGACGAGCGCGGCCGCCCCCTCAAGGCGGGGGAGCGCGGCATCCTGGCGGTGTCGCCCAATGCGCCGGGCAGCTTTCTCGGCTATTGGGGCGACGAAGCCGACGGCCCCGCCCGGCGCGCCAATGGCTGGCTGCTGACCGGGCGGTTGGGTCACCGTGACCTGGACAACTACATCTGGCCGGAGCCCCTGATGGTGGAAGACTCCGTTGTGTTGGTGGACGGGCAACGGATTCGGCTGGACGAGGTGGAAGCCACTCTGGCGGCGCATCCCGGCGTGGCGGCGGCCGGCGTGGTTGAACTCCCCCCCGGCGAACTGCGCGCCTTCGTGGTTCCCAAAGACGGCGGCGACCCCGATCTGGCCGAAGAATTACGGGCCTGGGTCGCCTTGCGGCGCGGCCCCCGGGAAGTGCCGCGGCGACTGGAGTTCCTGGATTCGCTGCCGCTGGCGGTGGATGGCAGCATCCTGCGCGCCGAGTTGCTGGCGCAACCGCTGCGGCTCGACGCCCCGTCCGCCGAGGATCGCTGGCGGCCTCAACGAAAATGAAACTTTTCCGCGGGTAGAATCGAACCCTAAACTTAGGGCAAGATCAGCCCCCAACCTTATGGCGGATCGGCATGGCGCGCGGAACCGGTGACATCGTCCTCGACGACGGCCAACAGGCGCTGTTCGACAACATGTGCCTTGTCCTCGACTCCACCGACGACGACCTCGCCCTGATGGCGCGGACCCAGGACCTGGTCAACATGCTGCTCAAGCGCGCCGAGGATGCCGCGCTGCGCGACCAGACCCTGGGCGAGGTGTCGCGGTTTTTCCTCGGTATCATGAAGGCGCAGGACCTGTCGGCGGAGTATCGCGGCCGCAAGCTGCGGATGTTTTCCAAGGCCACCCTCAAGATTCTCATCGCCAAGCGCCCTAAGGTCGCCGCCGAAGTCGCCGCCCAAACACCGGCCGCAACCCCCGCCCGCCGTGTCGGCGACAGCGTCGAGACCGGCGTCCCCGCCTGACGGACACTAAAATTTTAGCGAATTCAATTGCATTTTTGGCGCCCCATGCGTACGGTATACGCTGTGCCAGAAGGTAATTCGCCAGGGGCTGCCGAAGTGCTCGCCCCGCGCACTTGGAAACACCTAGATTAGGAGGGCAGAATGTCCACCTCAATTGCAGCCAATGTGGGGCCGCGTCCCGCGGTTCCCGAGTCGCACTTGAACCAGCCTCCGGCGCCTCCGGCGCATGAGGAGTCCAAGCCGAACACCCCCCATCCCGTGGACGGCATCCCGTTCGCCAGCCCCGTCATCAAAGTCGACAACGACACCGGCCTTGCCTTGCTGGTGGTGCGTAACAGCTCGACCGGCGAGGAAGTGGACCAGTATCCGTCCAAGAAGGCGGTTGCGGAATACGAGCGTGTTCAAAGCAGCACGTCGGTTCCGCCGTCTCAGGCCACCCCCGCCGACAACGGCCAGTCCCTCGCCACCGACGCCAAGGCGCCGCCGGCTCCGGTCACTCCGGTCGCCGCGCCGCCCGCCAGCCCGGAGACGAGTGACGCTGTCTCGGCTCCTTCGGGTGGCTCCGGTGTCAAGCCGGTGAGCCTCTGACGGTCTGCGGACCAGGGCCGCGCCAACGTGATTCCTCGGGAATGGCGCGGCGCCCGAACGGCTGAGGATGAAGCACGACTTGCCCACTAGGGCGAGGCGGGGTTGTCTTGTCCCTTGGCCACAGAATTTTCGTCGTCCCCTGCGCGCCGTGACAGGCTCTGCGGGCCGTCTGTGTTTGCGCGCTCTCTGAGCGGCAACGAGCGGAAGACGGCGGAAGTCTGGAGCGAATATATTGACAATCGCCGACAAGGAGGCCCATAATTGGGCCGTAACAAAGCATGGAGGCATACAGGACTTGGACGGACGTCACCACAGTATCCGCTGACCGCATGCCCCCTGTGGAGCGCGCCGTCGAGGATAGGAGGGTGTTATAATAGATACGACGCCACCGGGTCGAGTATGAGGTGCCACCAATTTGGCATCAATGATTAACAGATACCTGTCGTACGACTTATCGGCCTTCGCGCCGACCATATAGGGCCTGTAGGCCCCAGAACCAAAAGCCCCGCGTCGAGCATTGCGTCTCCCGCGGGGCTTCGGTTTTTCCGGGGTCACTTCGCGCGGAGACGAAACGCCGGGGTCTCTACAGCAGGGTGGCGCGGATGTGTTCCAGCAAACCGGAGGATCCGGCCTCGATCATGTCGAGGACCCGTTCAAACCCGTCGCCGGCGCCGTAATAGGGGTCGGGCACGTCGAGAAGGTTGAGCTGGGGTGCGAAAGACAGGAACAGGGCCAGGTTGTCGCGCCGTTCGACGGGACATTGCCCCAACAGCAGCCCGAAATGGCCGCGATCCATGGCGAGGATCAGGTCGAACGTCTCGAAGTCGGCCTTGACCACCTGACGGGCCCGCAGATCCTCGAGTTCGAACCCGCGCTGCCGTGCCGCCTCGGTCGAACGGCGGTCGGGCGGCTCGCCGACGTGATAGGCGTGGGTGCCGGCGGAATCCACCGCCACATGGCCGGCCAGCCCTTCGCGCTCGACCAGGGCGCGGAACACGCCGTGAGCGGTGGGCGAGCGGCAGATGTTGCCGGTGCAGACGAACAGGACCTTGACCATGGATGGGCGCTTCCTTGCCTTGAAACGCCGCCACTATAGCGCAAGCGCCCGGACTTCCAACTAGGGCGGAGTGACATTCCGGATTTCCGTGGGTCCCCGAAGCCTACAACTGAACCTGGGTGCCCAGTTCCACCACCCGGCCGGCGGGGATACGGAAGAAGTCGGTGGCGCTGACCGCGTTGCGGCTCATCACCACGAACAAGCGTTCGCGCCATTCCGCCATCTCGGGATGGACCGAGGCGATCAGGGTCTCGCGTCCCAGGAAGAACGAAGTGTCCATCATGTCGAATTCCAGGCCGAACGCCTTGCACAGGCGCAGCACCCGGGGAATGTCGGGCTCCTGGACGAAGCCGTAGCGCACGGTGATGCGGTAGAAGCCTTCGGCGAGGCCTTCCACCACCACCCGGTCGCGGGCGGCGACGCGGGGAATGTCCTCGGTCTGCACCGTCATGAACACCACCCGCTGATGCAGCGCCTTGTTGTGCTTCAGGTTGTGCAGCAGGGCGATGGGAACGGTGGCGGTGTCGCCGGTCATGAAGATGGCGGTGCCGCGCACCCGGATGATGTTGGTGGAGTCCTTCTGCTGCTTCAGGAACATGTCCAGCGGCAAGGCACCCTCGGCTAGACGCTTGGTCAGGATCTGGCGGCCGCGCCGCCAGGTGGCCATCAGCAGGAACATGGCGGCGCCCACCGCCAGCGGGAACCAGCCGCCATTGGCGACCTTCAGCAGGTTGGCGCCGAAAAAGGCCAGATCGACCACCAGGAATCCGGCCCCCACCGCGAGGCACAGGGCCAGCGGCCACTTCCATTGGAACCGCGCCACCACCAGGGCCAGCACGGTGGTGGCCGCCATGGTGCCGGTGACGGCGATGCCGTAGGCGGCGGCCAGGTTGGTGGAACTCTTGAAGCCGACCACCAGGGCGATGATGGCCACCAGCAGGCCCCAATTGGCGCGCGGGATGTAGATCTGCCCCTCTTCCTCGTCCGAGGTGTGCTTGATCTCCAGCCGGGGCGAGTAGCCCAGCTGCACCGCCTGACGCGACAGCGAGAACACCCCCGAAATCACCGCCTGACTGGCGATCACCGTGGCCAAGGTCGACAGCACCACCATGGGGTAGAGGCCGATGTCGGGCACCAGCAGGTAGAACGGGTTCTTGGCGGCTTCCGGGTTGTCCAGCATCAGCGCCGCCTGGCCGAAATAGTTCAGCACCAACGCCGGCAGGACCAGGACGAACCAGGATAGCTGGATGGGCAGCTTGCCGAAATGGCCCATATCGGCGTACAGCGCCTCGCCGCCGGTCACCGCCAGCACCACCGAGCCCAGCACGATGAAGGCGATCCAGCCGTGGGCGAACAGGAAGGTGAAGCCATAGGCCGGGTTCAGCGAGCCGAGGACGGCGGGATGGTCGATCACCTCGACCAGACCCAGTGCGCCCAGGGCGAAGAACCACACCACCATCACCGGCCCGAACAGCCGGCCGACCAGTTCGGTGCCGTGGCTCTGGATGGCGAACAGGGCGGTCAGCACCACCAGGGTGATGGGAACGACGAAGGGGGTGAAGATCGGCGTCCCCACCTCGAGGCCTTCCACCGCCGACAGCACCGAAATGGCCGGGGTGATCATGCCGTCGCCGTAGAACAGGGCGGCGCCGATCAGACCCAGCACCATCAGGATGCCCACATGGTTCTTGTCGGTGCCGGTGGCGCGCAGCGCCAGGGCCAGCAGGGCGAGGATGCCGCCCTCGCCCCTGTTGTCGGCGCGCATGACGAACAGTACGTATTTGAGCGAGACGACGATGATGAGGGCCCAGAACACCAGCGAGGCGATGCCGTAGATGTTCTCCGGCGTCAGCGGCACCCCGTGGTCGGGGTCGAAGCATTCCTTGAGGGTGTAGAGCGGGCTGGTGCCGATATCGCCGTAGACCACCCCCATGGCGGCCAGCGACAGCCCGGTCAGGCGCCGAAGGTCGGCCGGTTGCTTAGGAGCGGCGGCGGCGGGGGGGGGGAGGGGGGCTGCTGCTTCCATCCTATATCTCGATCTGGCTTCCCAGCTCGACCACGCGGTTGCTGGGCAGGTGGAAGAAGTCCATGGCGCTGGTGGCCATACGGGCCAGGGCGGCGAACAACTGGTCGCGCCAGCCGGCCAAGCCTTTCTTGGGCAGCGGGATCAGGGTCTCGCGCGACACGAAATACGATACCGACATGGGCTCGTAGAAGAAGCCCAACTGGTCGGTGCGGGCCTGGGCCAGCGCCTTGGGGATGTTGGGGCTTTCCATGAAGCCGTAGCGCAGGAACAGCCGATGGAAGCTGGGCGACAACAGCTTGTGCTCCAGCCGGCGCTCGTCGGACACGAACGGCGTCTCTTCCACCAGCACGGTCAGCAGCACCACCCGCTCGTGGATGATCTTGTTGTGCTTCAAATTGTGCAACAGGGCGATGGGCACGCCTTCCGATGTGCCGGTCAGGAACACGGCGGTGCCGGGCACGCGGGGCACCCGGTCGGACAGGCTGGCCAGGAAATCCGCCACCGGGAAGGCGTCGGCCTTCAGGCGGGCCAGCAGGCGCTGGCGGCCCTGCTTCCAGGTGATCAGCACGCAGAACACCGTCAGGCCGATGGCCAGCGGGAACCAGCCGCCCTCGGGGATCTTCATGAGGTTGGCGCTGAAGAAGGCGACGTCCACCACCAGGAATATTCCCAGCAGGATGTTGGTTCCGCGCCCGCGTTGGTTCCACAGCAGCCGCATCACCAGCGCCGCCAGCAAGGTGCTGATCAGCATGGTGCCGGTCACCGCCACGCCGTAGGCCGCCGCCAGATTGCTGGAGGTCTTGAACCCCAGCACCAGGATGATGACGAACACCATCAGCATCCAGTTGATGAAGGGCAGATAGATCTGCCCCATCTCCTGCTCCGAGGTGTGGATGATCTCCATGCGCGGCAGGAAGCTGAGCTGGATGGCCTGGCGCGACATGGAGAAGGCCCCCGAGATCACCGCCTGCGAAGCGATCACCGTCGCCAGGGTGGCCAGCACCACCAGCGGCAGCGCCATATGGGCCGGCGCCATGCGGAAGAACGGGTTCTCGATGGCCGAGGGATCGGTGATCAGCAGGGCGCCCTGGCCGAAATAGTTCAGCACCAGCGCCGGCAGCACCAGGATGTACCAGGCCAGCCGGATGGGCAGGCGGCCGAAATGGCCCATATCGGCATACAGCGCCTCGGCTCCGGTCACCGCCAGCACCACCGAGCCCAGCGCCAGGAAGCCGCTGGCGCCGTGGCTGAACAGGAACATCAGGCCGTAATGGGGGCTGAGCGCCGCCAGGACGCTGGGGGCGTGGCTGATGTTCTTGACCCCCAGGACGGCCAGGGTGGCGAACCAGACCAGCATCACCGGCCCGAACATCTTGCCCACCAGGTCGGTGCCGTGGGCCTGGATGGCGAACAGCACGATCAGGATGACGATGGTCAGCGGCACCACCCATTGCTCCAGATGGGGCGCGGCGATCTGCAATCCCTCCACCGCCGACAGCACCGAGATCGCCGGGGTGATGATGCTGTCGCCGTAGAACAGGGCGGCGGCGAAGATGCCCAGGATCACCACGGCATGGCCGAGGCGGGGCGACTTCTCCTCGGCGACGCGGGCCACCAGGGACAGCAGCGCCAGGCAGCCGCCCTCGCCCCGGTTGTCGGCGCGCATGATCACGATCACGTATTTGATCGAGACGATGATGGTGATGGCCCAGAAGATCAGCGACAGGATGCCCAGGATGTTGCCGCGCTCCAGCGGCAGCGGATTGGAGCCGGCCAGGCACTCCTTCAGCGTGTAGAGCGGGCTGGTGCCGATGTCGCCATAGACCACGCCGATGGCGGCGAGCATCAGGCCGGCAACGTTCCGGGACTTCGCGTCGCCCGGCTGGGCCGTCATGTCAGGTATCCCCCTTAGGTCTCAGCGCACATGCCTACCCGGAATGGGCCAGGAGTCAAGCGTCCTGAGAATGCATCAATTCATCGACGAAGGCCGGAACCAGCTCGGAGGCCAGGCCGGAACGGGCTTCGTGGAACAGGCTGGCGCCTTCCGATGGCTCCAGGTTGAGCTCGACGGCGCGGGCCTTGCCCCGGCGGCGCACATGGGCGACGAAGCCGGCCGCCGGGTAGACGTGGCCGGAGGTGCCGATGGAGACGAACAGGGCGCAGTCGTCCAGCGCCGCGAAGATGCGGTCCATGTCCAGCGGCATCTCGCCGAACCACACCACATGTGGTCGCAAGGTTCCGGTGCGGCCGCAATCGGGGCAGGCATGGGAGGTGTCGAGGTCGGCGCTCCAGTCGAACGGCTCGTTGCAGCGCTGGCAGCGGATTTTCAGCAACTCGCCATGCATGTGGATCAGGGCGGTCGAGCCGGCGCGTTCGTGCAGGTCGTCGATGTTCTGGGTGACGATCAGCACCCGGCCCGGCCATTCCCGCTCCAGCCGCGCCAGCGCTTGGTGGGCGGGGTTGGGGACGATTCCGGTTTCGGCCAGATGGCGCCGCCTGTCGTTGTAGAAAGCGTGGACCATGGCCGGATCGCGGCGGAACCCTTCCGGGGTGGCCACGTCCTCCAGCCGCACCTTGCTCCAGATGCCGTCCTTGTCGCGAAAGGTGTCCAGGCCGGATTCCTAGGAAATGCCGGCGCCGGTCAGAATGACGATGGTGTCACCCGGGGAAGGGTACGACATGTCGGTCTCCATGGCCGAAAGGCAGGGGGATTTTAGCCATAAGTCGGATATATGGCGAATATCACATTTGGGGCCTTCTCCGGGACCTTGATTCAATAGAGGATCAAGCCAAGCAAGAGAGTCCCGCCGGGACCGCCAGGGGAGGATGACCATGTCCAAGATCATGCAGGGGGCGGCCGAGAGCGGCCCCACGGCACCGCCGCGCGCCAGGAGCCTCGGGGTATCCGGTGGCTGGTGGGCAGGGGCGGCGCGCGCCCTGGGGATTTCCGCCGCCACCGACGGCGGTGCCGGGCGGGCCTTCGACTTCACCGCCATGCACCGTTCGCTCAGCAGCCTGGAGCGGAAGCCGCCAGCCGGAGAATAAGACGCGCAAGGATTGTATTTGCAATTAAAGATGGTGACTGACCGCAGGGTCGTCTGCTAAGGTCTGTATAAGGCAGGCAACAATCGCCAAAGACGGATGGCAGCCATGACGCAACAATCCCAAAGCGCCTGTAATGGCAGAGTGACCCGCGAATTAAGCGTAGAATCCCTGCTGCCGTGGCAGATGGTGACGCTCGGCAGTGGGTTGATGCTGCAGGCCTCCTGCTTGGACCTGCGGTCCGAGGCCGCGGCCTTGCAGGCGGAGTTCGCGGCGGCCGACGCCGCCGTCGGCCCGGCGGGACGGGCTTTCCTGGCGTCGGATGGCAGTTGGTCCACCATGGCTCTGGTGCAGCGCTCTCGCTTGGGGGTTCTCGCCGCCGGGCTTCCCACCCCGAACCTCGAGCATATGCCCAGTGTCGCCGCCCTGCTGTCCCGGTCCAATTGGACCGTGGTCGGCTGCCATCTGGTCAGGCAGCCGCCGCACGGCACCTTGCCGTGGCACTTCGAGGATCAGGCGCCGTATTCGCAGGAAAGCCGCTTGCTGGTGCCCATCCACGCCCCCGATGGCGCCGAGACCCTGATCGGACACGAAAGCGTCGCCTATCCCGCCGGCATGGGGTGGACGGGGGACTTCAATTTTCCGCATCAGGTGGAGAATCCGACGGAGTCCCAACGGATCATTCTCATCGTCGATGTGGTCTCCGGGCCGGAGGTGCGGCGGTTGCTGCCGCCGGCCCTGATGGATAAGCTCCCCCTTCGCCGCGCCTTGGCCGGCGAGGCCAGGAACCGTCTCCTCCAGTGGCGGGCCAGCCGTTCGGAACCGGGCTTCTCCGCGCCCTACTGAAGCCTGCCGGCTCCTTGCTCCGTCGAATTCAGCGAGCAGGCTGCGGGAGGGGCGTCGCCATCATTGACACTACCGCCGCCCCGGTGCTGTTGTTCCTGCCGCGTATGGAACAAGGAACGGTCATGGGTGTGATGCGGGTGCTGCTGGCGGCTGTGATGGTTTGGGGCTGGTCCGTCGTCACGGCCGCCGCCGACAGCGTCGCCGATTCGGACTGGACCAAGAGCGAATCGGGCAAGGTCCGGCTGATCTCCGCCACCACCGCCACCGGGACCGCCGCGACCCTGGGGCTCGGCCTGCAATTCCAGTTGGAGCCGGGCTGGAAGATCTATTGGCGCAGTCCCGGCGACGCCGGCTATCCCCCCAAGCTCGACTGGAGCGGTTCGGGCAATCTGGGCGAGCCGGTCCTGCGCTGGCCGGCACCGCACCGCTTCGTGCTGGCGGGGCTCCAGAACCACGGCTATATGGGCGAGGTGGTGTTGCCCATCGAGGCGCCGGTGCTGTCGCCGGGGCAGCCGGTGAGCCTGAGGGTGGCGGTGGATTTCCTGGCCTGCGCCCAGATCTGCGTGCCGCAGCATGCCGATCTCGCCCTCGACCTGCCGGCCGGCGTCGCCGAGCCCTCCGTCTTCGCCCATGACATCGGCCGCTTCGCCGCCCTGGTTCCCGGCGACGGCGCCCGCCACGGCCTGACCCTGGACAGCGTCGAGGCCATCGGCGACGGCGACGCCTCGCTGCTGCGCCTGTCGCTCACGGCCGCCGAGGCGCTGGGCGAGCCCGACGCCTTCATCGAGTCCGATGACGTCGCCACCTTCGAGCAGCCGCGCGTCACCCTGTCTCCCGACAAGCGCCACGCGGTGATCGAGGTGCCGGTCGCAGCCCACACCCTGCAAAAGCCCCTGGCCGGCGCCGCGCTGCGCGTCACCGTGGTGGATGGGCTGCGGTCGCTGGAAGCGGCGGTCACGCCGGTGGCGGGCGTTGCCGCGCCGGCTCCGGCCTTGGCCGGCGGCGCCGGATTGCTGGCCATGATGGCGGTGGCGCTGCTGGGCGGGCTGATCCTCAACCTGATGCCCTGCGTGCTGCCGGTGCTGTCGATCAAGGTCCTGGGCGTGCTGGGCCATGGTGGCGGCGAACGCTCCCATGTGCGGGCCAGCTTCCTGGCCTCGGCCACCGGCATCGTGGTGTCGTTCCTGGCCCTGGCGGCACTGGCCATATCGGTCAAGGAGGCCGGCGCGGCGGTGGGCTGGGGCATCCAGTTCCAGCACCCCGGCTTCCTCGCCGCCATGGTGGTGCTGCTGGGGCTGTTCGCCGCCAATCTGTGGGGCGCGTTCGAAGTCCCCATGCCGGTTTGGCTGCTGAATCGCAAGAGTGGCGGCATTCCCCACCATACCGTGCTGGGCCACTTCATGTCGGGAGCCTTCGCCACCCTGCTGGCGACCCCCTGCTCGGCGCCCTTCCTGGGAACCGCCATCGGCTTCGCCCTGGCGCGCGGTCCCGGCGAAATCGTCGCCATCTTCGCCAGCCTCGGTCTCGGCATGGCCGCCCCCTATCTGACGGTGGCGGCATGGCCCGACGCGGCGCTGCGGCTGCCCAAGCCCGGCGGCTGGATGATCACGGTCCGCAAGATGCTGGGGGTGGCGCTGGCCGGAACCGGACTCTGGCTGCTGACCGTGCTGGCGGTCCAGGCCGGGCCGCTGGCCGCGCTGGTCTCGGGCGGCGCGGTGGCTGGCGCGGTGGCGGTGCTGGCGTTGAAGCCCCGCATGCCGGAATCGTCGCGCTCGGCGGTGGGGGCCTGTGTCGTCGCCCTGGCCGGACTGGCGGTGGCGGCCCCCTACCGCGTCGGCGAGGTCGGCGAAGCGGCTGCCCCCCCGACCAGCGGCATTCCCTGGATCGTCTTCGACCGCGCCGCCATCCCCGCCCTGGTGGGAGACGGCAAGCTGGTCTTCGTCGATGTCACCGCCGACTGGTGTATCACCTGCAAGGTCAACAAGGCGGCGGTGGTGGCGCGCGGCGCGGTGGCACGCCGCCTGTCCGCCACCGGCGTCGTCGCCATGAAAGCCGACTGGACCAAACCCGACGAGGCCATTTCGCGCTACCTCGCCGCCTTTGGCCGCTACGGCATTCCGTTCAACGCGGTCTACGGCCCCGCCGCGCCGGAGGGGCTGCCGCTGTCGGAGCTACTGAGCGAGTCCGAGGTGCTGGCGGCTCTGGACAAGGCGGCCGGCGCGGCACGTTAGGCCCGCCGGACCCGGACCACCACGTCCACCCCGAGGATGGTCATGCCCGACGGCGGTTGCGGCAGGCCGACCACCATGGGCTGATCGCCGGGGATGTCCTCGATCCGTCCGCTGACCTCGTCGAAGAAGTGATGGTGTTCGCTGGTGTTGGTGCAGAACCAAGTGCGGTCGCCGACCCCGACGCGGCGCAGCAGCCCGGCGTCGGCGAAGTGGTTGAGCGTGTTGTAGACCGTGGCCAGCGACATCTTGAGGCCGGCATCGGCCAATTCGCGATGAAAGGATTCCGGCGCCAGATGGCGACGCCCGCCCTCGCGGATGATTCGCATCACCCCCAGGCGCTGGCCCGTGGGCCGGATCCCCGTCGCGCGAAGACGCTCACCATCCAACCGGCTCTGATCGCTGACAGCCATGGGCGAACAACCTATTAACTGGAATTACTTGCATTATGAATTTCCCAAATGCCCCCTTCCGTTTCAAGGCCTATGACAGCGAATGGCCTTTGGTCATACCTCGTCCACCGGTCGCTTCAGGGCGACCGGGGCAAGGGCGGCGGAAGCTTCGTTGTCTTACTTCTTGGGATCGACGAATTCGACGGCGCTGGGCTTGGCCTTGGGATCGGCCTTGGTCCCTTCGCCGCTGACCGGCGCGGCCGCAGGCGGTGCGGACACGGTCGGAGCGGGCGAGGATGCGGCGGCCGGCTGAGCCTGTCCCCCGGTGGTCGCGGCGGCCGGATGAGCCTCGTGCGCCGGCCGTTGTCCCCGCAGCGAGGCGGCGATGGCGGCGTCGCGGCTTTGGCGATAGAGGCTGCGGATGGCGGCATATTCGTCGAGCGAGGTCCGTCGCAATTCCTTCATGGGGTCGAGAAGCTGGGTGCGGGTGTCCACCGTTTCGACACCCAGCTGGACGTTGTTGAAGACGTTCAGCCCCTGCGACATCATCAGCGCTCCGGTGGGATGGGCCCAGTAATCGGCCACCCGGCCGGTGCCGTCGCGCAGATTGGATGGCCCCAGGAACGGCAGCATCAGATAGGGGCCTTCCTCGAAGCCCCAGGCTCCCAGCGTCACGCCGATGTCGGTCTGGTGCGACTTGGCGCCGCCGCTGTCGGCCACGGCGTCCTGGAAGCCGAGCAGTCCGAAGGTGGAGTTGATCATGAACCGGCCGAGCGCATCGGCGGCGGCGGCGGGATTTCCCTGCAGCAGATCGTTGCCGGCGACGTAGGGCTCTTCCAGATTGATCAGAAAGCTGTGAATGGCTTGGCGCAGCCAGTCGGGGAGATTGTCGCGATAGCCTTCGGCGAACGGCGCCATGATATGGTCGTCGAGGAACATGTTCATGTCGAACAGGGCGCGGTTGGTCGGCTCCAGCGGGTCGTTGACGGCCAGCGCCTCGGCCCGTTCCTCGGGATCCTCGGGAAGGGTGGCGCAGCCGGCAAGGGTCATCATCGCCGCCACGGCAGCCAAGGAAACCAAACGACGCAGCATTCCACAGCCCTCCTGCCGAAGTGTCATACCATCCATGCCCCCGCCGGACATCTTCGGTCGGCTGTGTCGTTCGCATGGACGGGCATGGAGAGTCAAGTGCCGAGAGCATGCGTTCGCCCCGTCCAAAATCGCCTCCGGTACATGGCTCGCCATCCGGGGAGATCGGATCGGTTGGACCCGACCGCTGGCTTGAGGTAGATTTCCAGCCGGGGATCGGGGATCGCGGCCCGCGTGGGGAAGGGGCTTGAGGGTGCGAGAGGCAACGGCGAAACATCAGGGCGACGACGCGCGCACCGACCCGGCGGAGGTGCCGGCCACGTCGGCACCGGTCGCCGGCTGGACCGCCGTCGCCGAAGTGGCCGCCGAAAAGGGCGTGGCGGCGCCCGGCAAGCTGGCCTTTCTGACCGCCGCCCGGCCGCTGCTGATGCGCCTGCGCGGTTTCGCCCGACACTTGGCCGCCCTGCCCTCGTGGCGAACCGCCCTGGAACACGCGGCCCAAGCCCTTCACTTCCCCGAGATCATCGCCCAGTCCCCGGCCGCGTCCGCTCCCGCGCCAACCGCCGTCCCGCCGCCGGAACTCCTGGACCCGGTCCGGGTTCGTGCCCATGTGGACGCCATCATGGCGCGGCTGCCGCCTAGGGGAGACCCGACCCTTCCGGCCAATCTCCAGGCGCTGGGCCGGTTGCTGGCGGATGTGCCTCCCCCCGACGATTTCGAGACGGCCGACCTGTTGCACGACTGTTTTCCGCGCGGCACCCGCAATTCCGACAGCCGCGTCCTGATGGTGATCGCCCGCAACCTGACCCGCGCCTTCGGCCGTTCCGGCCGCCTGCCCATCACCAGCGGCAAGGCCTGGACCATGATCGATCCCGAGCTGTTCGCCGACGAGTTGGCGGCCCAGCTGGCGGCGATTTGCGCCTTCGTCCTCAACTGGCAGGCCACCGAGAAGGATTTCCTGATCCTGGAATTCGCCGAGGTCGAGCTGATCGAATACCTGTTCGAGAACCTGCACCCCCGCCGTCATGCCAGCCTGCTGATCAAGGTCATGGACTTCAAGGTCTTGTCGCTGCGCCGCATGGGCCTGATCCGCCGCATTCCCGCCCGCGTCCGCCGCCGCGTCCACGCGGCCCACGGCGCTGATCCGGCTGCCCTGCGGGACTATATGGACGACACCATGGCGCTGCTGGACTACTTCACCCGTCCGGAATGCTTCTCGGCGGTGGCCGCCGCCGCCCGGACGGCGCGATCAGAGCTGGAGAAGATCGCCGCCCACCTCGCCGCCGCGCCGCAGCCGCCGCATCATCCGCCGGCCCAACTCCACCCGGTCATGCGCGGCCTTGGGGCCCCTTCCCCCACTCTTCCGTCCCCTAGCGTCGAACCATCGCCGCCGCGTCAGCTGACGCCGCCGGTGACGCCGCCGCGCCGCCGCTTCACCCGCAAGCAGAAGACCGAAGCGGTGATGCGGCTGCTTCAGGGCGAGGATCGGGAATGGGTCGCCCTCTCGCTGGGGATCAGCCCCAGCCTGCTCGGCCGCTGGCAGGACGCCTTCCTCGACGGCGGCAACGCCGCCTTGGCTCAACCGGCTAAGTCCCCAGCCGCCAAGTCCCGCGAGCCATCGGTCGATGATCTCAAGGACAAGCTTCACGCCCTGATCAAGACGGTGGAGCAATTAAGCTCCCAGATGGCCCAGGCCCCAACCCTCGCCCTGCCGGCCCCGCCCCCGGAAAAGCCGGCCAAGGTCACCCTGGCGCTGCCGTCGCCCAGTCCGCCCCGGAAACCTCACAGCAAGAGCTAGAGCATGAGCCGATCAATTTGGATCATGCTCAGCCGCCATTGAGGCGGCGGCCAAGCTCGCGGAGCGAGCGCCCGGCGAGGGACAAAACAAAGTTAGACCGATCCGACATGGTCGGAAATCGGTCTAACCGGTCACGGCCCAGGCGCGCAGCCATTCGGCCACGCTCCAGGCCTGGGCGGTGCAGCCCCTCGGGCTGTGGGGGGCGGCGGCGTCGAACACCTCGGCGACGGTGCCGACGCAGAACTCGGACATATGCGCCTCGAAGCCGGCCAGGAAGGCGCGGCCGCCGGCCTTGTCGCCGGGATGCAGCTTCAGCCAGGCGTCGAGGAAGGGGCCGATCAGCCAGCCCCAGACCGTGCCGCGATGATAGGCGAAGTCGCGCATCGACATGCCGCCGGCGAAGTTGGGGCGGTAATCCGCCGCCGCCGGGTCGAGCGAGCGCAGGCCGTAAGGCGTCAGCAGACGGCTTCGCACCACCTCGACCACCGCCGCCCACCGCTCCGGGGCCAGCACCGCATGGGGCAGCGATACCGCCAGGATCTGGTTGCAGCGGCAGACCGGATCATCGCCGCCCTCGCCGTCCACCAGATCGAACAGATGGCCGGTGGCTGGATTCCAGAAGCGGGCGTTGAACGAGTCCCGCGCCCGCTCGGCATCGGCTCGGGCCTGGGCGGCGGCGGCGACATCGCCCTCCTCGCCCAGCCAGCCCGCCATCAGCGCCAGGGCGTTGTACCACAGGGCGTTGATCTCCACCGCCTTGCCCCGGCGCGGCGTGTCGGAATCCATCCAGGTCAGCATGTAGCCCTCGATACCCTGCTTCAGCAGGCCGTCGGCCGGGTCCATGCCGATGCCGAAGCGGGTGCCGGCGCGGTGCTTGTCCAGGATCCGCCGGAGCGTCGGCAGGATCACCCGCAGGGTATCGCGGTCGCCAGTGGCGGTCACATAGCGGTTCAGCGCATGGAAGAACCACAAGGACGCGTCGGCGGCGTGGTAGACCCCGTCGGTGCCGCCGTCGGGAATGTTGTTGGGAATCAGCCCGTCACGCTCGTAGGAGGCGAAGGTGCGCAGGATCCATTTGGCGTCGTCGGGCCGGCCGGTGACCAGGGTCAGCCCTTCCAGGCTGATCATGGTGTCGCGGCCCCAGTCGTTGAACCAGGGATAGCCGGCGATGACGCTGCGCACGTCGTCGCCCACCGCGTTGGCCCGCGCCACCAGATCAAAGCGGCCGCGCGGGTCGAACAGGAAGGCGTCGGCGGCGACCACCAGCAGCGCCGCCACACCGTCGCGGCAGGCGGGATGGGCCTGGGCGACCAGCCGGCGGCGGCGTTCGGCTTCCGACGCCAGCGCCTGATCGGCGGTCAGCGCCAGGGCGGTCGGCCAGGGTTCGGCCGAGGCCACCAGGGCGGCGCCGGCCTCGCCGACCTCCACCGTCAGCACCCCGGGGCTCCACAGCGGCCCCTTGGCGACGTATTCGCGCTCGGCCTCGACGGGATAGAACGCCTCATCGGTCCGGCCGCCGTCCAGCGCCAGACTCCAGGCCGCCCCCTGCACCGCCAGACGCAGCGGCGGATAGGGCCCCTGGGTCACCTCGAAGCGGCCGCCGTCGGCATGGACCACCGCCGGCATGTGCAGGGGCTGGTCGGCCTGGCCGTCATTGCCGCGAAAATGCATCCACGGCCGCAGGTCCAGCGTCACCGGACCGCCGCCGGCCAGCAGGCGGTAGTGAACGAAGGTCGTGTTCTGGCGGTAGGGCATCACCACCCGGCGTTCCAGCACCAGCCCGCCCCGCTCGAACCGCCACACCGGCAGCCCGGCCTCCAGGCGGAACTCCACCGCCGCATCGGCGAACAGGGCGAAGCGCGAGCCGTCGGCTAGACGCACGGTCTCGTCGAGCCGGTCGAGCAGGATGGTGCGGCCAAACCGGGGCAGCGCCGCCACCAGCAAGCCGTCATGGCGGCGGCTGGCGCCGCCGGCCAGGGTGCCCGAGGCGTAACCGGCCAGCCCGTTGGCGATCATCCATTCCCGTCCGGATCCATCGGCGGGGGATTGCACGGCAATGCGAATCTGGGCCTGTTCCATAAGCGGCGCTCCCATAGGACGGATATCCAAGCGTGCCGCAGCCCCAAGCGGGTGTCCAGGACCAAAGCGGGGACCCGGCCTGGCCGGAATCGGGTCGTCCGCCCGCCAACAACCGACGACATGACTAGGACCTTAGTTTTACGCGTTATCGTTTTGATAGAAAACTCCCTGCATTGCGGAAACCTAAGCATGCCGCGACTTGTCGGAAGACCCTAATTCCTGTCCTTAATTGTGGTTGTCCGGCACCATCCCCCCTCGTCACACACCGCCATTACTTGTTATCATGGGCGACTGATTGTTTGTGATTCGTCACAAGCCGGTGGTCCGGTCCTGACGCTTGGCTCCCAAGCGTCGGGTGAATCGGCCCACCAGCTGATTGAATCGCGGACGCGAACCCAACAGTGGCGAAAGCCGCGCATGTTGGGTGTGTTGCCGCGATCATCACAGGGGAGGCGGAAGACATGGCACGGATCGCGGTAGTGGAGGATGAGGCTCCTCTGCGGACGGATCTGGTCGAATACCTGTCGGCGTGCGGTCACGATGTGGCGGGCTGCGCCGACGGCAAGGAGCTGGACCACTGCCTGGACAGCCGGGCCATCGACATCATCATTCTCGACGTCAACCTGCCGGGCGAGGGCGGTTTTTCCATTGCCGGCCGCCTGCGGTCCCATTCCGAGGTCGGCATCATCATGCTGACGGCGCGCGGGCTCAACGTCGACCGGGTGGTCGGACTCGAGGTCGGCGCCGACGTCTACATGGTCAAGCCGGTGGAGTTGCGCGAGTTGGAAGCCCAGGTGCGCACCTTGTCGCGCCGCATGCGGGCGGCAAACTCCGCCGCCCCGTCCTCCGCCGCCCACCAGAGCGATTTCGACGGCGAGCCGGTGGTCGCGCCGTCACCGCCCACCGAGTGGATCTACGATCAGCTGATCTGGACCCTGATCTCGCCCGAGGGCAAGTCCATCAAGCTGACCGGCAACGAGCGGGTGTTCGTGTCGCTGCTGGTCACCCGGCCGGGCGAGCCGGTGTCGCGCGACGAGATCTTCCGCGCCCTGGGCAAGCGGGGTTGGGACCCCGCCGACCGTTCGGTGGATTCCATGGTGCGGCGGCTGCGCGCCAAGGGTGAGGACGCGTTCGGCCGGGTCCTGCCCATCGAATCCGTCCACAGCATCGGCTACGCCTTCGCCGCCGCCGTCGGCCTTCGCTAAGCGCCATGGCCGCGTCACGCAAGCTCGTCCTGCGCGACCGAGGCCCCAAGGGCCCGAAAAAGCCCGCCGCCGAGCCGTGGACCGTCCTGGTCGTCGACGACGACGAGCAGGTCCACGATATGACCCGGCTGCTGCTGCGCGACCTGGAATTCGACGGCCGCCCGTTCAAATGCGTCACCGCCTCCTCCGCCGCCGAGGCGGCGGCGATCCTCGCCCTGGCTCCCGAGATTCCGGTGGTGCTGCTGGACGTGGTGATGGAGACCCCCGACGCCGGCCTGCGGCTGGTGCGCCACATCCGCGAAGAGCTGGGCAACACCCGCATCCGCATCATCCTGCGCACCGGCCAGCCGGGCGACGCGCCGGAGCGCGACGTGGTCCTGACCCACGACATCAACGACTACAAGAGCAAGGCGGACCTGACCGCCCAGAAAATGTTCACCGCCCTGGTCGGCGCGCTGCGGGCGTGGCGCGACATCACCACCATCGCCGAGTTGAACCGCGAATTGTCGGAGCTCAACGCCAGCCTGGAGCAACGGGTGGCGGACCGCACCCGCAAGCTGGAGGAAAGCACCGAGGCGCTGGCCCGCTCCAAGCAGCGCGCCGAAACCGCCCTGTCGCGCGAAACCGAGGCCAAGCGGCAGCTGCGCCAGTTCCTGTCCATGGTCAGCCACGAATTCCGCACCCCGCTGGCGATCATCGATTCCTCGGCCCAGATGCTGCGCATGCGCACCGAGAAAAGCGACCCCCCCAGCGTGGTGCGCGTCGACACCATCCGTGGCGGCGTCCAGCGGCTGCTCGGCCTGATCGACACCTGCCTGGCCGACGAGCAGTTGGACAGCGGCCGCATCGTCCTGCACGAGAAGGCCTTCGACCTAGCCCCGATGATCGAGGTGGCGGTCGCCCACCACCGGGTGGCGGCGCCGTCCCATTCCTATCAGGCCGAACTGGAGGCGCCGCTGGCCATCTGGGGCGACCCCGGCATGGTGGGGCTGGTGATCAACAACCTGCTGGGAAACGCCGTCAAGTATTCCCCCGAAGGCAGCGCCATCCGGGTCATCGCCCGCCACGAGAACGGCGACATCTCGCTCAGCGTGATCGACCAGGGCATCGGCATCCCGACCGACGACCTGTCGGCGGTGTTCGAGCGCTTCCACCGTGCCGCCAATGCCAACGGCATTCCCGGCTCCGGCATCGGGCTGCACATGGTCCGCCAGATCGTCGAACTGCATGGCGGCTGCGTCACGGTGCAAAGCGAGGTCGGGAGCGGATCGTGCTTCACCGTCCGGCTGCGGCCGGCACCGAACCAGACCCGGACGGCGTCCGAGGAGAAGACGGCTTGAGTGCCCCCCGGACGGGATGCTACCGTCAGCGACGGACGGCGGCGACACCGATTGCATCCGCACGCCGACGCGCCCCGGGATAGGTGCCCTGAATGCTTGCACAATACTACAGGTCCTTCAAACGCGACCTCGATCAGCGCGGCATCATATTCTCGTTCTCGGGATATATGTCGGAGGGCATCCTGTTCTCGCTCGGCGACGCGCTGCGCCAGAAGATGGCGCTGGAGGACACCAATGTCGGCACCGTCAAGAAGGTGTTCTCGGTGTTCGTCGAGCAGGCCCAGAATATCATCCGCTACTCGGCGGACAAGGTCTCCGGCGACGTCGGCAAGGTGGTCGAGCTGTCCTCGGGCATGGTCACCATCGGCACCGAGAACGGCCATTTCTTCATCGTCTGCGCCAACGTGGTCCTGGCCTGTGACGAGCCCAGGCTGCGGGAACGGCTGGAACGCCTGCAGAAAATGGACAAGGACGAGATCAAGGCCTATTACAAGGAACAACTGCGCGAAGCCCCCGACGAGCACAGCCGGGGCGCCACCATCGGCCTGATCGAGATCGCCCGCCGGGCCAGCGCCCCCATCGAGTTCGACTTCGATCGCATCAATGACGAGTCGTTCTTCTTTTGCATGAAGGTATCCATCTGAGGTGGTTATGGAGAATCTCAAGATAGCCGCCACCGAGCGCTCGCCCGAGGTGGACTTCGACTTCAAGCACGGCATCCTCAGCCTGCGGGGGGAATCCTACCCCGAGGACGCCTCGGCGGTGTTCGGCCCGATCTTCGGCGCCCTGGAAAAATTCCTGGCGACGGTCGGCTCCCGCGAGATCCGCATGGATTTCGATCTGACCTATTTCAACAGCTCCAGCGCCAAGGCGCTGATGAACATGTTCCAACTGCTCGACCGCGCCGCCGCCGCCGGCGCCAGCATCAAGATCACCTGGTTCTTCGCCCCCGACGACGACACCATGAAGGAATTCGGCGAGGACTTCAGCGAGGACCTGGAGCACGTCTCCTTCAATCTGGTCGCCATCGAGACCGTGGCCTGAGTCCCGCGCGATGGCCGCCTTCAACCTGTTCGACGCGGAGGAAAAGGCCCTCGAACAGGCGGGCGCGTTGCGGCGCGACGTGGCCGACGCCCCCCAGGCGGTCAAGGACGGCCTCGACGCCCTGATCGACGCCTATGGCCGCAGCGTGCGCGAGCAGCGCCGTCTGGTCCGGGTCAGCGACCGCCTGCAGGCCCAGCTGGCCTCGGTCAACCATGAACTGGGCAAGCGCAAGGCCGAGGCGGAGGAGGCGCTGGACCACCTCAGGACGGCGCAGGAATCCCTGGTCCAGGCGGAAAAGCTGGCCTCGCTGGGTGCCCTGGTCGGCGGCGTCGCCCACGAGATCAACACCCCCGTCGGCATCGCCCTGTCCTGCGCGTCGCATCTCGCCGACGCCACCCGCGACATGCGCAAGCTGTTCGAGGCCGACGACATCGGCGTCGACGACTTCGAGCGCTTCATGGCCACCGCGCTGGACACCACCGGCCTGATCCTGTCCAACTGCGAGCGCGCCGCCGAGCTGATCCGCAGTTTCAAGCAGGTGGCGGTGGACCGCACCACCTCGGAACGCCGCCGGTTCGAATTGGGCGCCTATATCCGCGAGACCCTGGCCAGCCTGGGGCCGCATCTGCGCCAGGCCGGGCACGCCGTCTCCATCGGCTGCCCCGACGGCATCGCCATGACCAGCTATCCCGGCGCCCTGTCGCAGGTGCTGAGCAACTTCGTGATGAACTCACTGGTGCACGGCTTCGAGCCCGGCCAGATCGGCGAGATCCGCATCCAGATCGACCAGCCCGCCGCCGGCCAGGTCCGCATCATGTATTCCGACACCGGCACGGGCATCCCCGAGGAGAACCGGGGACGCATCTTCGATCCGTTCTTCACCACCCGGCGCGGCACCGGCGGCTCCGGCCTGGGGCTGCACATCGTCTACAACCTGGTCACCGGACCGCTGGAAGGCACTGTCGCCGTCGAGTGCCCCCCCGGGGGCGGGACCACCTTCGTCGTCACCATTCCCCAATCCACCACCGGCAGAGACGCATAATCTTTCGTCACGCTGCGCCGCAATTGAGCGGTGGCGATGCGTCGGCCGAAATGGGATGGTAATATATGGGACGGGGGAGCTTCGCGCCCAAGAAAGGGTTAGTCGAGTCATGCCCGAAACACCCACACGCACGGATAAGGGCCGCGCCCTGCTGCGCCGCGCCAAGCCGGCATCCGACGTCCTCCGCGTGGATCAGTCCTGGCCGATTCTGGTGGTGGACGACGAGCCCGACGTGCACGCCATGACGCGGGTGCTGTTGCGCGACCTGTCCTTCCAGGACCGCCCGTTCGAGGTGGTCAGCGCCTATTCCGCCGCCGAGGCCCGCCGCATCCTGGCCGAACGTCCCGACATCCCGGTGGCCCTGCTGGACGTGGTGATGGAAACCGCCGACGCCGGCCTCACCCTGGTCGAGCATATCCGCCGCGACCTGGGCAACAACCGTCTGGCCATCGTGCTGCGGACCGGACAGCCGGGCGAGGCGCCCGAGCGCGAGGTCATGCTGGCCTACGACATCAACGACTATCGCGGCAAGACCGAGCTGACCGCCCAGAAGCTGTTCACCGCCCTGGTCGGCGGCCTGCGCTCCTGGACCAACCTGACCACCATCGAGACGCTCAACGCCACCCTGGAGCAGCGGGTGGAAGAGCGGACCAGCGAGTTGGACCGTGCGCGGCGCTTCGCCGAGAAGCTGGTGGACATGCTGCCCCATCCGGTCTGGTACAAGGATGCCGACGGCGATCTCCAGATGTACAACCGCGCCTTCCGGGACCTGTTTGACCTGCCCGAGGGCGGCTCGGCCATGCCCGGCCCGTTGGCGGAGCTGGACCGCGCCACCGACCGGGGCGTTCTGGCCGGTCCGGGCCGGCTGGCGCAGGAAGCCACCCTGGAGATCGGCAGCGACCAGCGGACGGTGATGATCAGCAAGGGGCTGCTGACCGAGGAGAGCGCCGGCTCGCCGGGAACCATCGGGCTGATCACCGACATCACCGAGCGCAAGCGGATGGAACACCAGTTGCGCCAGTTGGCCACCACCGACGACCTGACCGGAACCCTGAACCGCCGCGCCTTCTTCGCCGCCGCCGAGCAGGAGGTCGAACGCTCGGCCCGCTACGGCAACGGCGTCTCGGTGGTGATGTTCGACCTCGACCACTTCAAGCAGGTCAACGACCTCCATGGCCACGCCGTCGGCGACCTGGCGCTGCGGGCGGCGGCCGACGCCCTGCGGGCCAGCCTGCGGGAAGTGGACATCCTGGGGCGTCTCGGTGGCGAGGAATTCGCCATCCTGCTGCCGGAAACGCCGCTGGCCGGCGCCGTCGACGTCGCCGAACGCCTGCGCCAGGCCATCGCCGCCATCGCCATCCCGCTGGACTCGAACCGGCCGCCGCTGACTCTGACCGCCAGCCTGGGCGTCGCCGAACGCGCCGGCGACGAGACTTCCGTGGACAAGGTCCTGGCCCGCGCCGACATGGCGCTGTACCGCGCCAAGGCCCAGGGTCGCAACCAGGTGGCGGCTTAGGGGAGTACGCAGATTTCCCTCTCCCTCAGGGAGAGGGGGAAATACCCGCCACGTCGCCGCGGGCGATGGTCAGGGCTTTGATCAGGGCGTGGACCCGCATGCCCGGCACCAGCCCCAGCTGAGCCTGGGCCAGGGCGGTGATCTGCCCCCACAGCGGCGCGCCGCCGCAAGACAGCACCACGTCCACCAGGAAGGCGTCGGTCGGCGTCACCGAGGTCACCACCGCCGGAAGAACGTTGCGGATGCTGACCCGCTCGGGCGGCTCGATGGCGATGGCGATGTCGCGGGCATGGATACGCACCCGCACCTTGCTCCCCACCGGCAGGTCGGCGTGGCTGACCAGCAGGGTGCCGCCGCCGAAGGACAGGCGGCTGACGCCATAGGCGGCGTCGTGGCTGGCCACCATGGCCGACACCACCGCGCCGGCCTCGTAGCGCCCGGTGAGCGGCCGCAGCGCCGGATCGGCCATCAGTTGCTCCAGCGGCCCCGCCGCCGCCACCCGCCCGTCATCCATCAGTGCCAGCGTGTCGGCCAGCCGCAGCACCTCGTCCATGGCGTGGCTGACATAGAGGATGGGAATGGCGAACTGGCGTGCCAGCTTGGCGATGAAAGGCAGCAGTTCCGCCTTGCGTGCCGAATCCAGCGCCGCCAGCGGCTCGTCCATCAGCAGGATGCGGGGGCTGGCCAGCAGGGCGCGGCCGATGGCCACCCGCTGCTTCTCGCCGCCCGACAGATTGGCGGGACGGCGGTCCAGCAGGGATTCGATCCCCAGCACATCGACCACCTGGTCGAAATCCACCGCCCGCTCGGCCGCCGCCAGCCGGTTGCGCCCAAACACCAGGTTGCCGCGCACCGACAGATGGGGAAACAGCCGGTGTTCCTGGAAGACATAGCCCAGCCGCCGTCGCTCGGGGGCCAGATCCACGCCGGAGGCGGAGTCGAACAGCACCTTGCCGTCCACCTCGATCCGCCCGGAATCGGGACGTGATAGCCCGGCCACCATGTTGATCACCGAGGTCTTGCCCGACCCCGAGCGCCCGTACAGCGCCGTCACCCCCGCTCCGGCGGCGAGATCCACGTCCAGTTGGAAGTCGCCCTGGCGACGGCGGACGGACAGGTTCAGCATCGCCGTCAGGCCTTCAGCCGGGCCTGGACCCGGCGCGACAGCACTTCCGAGGCCAGCAGGGCGGCGAAGGCCACCACCACCGAGATGACACACAGCCGCAGCGCCGCGGCGTCGCCGCCCGGCGTCTGGGTCAGGGCGTACAGCGCGATGGGCAGGGTGCGGGTCTCGCCCGGAATATTGGAGACGAAGGTGATGGTGGCGCCGAACTCGGACAGCGAGCGGGCGAAGGCCAGGATCACCCCGGTCAGCACGCCGGGCAGCATCAGCGGCAGGGTGACCGAGACGAAGGTCCGCACCGGACCGCAGCCCAGCGTCCGCGCCGCCTGCTCCAGACCACGGTCGACGCCCTCCAGCGACAGCCGGATGGCACGGACCATCAGGGGAAAGGCGATGACCGCCGAGGCGATGGCCGCTCCCTTCCAGGTGAAGGCGATGGTGATGCCGAACCAGTCGAACAGCCAGCCCCCCACCACGCCGCGCCGTCCCAGCACCACCAGCAGGACATAGCCCACCACCACCGGCGGCAGCACCAGCGGCAGGTGGATCAACCCGTCCACCACCACCTTGCCCGGAAAGTCGCGCCGCGCCAGCAGCCAGGCGCAGGCCAGCCCCAGCGGCAGCGAGCCGGCCACCGCCCAGCTCGACACCAGCAGAGACAGGCCCAACGCCTCGATCTCAAGCGGTGTCATGGTGAACATGGCGGAATCCTTGGGAAATGCGACTCCTCGAGAGCTACCACACTCGCGCCCCGAAGTAGACGAAAGATTCGCACGGCCTCACCCTCGCCCTGGCGGGACGAGGCGCCCCGTTCAAGGTTCCGTCCGACGTCACCCCACGAAGCGCAGCACGCTGCGTTCGACCACGCGGGCGAGGAAGGCGATCAGTTCGGTGGCCTGGCCGGCATGGAAGGTACGGCCGTTGCGCGAGCCCAGCGCCATGACGCCTTCGGGGCAGGGGCCGCCGGGGCTGAGGCGCACCACCGCCGAGGACTGCACCAGGCCGGCGCCGTCGCCGAACAGCGCCGGGTCGCCCGGCAGTTCCTCGGTCAAGGCGCATTCCCGGTCGCTGCCGCCCATCATATGGGCCACCGTGCCGGGGACCAGGGTCAGCAGGCCAGGCGCCACCAACTTGGGCAGCGGCGCCTCGGGCGTCTCGAAGCACAAGGTGGCCACGTCCACGTCCAGCAAGGCCGGCAGGTCGTCGCTGATGGCCTCGACCAGTTCGGCCAGCGTGTCGGCCGACAGGATGGCCAGTACCGCCTTGTGGGTGCGGGTCTGGATCGACATGTTGCTGCGGCTGGTGTGGATCAGGTGCTCGGCGGCGCCGCGCACCCGCTCGACCTCGTCGCGCAGCCGGTCGATCATGAAGACCTGCATGTCGAGCACGCCGTCATCCTCGGACCAGCGCGACGGCGGCGACAGCGCCAGCAGCAGGTCGGGGTGCCGCACCAGGAAATCGGGATGCGCCAGAAGATAGGCCTCCACCTGCTTCTCGTCGGGCAGGGGCAACTGGAGGGCTGCGTCGTCGCGCTTACGCGCCATGCTGGTCCCCTAAAAAACAGGAAAACACCGCCGGGGATTCGACGGCTGTTGCGCTGGAGCCTGGAACATCGGAGGCTAGCTTATGCTCGCCGAGTCGTCCACTTCAACCCCCCCGTTTTTTTCTCCTGGCCATCGCATCGCGGTGTTGCTGCCGTTGCCGCTGGCCGGAGCCTACGATTACCTGGTCGGCGACCACGGCGTGGTGGCGGGGGATTTTGTCGCGGTGCCGCTGGGTCATCGCGAGGTGGTGGGCGTGGTGTGGGGCGCCGGTGCCGGCGATGTGCCGGCGGCCAAGCTGCGGCCGGTCGTCCGCCGCCTGGAGGCCCGGCCGTTGTCCGAGGTCACCCGCGCCTTCGTCGATTGGGTGGCGGCCTACACCATGGCGCCGGCCGGGGCGGTGCTGAAAATGGCCATGAGCGTGCCGGCGGCGCTGGAGCCGGCCCCGGGGCTGACGGCGGTGCGCCGCGCCGACGTTTCGCCCGTCCTCAAGGAGACTCCCGCCCGGCGCAAGGTGCTGGAGGTGGTGGGGTGGCTGCCGCCGCTGAGCCCCGCCGACCTCGCCCGCGAGGCCGGAGTGGGGGCGGCGGTGGTCAAGGGCCTGATGGAGGCGGGGGCGCTGGAAACCGTCGAGCTGCCACGGCCGCCGCTGTTCCAGCCGCCCGACCTCACCCTGCCGGCGGCGGTGCTGTCGCCCGATCAGCGCCGTGCTGCCGATGCTCTGGTGGCGGCGGTGGGGGGCGGTTTTTCGGTGGCGTTGATCGACGGCGTCACCGGCTCGGGCAAGACCGAGGTCTATTTCGAGGCCATCGCCGCCACCCTGGCCAAGGGCGGGCAGGTCCTGGTGCTGCTGCCGGAGATCGCCCTGTCGGCCCAGTGGCTGGAACGTTTCACCCGGCGCTTCGGGGTCAAGCCGGCCGAGTGGCATTCCGAGCTGACCGACGCCAGGCGGCGGGACACCTGGCGGGCGGTGGCCCATGGCGAGGCCCGCGTCGTGGTCGGAGCCCGCTCGGCCCTGTTCCTGCCCTACCCTGAGTTGGGGTTGATCGTGGTGGACGAGGAGCATGACGGCGCCTTCAAGCAGGAGGAAGGCGTCAGCTATCACGCCCGCGACATGGCGGTGGTGCGGGGGCGCCTCGGCGGTTTTCCGGTGGTGCTGGCCTCGGCGACGCCGTCGCTGGAGACCATGGCCAATGTCCAGGGCGGCCGCTACGGCCTGCTGCACCTGCCCGACCGCCATGCCGGCGCGGTGATGCCGGAGATGAACCCGGTGGATCTGCGCCGCCATCCGCCGCCGCGCGGCCGCTGGCTGAGCCCGGTGCTGGTCCAGGCGTTGGAGGAGACCTTCGCCGCCGGCGAGCAGGCCATGCTCTACCTCAATCGGCGCGGCTACGCACCGCTGACCCTGTGCCGGACCTGTGGCCACCGGCTGCAATGCCCCCACTGCACCGCCTGGCTGGTGGAGCATCGCTCCGCCGGGCGGCTGATCTGTCACCATTGCGGCTACTTCATCCGGCTGCCGAAAAAGTGCCCCCAATGCGAAGCCGAGGACAGCTTCGCCGCCTGCGGTCCCGGTGTCGAACGGGTTGCCGAGGAGGCGGCCCTGCTGTTTCCCCAGGCCCGCATGGCGGTGATGACCTCGGACACCTGCGCCGGCCCCCATGCGGCGGCCGAGTTCGTGCGCCGGGTGGCGGCCCACGAGATCGACCTGCTGGTGGGCACCCAGATCGTGGCCAAGGGCTATCACTTTCCCATGCTGACGGTGGTGGGGGTGGTGGACGCCGATCTGGGGCTGGAAGGCGGCGATCTGCGGGCGGGCGAGCGCACCCACCAGTTGCTGTCGCAGGTGTCGGGCCGCGCCGGCCGGGCCGAGCGGCCGGGCCGGGTGTTCCTCCAGACCTATCAGCCCGACCACCCGGTGATGCGGGCGCTGTGCTCGGGCCAGCGCGACGGCTTCATCGCCCGCGAGGCCGAGATGCGACGCGACGCCGGCATGCCACCCTACGGAAGGCTGGCGGCGCTGATCCTGTCGGCTCCCGACATGGGGCTGCTGGACGGCTTCGCCACCCGGCTGTCTCGCGCCGCCCCCCATGGCGGCGGCGTCGAGGTGCTGGGCCCCGCCCCGGCCCCCATGGCATTGTTGCGCGGCAAGCACCGGCGGCGCTTCCTGGTCAAGGCGCCGCGCGGGGTCAACCTCCAGACCACGCTCCGCGACTGGCTGGTCCGGGTCGAGGTGCCCCGAGGGGTGCGGGTGCAGGTGGACATCGACCCCTACAGTTTTTTTTAATGAAGTTTTTTTCGGCGGGTAGGTGCCCCACCCGGTGAGAAAACGCTGGAAACGGCGGGTTTGGGCGCAATTTCGGCATGGCTGATATTGCGGGCGCCTCCCCCGAATGGGCAGGAGTCGTCTTGCAACGCAAAACTCGATGTGCTAGTTAACCGACGCGCTACCGGGGGCCTTTCCTGGTGGATGTCAGAATATTTTTGCGTATCAATAGGTTACGGCCGCCGGTTCGACCCTAATCAAGGACTTGCCCAGGTGCCATCCGAAACAATTGGCGTGATCGCCACCCGTTATGCCGCCGCCCTCTTCGAGTTGGCCGATTCGTCGTCCGCGCTCGACCAAGTGGCCGGTGACCTCAAGACGTTGAAGTCCATGATTCACCAGAGCGTGGATCTGCGGCGTCTCGTCGATAGCCCCGTATTGAGCCGGACCGAGCAGGGCAGGGCGATCACCGCCGTCGCCCAGGCTTGCGGCTTTTCGGAGCTGACCACGAAATTCCTCGGGCTGGTGGCCAAGAACCGCCGCCTGTTCACCCTTCTGGGGGTGATCGAATCCTATCTCGGCCGGCTCGCTGCCCGCCGCGGAGAGAAGTCCGCCTCGGTGGCTTCCTCGGTGGCTTTGACGCCGGCCCAGCAAGACGCCCTCGTCTCCGCCCTCAAGACCGCGTTCGGCGGCAATGTCGCCGTCGATATCAAGGTCGATCCCAGCTTGCTGGGTGGCCTGGTGGTGCAGGTCGGCTCCCGTATGGTTGACAGCTCGTTGAAGACGAAGCTGCAGCATCTCAAGCTCGCTATGAAAGGGGTTGGATAATGGAAATCCGCGCCGCGGAAATCTCCGCAATCCTCAAGCAACAGATCGCCACCTTCGGAACCGAGGCGGAAGTTGCCGAGGTCGGTCAGGTGCTGTCGGTTGGTGACGGCATCGCCCGCGTGCACGGCCTCGACAAGGTCCAGGCCGGCGAGATGGTCGAATTTCCCGGCGGCATCAAGGGTATGGCGCTGAACCTCGAGACCGACAATGTCGGTGTCGTGATCTTCGGCGACGACCGTTCCATCAAGGAAGGCGATGTCGTCAAGCGGACCGGTTCCATCGTCGACGTGCCGGTGGGCAAGGGCCTGCTGGGCCGCGTCGTCGATGCGCTGGGCAACCCCATCGACGGCAAGGGCCCCATCGAGTCGGCCTCGCGCCAGCGTGTGGACGTCAAGGCGCCGGGCATCATTCCGCGTAAGTCGGTGCACGAGCCCATGTCGACCGGCATCAAGGCCGTCGACGCCCTGATCCCGATCGGCCGCGGTCAGCGCGAACTGGTGATCGGTGACCGTCAGACCGGCAAGACCGCCATCCTGATCGACACCATCATTAACCAGAAGCGTTGGCACGACGCCAGCGACGAGAAGGCCAAGCTGTTCTGCATCTACGTCGCCGTGGGTCAGAAGCGCTCCACCGTCGCCCAGATCGTCAAGACCCTGACCGATTACGGCGCCATGGACTACACCATCGTGGTCGCCGCCACCGCGTCGGAGCCCGCTCCCCTGCAGTTCATCGCGCCCTACGCCGGCTGCACCATGGGCGAGTATTTCCGCGACAACGGCATGCATGCCCTGATCATTTATGATGATCTGTCCAAGCAGGCCGTCGCCTATCGTCAGATGTCGCTGCTGCTGCGCCGTCCGCCGGGCCGCGAAGCCTATCCGGGCGACGTGTTCTATCTCCACTCGCGCCTGCTCGAGCGCGCCGCCAAGATGGGCGACGCCGCCGGTGCCGGCTCGCTGACCGCCTTGCCGGTCATCGAGACCCAGGCCAACGACGTGTCGGCCTATATTCCGACCAACGTGATCTCCATCACCGACGGTCAGATCTTCCTGGAAACCGAGCTGTTCTATAAGGGCATCCGCCCCGCCGTGAACGTCGGCCTGTCGGTGTCGCGCGTCGGCTCCGCCGCCCAGATCAAGGCGATGAAGCAGGTTGCCGGCTCGATCAAGCTGGAACTGGCGCAGTATCGCGAAATGGCGGCCTTCGCCCAGTTCGCCTCGGATCTCGATCCCGCGACCCAGAAGCTGCTCGGCCGTGGCGCGCGGCTCACCGAGCTGCTGAAGCAGCCGCAGTTCTCGCCCATGGCGACCGAGGAAGAAGTCATTTCCATCTATGCCGGCGTGCGCGGCTACCTGGACAAGATCGACGTCAAGGACGTCGGCCGCTTCGAGACCTCGCTGCTGGCCGACATCAAGTCGAAGGCCCCGGCCATTCTGAGCGCCATCGCCGACGAGAAGCAGATCAGCCCGCAGACCGAAGAGAAGCTGAAGGCGTTCCTCGACTCGTTCGCCAAGACCTTCGCTTAACCGACCCATGGGAGTGTAGGTTATGGCGAGTCTCAAGGACCTGCGGATGAAGATCGTGAGCGTCAAATCGACGCGCAAGATCACATCCGCCATGAAGATGGTCGCGGCCTCGAAGCTCCGTCGCGCGCAGAGCGCGGCGGAAGCGGCCCGGCCTTTCGCCGAGCGCATGGAACGCATGTTGGGCACCCTGGCCGCCAGCTTGGCCGGCCAGAGCGGCGCGCCCAAGATGCTGACCGGCACCGGCTCCGACAAGGTGCATCTGCTGGTGGCGGTGACCGCCGATCGCGGTCTGTGCGGTGGTTTCAATTCGACCATCGTCCGGGCCACCAAGGCCCTGGCCGCCGACCTGCTCAAGCAGGGCAAGGTGGTCAAGATCATGCCGGTGGGCCGCAAGGCCCGCGAGCAGCTCAAGCGCGATTATGGCCAGTACATGATCGAGGGCTTCGAGCAGCTCGGTCGCAAGGGCATCGTGTTCGCCGAGGCGGATCAGGTATCGACCAAGATCTCGACCATGTTCGACGCCGAGGAATTCGACGTCTGCACCGTGATCTACAACCGCTTCAAGTCGGCCATCGCCCAGGAAGTGACTCGCCAGCAGGTGATCCCCTTCCCGGTGCCGGCGCAGGCCGACAAGGCCGACGCCGTCGCGAAGGCCATCTACGAGTTCGAACCCGACGAGGAAACCATCCTCGCCGAGATTCTGCCGCGCAATCTTGCGACCCAAATGTTCCGCTCCCTGCTGGAAAGCCAGGCTTCGGAGCAGGGCGCCCGCATGACGGCGATGGACAATGCCACCCGCAACGCGGGCGACATGATCAATGCCTTGGCGATCAAGTACAACCGGTCGCGCCAGGCCCAGATCACCAAGGAACTGATCGAAATCATCTCCGGCGCTGAAGCGCTGTGACGGAAGACTAGGAGCACACCATGGCAAACAAGAACGTCGGCACGATCACCCAGGTCCTGGGCGCCGTCGTGGACGTGCGCTTCGACGACGGCCATCTGCCGGCCATTCTGAGCGCGCTCCACCTCGATCACCAGGGCAAGAAGCTGGTCCTCGAAGTCGCCCAGCATCTGGGCGAGTCCACCGTGCGCACCATCGCCATGGACTCCACCGATGGCCTGACCCGCGGCACCGAAGTGGTCGACACCGGTTCGGCCATTCAGATGCCGGTCGGTCCCGAGACCCTGGGCCGCATCATCAACGTCATCGGCGAGCCCATCGACGAGCGTGGCCCCATCGGCAACAAGACCACCCTGCCGATCCACGCCGATGCCCCCGATTTCGTCGACCAGTCGACCGAGACCGAAATTCTCGTCACCGGCATCAAGGTCATCGACCTGCTGGCGCCGTACTGCAAGGGCGGCAAGATCGGCCTGTTCGGCGGCGCCGGCGTGGGCAAGACCGTGCTGATCATGGAACTGATCAACAACATCGCCAAGGCGCACGGCGGTTACTCCGTGTTCGCCGGCGTCGGTGAGCGCACCCGCGAAGGCAACGACCTCTATCACGAAATGATCGAGTCGGGCGTCATCAAGCTGGACGGTCCCGGCTCCAAGGTGGCCCTGGTCTACGGCCAGATGAACGAGCCGCCGGGTGCTCGCGCCCGCGTCGCCCTGTCGGGCCTGACCGTCGCCGAATATTTCCGCGACGTGGAAGGTCAGGACGTGCTGTTCTTCGTGGACAACATCTTCCGCTTCACCCAGGCCGGTTCCGAAGTGTCGGCGCTGCTGGGCCGCATCCCGTCGGCGGTGGGCTATCAGCCCACTCTCGCCACCGACATGGGCGCCCTGCAGGAACGCATCACCTCGACCAAGAAGGGCTCGATCACCTCGGTGCAGGCCATTTACGTGCCGGCCGACGATCTCACCGATCCGGCGCCCGCCACCTCGTTCGCCCACTTGGACGCCACCACGGTGCTGAACCGCCAGATCGCCGAGCTGGGCATCTATCCGGCGGTGGATCCGCTCGACTCCACCTCGCGCGTTCTCGACCCCCGCGTCGTCGGTCCGGACCACTACCAGACCGCTCGCGACGTGCAGCGCATCCTCCAGACCTACAAGTCGTTGCAGGACATCATCGCCATCCTGGGCATGGATGAACTGTCGGAAGAGGACAAGCAGGTCGTCAGCCGCGCTCGTAAGATCCAGCGCTTCCTGTCGCAGCCGTTCCACGTGGCCGAAATCTTCACCGGTTCGCCGGGCAAGCTGGTCTCCCTCGAAGAGACCATCAAGGGCTTCAAGGCCATCGTCGCCGGCGAATACGATCACCTCCCCGAATCCGCCTTCTACATGGTTGGCGGCATCGAGGAAGCGGTCGAGAAGGCCAAGAAGATGGCTGCCGACGCGGCTTAATACTGTCTAAGGAATCGCGGCATGGCCGAGAAGATTCAGTTCGAGTTGGTGTCGCCGGCGAAACTTCTGGTTTCGTCCCCGGTTGACATGGTGGTGGTGCCGGGCAGCGAAGGCGACTTCGGTGCTTTGGCCCGTCACGCTCCGATGATCACCACCGTCCGTCCCGGCGTCATCGTCGTTCACGACGGTGGCAAGGTTTCCAGCAGCACCTTCGTGGCCGGCGGTTTCGCCGAGGTCAATGAGGAGCGCATCACCGTTCTGGCCGAGGAAGCCATTCCGGTGGGCGACCTGACCGCCGCCATGGTTGCCGCCCGCAAGAAGGCGGGCAAGGAAGCCCTCGACGACGCCAAGACCGACCGCGAGAAGAGCCAGGCCCAGCGCCTGCTCCTGATCGCCGAGGCGATGGAAGAAGCGCTGCACTGATCCCGAGGGATCCTGCGACGAAGCGAAGGGCCGCTCCGACCGAGCGGCCCTTTGTCGTTTACGCCTTGAAACTTCGGCTCGGACCCCCAGAATGAGCTGACAGGAAGGTTGAGGCAGAACTCATGAGCCGTTGGTCGCCGGACGACATCGCGTGGAACGACTTCGAGCCGTCGCGGCTTGATCCCGATATTCTCAAGGTGATCAAGGCCGCCGCCATGGTCGAGCGCAATGCCGGCGACTACACCGCCTATCTCGCCAACGTCTTTCGCGGCGATCCCGATTTCATCCCCATCATCGAGCAATGGCGGGCCGAGGAGATCCAGCACGGCGAGGTGCTGGGCCGCTACGCCGAGATGGCCGATCCCGCCTTCGACTTCCGGGCTTGCTTCCAGCGGTTCCGGGAGGGCTATCAGGTGCCGGTCGACCGCGCCACCTCGGTGCGCGGTTCGCTGACCGGCGAATTGTTGGCGCGCTGCATCGTCGAGACCGGCACCAGTTCGTACTATTCGGCCCTGCGCGACGCCACCGACGAGCCGGTGCTGAAATTCATCTGCCACCGTATCGCCGGCGATGAGTTCCGCCACTACAAGACCTTTTACGAGCGCATGAAGCTTTATGCCGGCCGCGAACGGATCGGCCTGCTGCGCCGTGTCATGGTGGCGGTGGACCGCATCCGCGAGACCGACGACGACGAGTTGGCCTATGCCTGGCACGCCGCCAACGATCCCGCCGACATGGCCTATGACCTGGCCCGCTGCAACCTGGAATACGGACGGCGCGCCTACGGCTTCTTCGGCCGTCTTCACGCCGAGCGCGCCACCACCATGGTGCTGAAGGCCATCGGCCTCGACCCCAAGGGCTGGCTGGGCGACCGCGCCCGGCGCTTCGCCTGGAGCAAAATGCAGCAGCGCGCGCGGAAGGCGCGGGCGGCGTAACCCTGAATGCATCAGCCGGTCGGGCCGGGATTGCTTGAAGCCGCCACACCTGCGACTATCGCATGATTCTAGATGGCTGAACCTGCGGGAGCTTTTGATGAACGGAAATGCCCTGTGGCAGTTCGGGTGGAAGGACGACCTCGCCATCGGCGACGCCACCATCGACGCCCAGCATCGCGCTTTTTTCACCGAAGCGGAGCAGATTCGCGTCGCCTTGATGTCCGACGAGCCCAAGGCCCGCATCCTGGAGTACTGCGCCAGCTTTCTGGCCGCCCTGCGAGTCCATTTCCACGACGAGGAGCAGTTGATGGGCCGGGTCGGGTTCCCGGGGTTGCGTGATCATCAACTGGAGCATTCCCGCCTGCTGGCCCAGACCGAGGAGACCTATCACGAGCTCGAGCAGGCCACCTGCCTGATCGACTGCCTGTTGGGGACCCGCGCCCTGCTGGAGCGGCTGGCCGAACACATCGCCCATGACGATGTGAACATCCGCCCCTACACGGGCGAGTCCGACGTCAGGGCGTGCGACACGGCGGGGCGCCGATGAAGCGGGCCGCCGGGGTTGCTTTCGCCATGGGCCTCGCCGCCGTCCAGGCCGTGGCCGCCGAGGCAGTTCCGGTGGTGGATTCCGTCGAGGTGGCGTCGCGGACCTTCGTGTGGGGCTGTGTCGCCCATATGGGGGCCTATGCCGAGTTGCGGGACAAGTTGCAGCCGGGGCACGATCTTTATCTGCCGCAACTGTCGCCGGCCGACGCCAAACCGTTCCTCCAGGGGCGCGAGGGGGAGGCCTTCGCCCGCTTCGACGCCGGGGTGACCCTGGTGCTGCTCAAGGCCGAGGAGCAATGCGCCGTGTTCATGCAAAAGGGCTCGCCCGACCGTCTCTACAAGCAGTTGGACAAGGATCTTCGGGCGGCGCTGGGGCGGTCCTTCGCGGTCAAGGGAGCGGGGAGCGAGGTCAAGGGGCCCATGGTGGCGCGCTTCATCGACATGAATCCGACCGGCGACTACCGCGCCGAGCTGCTCAAGCGCTACGGGTCCGAGCCCGCCGGCCTGCGAACCATCCTGACCACCTCCGAGACCGCCAACCCCAACCTTCAGGCCATCATCACCATCGGCACGAGGCAGCCATGAAAAGGGTGTTCGTCTTCGCGATCCTGTCCGTCCTGCTGCTCGCTCCGGGACCGGCGGGGGCCCAGGCCGGGGGCGACTATCGCCTCCGTGACGAGACCTCGCGGCTGGCGGTGGCGGTGCTGGGGCAGATCTGCCTGATGAATCTGGGCGACGTCAACGCGGTGATCACCGCCGCCGCGCCGGGAGGCGAGTTCGGCTTCGTCGAGGCCCCGGCCGATGTGGCGGAGGCCTTCCTCAAGGATCGCAGCGGCTATGTCCGGGTGCTGCGGCGGCCGGGATTCGGGGCCATCACCCTGGTGGTGGGCCAGGACGGCATCTGTTCGGTGTGGTCGGAATTCGCCGACGTCACCGCGCTTCAGCGCCATCTGATGGCGATGATCGAACACGGCGGGCTCAAGGGCGGCGGGCAGTTGCTGGCGCTGGACAGCCGCGACAGCGACGGCGTGCGGATCAACGACTACTACCTGATGCCGACGGGGTGGTACGCCCGTCAGTTGGGCAAGCGTTTCAACGACGACGGCACCCCGCCGCTGGCGCTGGTCACCACCATCGCGCCGCCGGGACGCAATCCCATGGAGGGGGTGCTGTCGGTCAGCCGGCCCTTGCAGCACTAGGGATGATCGACGCGGTTCTCGAGCGGCTGACCCGGCTGCATCCCAAGGTCATCGACCTGTCGCTGGACCGGGTGCTGCGGCTGCTGGACGCCCTGGGCAATCCCCAAGACAAGCTGCCGCCGGTGATCCATGTGGCCGGCACCAACGGCAAGGGCTCCACCGTCGCCACGCTGCGGGCGCTGTTCGAGGCGGCCGGCCTGCGGGCCCATGTCTACACCTCGCCCCATCTGGTGCGCTTCGCCGAGCGGATTCGCATCGCCGGCAGCCTGCCGAGCGATGCCGCCTTGCTGGCGCTGCTGGAAGAGGTCGAGGCGGCCAATGGCGGCGCCCCCATCACCTTCTTCGAGGTCACCACCGCCGCCGCCTTCCTGGCCTTCGGCCGGGGTCCCGCCGAAATCTGCATCCTGGAGACCGGGCTGGGCGGGCGGCTGGACGCCACCAATGTGGTGGAGCGGCCGGCGCTGACGGTGCTGACCCCCATCGCCATGGACCATCAACAGTTCCTGGGCGGCCGGATCGAGGCCATCGCCGCCGAGAAGGCCGGCATCATGAAGCGCGGCGTCGCTTGCGTCGTCGCCAAGCAGGGTCGCAAGGTGGTCAAGGTGCTGGAGGCCCGCTCCGGCGAGCTGGGCGTGCCGCTGTTCCAGGAAGGGATCGACTTTTTCGTTCGCACCACGCCGGAGGGCGGGTTGCTCTATCGCGGCCAGACGGTGGAATGGCGCTTGCCGGCTCCGGTCCTGGCCGGCAGTTTCCAGATCCGCAACACCGCCCTGGCGCTGGCGGCCATGGAACGGCTGACCCGCCTGGGGGCCCCGCCACTATTTCCCGCCTATCCCGAGGGCGCCCTGGCGCTAGGGATTCGCGCGGTGGAATGGCCGGCACGGCTGCAACGGCTGAAGACCGGGCCGCTGGTGGACCTGCTGCCGGACGGTTGGGAGCTGTGGCTGGACGGCGGCCACAACCCCCACGCCGCCGAGGCCCTGGCCCAGCATGCCCGCACCTGGCGCGACAAGCCCCTGGCGGGGGTGTTCGGCATTCTCGCCACCAAGGATGTGGACGGCTATCTGGAGCCGCTGGCGACGCGCTTCCACACCCTGCGATGCGTGGCCATTCCCGGCGAGGCCAACAGCCTGTCGGCCGAGGATGCCGCCGCCGCCGCCACGCGCCACTTCTGCCTCGACGCCCAGCCGGCGGATTCGGTGGCGGCGGCGGTGGGCGAACTGGTCGGCCGTGTTCCCGGTCCGGCCCGCATCCTGATCTGCGGCAGCCTCTACCTTGCCGGGACGATTCTCGCCGAGAACGGATAAAAGTATAGGGCTCTGATGTTGAAAATCAGGCCGTCACTCTCAATCTGCATGGCTCACGCTTTTGTTGCGGACCCCGGCGGGGGGGAGGCGGCGGATGATTTCCTGGCGCGATGCGATGTCGGTCGGCTCACCGGCCCTTGATGCCGATCACAAACGGTTGATCGAGTTGATCAACCTGACCGAGGAATGGGGGGCTCGCGAAGCCTGGGCGCAGGTCGGCGCGGTGATCGACGACCTGATGGTCTATGTCCACGAGCACTTCCACCGCGAGGAAGCGGTCCAGGCGGCGGTCAAGTTTCCCGATGTGGAAAACCATCGCAAGGGACATGCGGCGCTGTCGGCGCGGGCGCGGCTGCTGCACGACAAATTCAAGGCGGCGGCCAGCGACGGCGAGCGCAAGACCTGTCACCTGGTGCTGACCAAGGTTCTGAACGAGTGGCTGCTGGACCATATCCTCAAACAGGACATGAAGTACAAGCCCTTCATTCCCAAGAAGGCGCCGCCGTCGGCCCATGGGGGAGAGATTCAGGTCGGCCTGCCGCAGCAATCCGAGGCCGAGTTGGCGGCCGAGCGCCGCGCCCGCAAGCAATCCCGCGACAAGGATATCGAATACGAGCTGCCGCCCAATCTCGCCCATCTGCTCAAGCGGATCGAATATGTGGTTCCCGAGCTGCCGCCGCCGGAAAAGGGGTTTGAAAGCTTCGAAAAGCTCTGCGAGGCGGCGATTTGCCGCCGGGTCGACAAGGTGCTGGTGTTCTTCCAGCGCCATAATCCGGCGTTGCCCCACGAGTTGCCGCCGTTCTTCCTGGCCTCGCCCGAATTCGCCGAGAAATTCCGCCAGGCCATCCGGACGTTCATCTTTCCCACCATCTGGGAAAGCCGCCAGATCCGCATGCTGGCCACCAATTTCGAATGGGCCGCCGAGGATACCGACAGTTTCTGGGACCATCTCGCCGCCGACAATTATCTTGGCCGGTTGAGCGACAACTATGATGGCCGGTATGATTGCCCGCTGGGGCCGGACGTAAGGAGGGGCGGAGCCCCGACTGGAGACCGGCCCCAGCGGGCGGCGGCATGACAAACGGCCCCA
>NZ_CAINTR010000165.1 GCF_903853455.1 uncultured Magnetospirillum sp.
GCGCAATCTACTCTATCGGGACTCCTTGTTTCCCAGCGCAGCCTATTCTCGCGCATGGAGCGTATTGAATGCCGGGATGCCTGCGCGGCTTGCATGCCGGATCATGGTTACCCTGCTCGACATCGCCAGCAAAGACTCGTCCGTGGAGGAGGCTCACCTACCAATACGACGGCGGGATCGGCGCCACCGTCAACCTCTTCGCCGGCAACGCCACCGGCGGCGGCGGCAACGACACCGTCACCAACTTCGAGAACGTCATCGGATCGGCCTTCGACGACACCTTCTTCGCCAATGCATCCGCCAACAGCTTCGTCGGCAATGGCGGCACCGATAAGGTGGACTATTCCAACGCCACCAGCGCCGTCACCATCGACCTGTCGACCACGGTGGGAACCGGAACGGGCGGCGCCGATGGCGACCAGCTTGTGGGCATCACCACCATCCTGGGCTCCGGCTTCGACGACACCATGACCGCCGCCGTCACCGGCGGCACGTTGCTCGGCGCCGCCGGCAACGACACCTTCATCGCCGGGGCGGGAACCGACAGCTTCGACGGCGGCGCCGGCACCGACGTCGTCACCTATGCCGGCAAAGCGGCGCTGACCATCGACCAGACCACCGGCGACCACGGCAGCAACGCCGCCCGCCACGACACCTACACCACCGTCGAGACCATCATCGCCACGTCGAACGACGACACCTTCATCGGCGGCACCAGTGCCGGCTCCGCCACCATGGACGGCGGCAGCGGCAACGACTGGGCGGATTATGAGTATCTGAGCGGCGGAATCGGCGCCACCGTCGATCTGTCCGCCCATACGTCGAGCAACGCGGCGGCCAACGATCATTTCGTCAATGTCGAGAACATCAAGGGCTCGGGCTACGACGACGTCCTGACCGCCTCGGCCGCCGGCAGCACCCTGATCGGCGGCCTCGGCAACGATACCCTGACCGCAGCCAATGGCGGCAGCGTCCTGATCGGCGGCAGCGGCGCCGACACCCTGGTCGGCGGCGCCGGCATCGACACCGCCGACTACAGCGCCGACAGCACCGCCCTGACCGTCAACCTGGCCACCAACGCCAATCACGGCGGCACCGCCGAGGGCGACTCCCTGTCGGCCATCGACATCGTCATCGGCGGCAGTGGCGACGACATCCTGACCGGCAACGCCACGGTCGCCACCACCCTTTACGGCGGGGCCGGCAACGACACCCTGGTCGGCGGCACCCAGGGCGACTGGCTGGACGGCGGCGCCGGCACCAACACCGTCGATTACAGCGGCAACAGCGCCAACCTGATCGTCAACCTGGTCACCAACGCCAATGCCGGCGGAACCGCCGTCGGCGACAAGCTGTACAACATCCAGCAGGTGATCGGCGGATCGGGCGACGACACCCTCACCGGCAACGCCACCACCACCACCACCCTGCTGGGCGGTGCCGGCAACGACACCCTGATGGGCGGCTCGGCGGGCGATTCCTTCGACGGCGGCAGCGGCAGCAATTGGCTAAGCTACGCCAACGCCACCGCGGGTGTCACGGTCAACCTGTCCTCCGGCGCCACCGGCGGCGGGGCGGCCGGCGACACCATCACCAACATTCAAAACGTGATCGGCTCGGGTTATGCCGACACCCTGACCGCCATCGCCACCGGCAGCACCCTGCTGGGCGGCGCCGGCAACGACACCCTGATCGGCGGAGCCGGCAACGACACCCTGGACGGCGGCGCCGGCGCCGATGTCATGGATGGCGGCGGTGGTGTCAACGTCGTCACCTATGCCAGCAGCAACGCCATCACCATCGACCTGGCCAATGCCGGCGTTCATGGCAGCGGCGATGCCCAGGGCGATACCTACGCCAACATCTCCACCATCACCGCCACCAATGGTGTCGATACCTTCATCGGCGGCACCGCCGCCGGCTCGGCGACCATGGATGGCGGCGTCGGGTCGGACTGGATCGATTACGAATATGTGGGGACCGGAGCGACGGTCAACCTCAACAACAGCGCCCTGAACGGCGGCGCCGCCGCCAACGACAAGCTGGTCCAGATCGAGAACATCATCGGCTCGGGATACAACGACGTCCTGACCGGCTCCAGCAACCTGTCCAGTACGCTCATGGGCGGCGCCGGCAACGACACCATGGCCGGAGGCTCGGCCGCCGATTCGTTCGACGGCGGCAGCGGCATCGACACCGTGACCTACAATGCCAGCGTGCTGACCGTCACCATCGACCAGACCGCCGGAGTGGGCGGAACCCACCACTGGGCCGGCGACGCCTATGGCGACCTCTATACCACGGTCGAAACCATTATCGCCTCCACCAACGCCGACACTTTCATCGGCGGCACCGCGTCGGGCTCCGCCTTCATGGACGGCAACACCGGCAGCGACTGGGTCAGCTACGCCTACGCGGCGAGCGGCGCCACTCTGACCCTCAACGCCACCACCGCCACCAGCACCGGCAGCGGTGCCGCCGCCAACGACCGCTTCACCAGCATCGAGAACGTCACCGGATCGGCCAACAACGACACCTTCGTCATCAACGGCGCCGGCTATGTCACCCTCGACGGCGGCGCCGGCACCGACACGGTGGATTCACCCTCACCGCCACCCAGTTGGCCAGTTTCTCCGGCGCCATCGACGGCGGCACCGGCACCAATACCCTGAACGTCGCCGGCGGCGATCTGTCCGCGGCGGCCAGTTCCATCACCAACATCCAGGTCGCCGACGTGCATGACGGCGTCGCGGGCGGCGCCTATGCCTTGACCGCCGCCGCCATTCAGCAGATCGTCGGAGCCGGAACCACTTCGGACCTGACCTTCCGCATGGACACCGGCGACACCTTCACCGCCACGGCGACCGCCGGAGTCACCGTCAACCAGACGGTCGATCCGCTGGATTCGAACCATATCCACTACGACTACATCCAGACGGCGGGCGCCCTCACCATCGCCCAGCTCGAGGTGCACAAGGTATGAGAACGGGGGAAACCGCCTTTCCTCTGGACGGTGCGTTGGCGGCGGTTCTGGCGGCGTTGGGCCGCCCCCCGCCGCTGCCGCGGGCCTTGGCGGCCGCCACCCCGCCGGCCGACCGGCTGGACGCCGGACTGGAAGGCAGCGGCCTGCTGGCCCGCCCCATCGAGATGGGACCCGCCGGCCTGGAGCACCTGAAGGGGGCCGTCGCCATCCTGCTGGAGCGGGCCGAGGACAGCTGGACGGCGTTGCTGCCCCGCCCCGACGGCACCTGGGAAGCAGTGGACGACGACGGGGGCCTGATCCCTCTCGACGCCCCGCCGCCTCATTCCGGGCGCGCCTTCGTGCTGAGCCCGGTGGACGAGCCGCCCCTGGCCGACGAGGTCGTGCCCTTCCTGCGCCGCCACCTCCGCCTGCTGCTGCCGGTGATGCTGGGGGGCGTGATCACCAATCTGCTGGCCCTGGCCCTGCCCTTGTTCGGCGCCTTCGTCTACGACAAGGTGCTGGGCAACGGCGTCAGCGACACGTTGTGGGCGGTCTCCATCGGGGTTTTGCTGGCCATCGCCATGGACTATCTGGCCCGGGCGCTGCGCATCCAGTTGATCGAGCGGATCGCGGTGACCACCGAGGGCGACATCGACCGCGCCCTGTTCGCCAACCTGCTGCGCAAGTCGGGCGGCATTCCGCCGGTGGGGCTGGTGCTGGACAAGTACAAGCAGTTGCTGGCCAGCCGCGATTTCGTCTCCTCCACCTATCTGATGGCGGTCACCGACCTGCCCTTCGTCCTTTTGTTCCTGGGAGCCATCGCCCTGGTGGCGGGACCGCTGGTGCTGGTTCCCATCCTGGTCGGCGGCGGCGCCATCCTGCTCAACCTGGCCTTGGGCGTGCCGGCCCGCGAATACGAGGCGCTGGCCCGCCACGCCGGCGAACAGCGGGTCTCCCTCCTGGCCGACACCCTGATGGGCCGCGAGGTGGTGGTGACCACCCGCCTGCGCGGCGAATTGGCGCATCGCTGGCGACGGACCGGCGACGCCGCGGCGGTGGCGTCCGGACGGGCGCGGTTCTGGAACACCCTGGCCAATTCGGTCAGCATCTCGGCTTCCAGCGTGGCCTATGCCGCCATCCTGGTCGGCGGCGCCTACCTGGTGGACGCCCATCTGCTGACCTCGGGCGGCATCATGGCCGCGTCCATGCTGACCTCGCGCAGCATGGCGACCTTGTCCTCGGTGACGCTGCTGGCCACCCGCCTCCGTGAATTCCGCCGGGCGCTGCGCGAGCTGGATCAGGTCCTGCCAGCCGCCGCCATGCCCGAGACCGAGGTCAACCCCAGCGACCCCAGCGGCGACATCCAACTGGTGGGGCTGCGCTGGCGGCCGGCCGCCGATTCCCGTCCGGTGCTGGACGGGCTGGATCTGCACATCCGGCCGGGCGAGATCGTCGGCATCGCCGGCCTGCCCGGCGCCGGCAAGACCACCCTGATGCGCCTGATCGCCGGGGTGGAAAAGCCCAGCGAGGGGCAGGTCCTGCTGGACATGGTGCCGGTCCAGCGCTGGGACCCCCGCCAGATGGCCCGCGCCATCGGCTACAAGACCCAGGACGCCCTGCTGTTCGAGGGCACCCTGGCCAGCAATGTGAGGGCCGGCAACACCGACGCCACCGCCGAGCAGATGGCCGAGGCGCTGGCCCGCTCCGGCCTGAGCCAGGTCATCGAACGGGGTGAACTGACCCTGGCCACCCAGGTGGGGCCACGCGGCAGCCGGCTGTCGGGCGGCCAGCGCCAGATGGTGACCCTGGCCCGCGCCCTGCTGGGTGATCCGCCGATCCTGCTCCTGGACGAGCCGTCCACCGGCTTCGACGCCCAGTTGGAACGCGCCCTGGCGGAATACATCGCGGGGCTGGCCGGCCGGCGCACCGTCCTGGTCAGCAGCCACAGCCGGACGCTGTTGATGGTCTGCTCCCGCATCATCGTCCTCAACCAGGGACGGATCGGTGCCGACGGGCCACGCGACAGAGTCCTGGCGGCCTGACGCCCATGGCCGGCCGTCACACCTCCAAGCCGGCCGGCAAGGCCCCGCCGCGTACCCATCCGGTCCAGCGCGGTCCCCGCGAACTGATCGCCGCCGCCGCCACCGCGCTTCGCCATGGCCACCCGGACCAAGCCGTCCGCGCCCTGGAGCTTGCCGCCCCCCAGGCGGCCGACAACGCCGCCGCCCTCGGACTTTGGGGAACCGCGCTGTCCGAGTTGGGCGCCCTGGACACCGCCGAAGCGGCCCTCGTCCGCGCCCTCGCCCTCGACGCCGCGGCAGTGCCGGGGGCGGCGTTGGCCCTAGGGCGGCTGATGTTGCGCCGCGCCCGGTTCGACGAGGCCATCGCCCTTCTGGAGGACGAGCTTCGGCGGACCCCCGATGTTCCCGGCCTGCTGGTCACCCTGGCCCAGGGACTGATTGGCCGTCGCCGTCTGGCCGAGGCCAAGCCGTTGCTGCTGCGGGCCGCCGGGCTGGCCCCCGACGATCCCTGGCCCCATCTGGCCCTGGCGCTGGCTTATTTCCTGGAAGGCGACTGGACCGCCGCCTTCGCCCAATATGGCTGGCGGCGACGCCTGCCGGGGGCGGTTCCCACCATTCCCCGCCATGACCGCCTGTGGGCCGGCGAGGATCTGGCCGGCAAGTCGATCCTGTTGTTCGCCGAGCAAGGGGCGGGCGACACCATCCAGTTCCTGCGCTTCGCTCCGGTCCTGGCGGCGCGGGGCGCCTCGGTATGGATCAGTTGCAGCCGCGCCCTGCTGCCCATCGTCCGCCCCACCCTCGGCGTCACCCCGTTCTCGGGACCGACCCGGCGCCGCTTCGACTATGTGGGCTCGCTGATCGACGCCGCCGCCATCCTGGGAATCACCCCCGCCACCCTTCCGCCGGTCCAGTCCATCGTCGCCGCTCCCGCCCGCCCGGTGCTGCCGCCGCCGCCGGCGGGAACGCGGCTGCGGATCGGCATCTGCTGGTCGGGCAATCCCGCCCACGCCAACGACCTCGTCCGCTCCTGCCCGTTTAGCGATTTCCTGCCGCTGCTGGCCCCGTCCGGAGTGGAGGTGGTGTCGCTGCAAGTGGGGCCGCGATCCGCCGACATCGCCGCCGCCGGGGCCGACGCCCTCGTCCTCGACCTGGCGGCCCGGCTAGGCGATTACGGCGACACCGCCGCCGCCATCGCCGGGCTGGATCTGGTGATCAGCGTCGATACCTCGGTGGCCCATCTGGCCGGCGCCCTGGGCAAGCCGGTTTGGCTGCTGCTGCCCTACCTGCCCGACTGGCGCTGGGGGTTGGAGGGACCGCAGACACCGTGGTATCCGACCATGCGGCTGTTCCGCCAGCCGGCGCCCAACGACTGGAAGCCGGTCTTCGCCGCCATCGAGCGGGCGCTGGCCCAAGTTCTGGCTGATCGGCCGACCCCTGCCGTCCCGCCCGAGGCCGCCGCCGAAGCGTCAAGCCTGCACGAACGCGGCATGCGCATGCTGGAAGCCGAGCGGACGGACGAGGCCCGCGACCTGCTGCGTCAGTCGCTGCGGGCCGTCGCCGACCCGGCCAAGACCTGGAACAATCTGGGGGTGATCCTGCGGCGGGCCAAGCACCTGACCGCCGCCGAAGTGGCGTTCCGCCGGTCGCTGGCCACCGTCCCCGGCCGGGGCGCCCTCGGCAACCTGGCCAACACCCTGACCGATCTCGGCCGCTGCGCCGAGGCCCGCCGCCTGCACGAGGACCTGCTGCGCGGCCGGGAGTCCGAGGCGTCGCTCCTCCACAATTACGGCATCACCCTCAAGCAGCAGGGCGAGACCGAGGCGGCGCTGAAGGCGTTCGACGCCGCCATCGCCCACGAGCCCGGCTACCGCGACGCCCTTTGGGACCGCTCGCACGCCCTGCTGCAATTGGGACGCTGGCGGGAAGGCTGGGCCGGCTACGAGGTGCGATGGTCGCTGGGCGAGGCCGGCGCCCTGTCCGACGCCGCCCCCCTTTGGCGCGGCGAGCCCCTCGCCGGCCGGACCATCCTGGTGCTGCCGGAACAGGGCTTCGGCGACACCTTGTTCGCCATGCGCTTTCTGCCGCTGCTGAAGCGGCTGGGGGCCACGGTGGTGGTGCAATGCCAACCGGAACTGTACCGGCTGTTGAAGCGTTGTCCGTGGATCGACCGGCTGGTGCCCAAGGGATTCGACGCCGTCGCCCCGCTCGACTACCAGATTTCGGCCATGAGCCTGCCCGGCCTCGCCCTCGGTCTGGGCGAAGCCGATCCCGGCGGCGGTGCCTATCTGTCCGCCGACCCGGCGCTGGACGATTTCGTCGGCACCGCCATCCCGCCCCGTCCCGAAGGGCTCAATCTGGGGATCGTGTGGACCGGCAGCCTGACCTTCAAGGGCAATTCCTACCGGCGGGCGGCGCTGACCGATTTCCTGCCCCAGGCCGCCGACCCGCGCATCCGCCTGTTCAGCCTGCAAAAGGGGCCGGCCGCCGAGGACATCGACAGCGAACGCGCCGGCGGGCTGGTCACTCCCCTGGGACCGCTGCTGACCGATTTCGACGTTACCGCCGCCGTGCTGCGGCGGCTGGACGCGGTGATCATGACCGACAGTTCGGTGGTGCATCTGGCCGGCGCCCTCGGCTGTCCGGTCTGGGTCGTCCTGGGCGAGCGGCCCTACTGGCTGTGGGGCGAGACGGGCGAGCGCACCCGCTGGTACGACAGCGTCCATCTGGTCCGCAAACCCGCCGACCAGAGCTGGGCCTCGGCCATCCGGGACGCCGCCGCGACCATAGGTTGACCTCAGGGCTGGTCGAGGCGGAACTCGATGCGGCGGTTGCGGGCCAACCCCACCTCGCCCTCATCGGCGGAAATCGGCTGGAACTCCCCGAACCCGGCGGCGGCCACATGTTCCGGCGGCACGCCGGCGGCGACCAACGCCTTGACCACGGTGACGGCGCGCAAGGCTGAAAGCTCCCAGTTGGTGGGGAAGCGGGCATTGGCGATGGGGCGCTTGTCGGTATGGCCGCTGACCCGCAGCACCCAATTGATTCCGGGGGGAAATTCACTCTTGACCCGATTGATGGTCGCGGCGAGACGGCGCACTTCCTCGACGCCTTCCGGCCGCAGGTGGTCAGAGCCCGGCGCGAACAGGACTTCCGACGGCAGGGTGAAACGGTCGCCTTCGATCCTGAAGTCCGGCCGGTCGCCTAGGACGTCGCGCAGCCGGGCGAAGAATTCCGAGCGGCCGCGCTGCAATTCCGCGACCTTGACCAGCAGCGCCCGGTTGAGACGAGCCCCCAGCCCCACGACCTCGACCTGGTCGGCGGAAATGCGTTGCTCCGACGCCTCCAGGGCCTGGGACACCGCCGCCAGCTCGCGCTCGATCTCCTCGATGTTGCGCAGCAGGGCCGCGCGTATATCGGCGGCGTCCCCGTCGCTTTTCGCCTCGCCGGTATGATCGACCCGGAACGCCAGTTCCGACTGCAAGGCCAGCAGCTTCTCCAGCCGTTGCGACAACCGGTTGCGCTCGATCGCCTCGGCCGACAGATCCCCGCCCAGCTTGGCGAGCTTGGCGTAGAGCGCCTCGCGTTCCAGGGGATCGGGCGTTTCCCGTTGAACCACCGCCGTGGGGGGGGGAGGCTGCTGGCCCTGATGGGTCCGGATGGCCGCGCCGCCGAGGCTGAGAACGGCGATGATGAACAGAAGCAGCATCGCCACCAGCAAATAGATGCCGCTTACGGACTGCGCCAAAGGCCCATTGGGTGGTCGACTGTCCGCATTTTCTTGGACGTGCATTCCGCGATCCCGCTCCAGGCACTCTTCTTCGCGCTAGACTAGCGCGAACCACAAGCCACGAGAAGGCAGGAGGACGACGGCACCGGCCGCCGAACCGCTATCCGAGACCGCCCGGAAAAGAGCGGGGCTCCGCACCGACCCTCAACTCCCGCGTTCCGCGAATTTTCCAGCCAGGGCATGTTTTCCCGTGCTGCATCAACGTCGGCTATCGTTCTGGCCTCCAACCCCGGCCAGCGGAGTATGCGGGTTTCCAGGGGCACTGATAACCCCGAAAACGAAAATTCAGCCGCGTTTAAGGCTGCGATGCTTATCAAGGATAATCGGCCGGTACCGGCCGTGTGGATTTCCCCCGGTTAAGCCGCCTGTGGTACTCGGCTTCGAGTCGCCTTGATCTATTCGGCCCAATCGGAACGGAAAGCCGCCGAACAGACGGCACGACGACCCCCTTGATTTTACTTGATTTTATTGGTCACGGACTCACTATGACCAAATGTCACTGGTGCATTGCAGCAATTAAGCCCAATATGGAACCTCATCTGGTCCCATTAGAGTGAAAGATCAGATGGATGATTTCTGGGAAATTCGAAAGAATATCTTTATGCGCATCCATGTCGGCTACGAACTTATCTATCAATGTCCGCGACCGACACCGATGATCTTGATGCTCAACATCCATTTTACCCGAGCATCAGACGTCATCGTTCCCGACCATATGATCGCCGATCCGCCGGTCGCCATCACGCCATATCGTGACATTTTCGGCAATTGGTGCAGCCGTATCGTCGCGCCACAGGGGAGGCTGCGGCTGAGCGCCAATGGAGTGGTAAACGATACCGGCCTTCCAGATAACGTCGTCTCCGACGCGATACAGCATCCGGTGGAGGACCTCCCCGACGAATGCCTGATGTTTCTGCTGCCGACACGCTATTGCGATACCGACCGATTGCTGGAAATCGCCTGGTCGCTGTTCGGCGACACGCCTCCCGGATGGCAACGCGTCCAGGCCATCTGCGATTTTGTCCATGGCCACATCATCTTTGGGTATCAGAATGCACGACCGACAAAAACCGCCTGGGAGGCTTATAACGAACGCGCCGGCGTTTGCCGCGATTTCGCCCATCTCGCCATCGCTTTTTGCCGCTGCATGAACATTCCGGCCCGCTACTGCACCGGCTATCTCGGCGACATCGGCATGCCGCCGCCCTATGGGGCGGGCGATTTCGCCGCTTGGTTCGAGGTCTATATCGGCGGTCGTTGGCATCTCTTCGATGCCCGCAACAACATGCCACGCATCGGACGCGTGCTGATCGCTCGCGGCCGCGACGCCGCCGATGTCGCCATCGTGACGAGTTTCGGCCCCAACACGTTGCAGAGTTTCACCGTCTATACCGACGAAATGGGAGATTCGGCCCCACTTGCCGAGACAAGCCCATGAGCGAGCGCATTCTCATCGTGCGTCATGTCACGGCTTATCACTATTCGGAGCCGGTCTCGTTCGGCGAGCATCAAATGATGTTTCGCCCCCGCGCCAGCTATGACCTCCGCCTTCTCAAGACCAGATTGGATATTCATCCCAAGCCGTCGGCGATACGCTGGGTGCACGACATCTTCGATAATTCGGTGGCAATCGCCACGTTCGACGGAATGGCGTCCGAGCTTCGGTTCGAGAGCACCACAAGCCTTGAGCATCTGGAGATCACTCCTCCCGACTACGAGCTTGACACTCACGCGCGAACCTATCCTTTCGCCTATTCCGATCATGACTTTGCCAATCTTGGCCAAGCGTTGAAGCGTCATTATCCCGCCCCGGAAGTCGATGCCTGGGCCTTGCAATTCCTCGCTCCCGAACCGACGACCGGGACCATGGGGCTATTGCTGAGGATGACGCTGGGCATCAAGGCGCAGTTCTCCTATGAACGGCGAACCGAAAAGGGCGTGCAGACCCCGCTCGAGACGCTGCGATGCGGACGGGGAAGCTGCCGGGATTTCGCCTTGCTGATGATGGAGGCGGCTCGCTCGTTGGGTTTGGCGGCCCGCTTCGTCAGCGGCTACATCTTCATGCCCGATTTCACCCCCATCATCGGCGGCGGCTCGACCCATGCCTGGATGCAGGTCTATTTGCCCGGGGCCGGCTGGGTCGATTTCGATCCGACCAACAGCATCGTCGGCAACCGCAACCTCATCCGCGTCGCGGTCGCATGGAACCCGGCCCAGGCCCTGCCTCTCTGGGGGAGCTTCATCGGACCGGCGTCGTCTTTTCGCGGCATGGAGGTCAGCGTGAGCGTGACCGAGGAAATTGATGGGTGAGGACGCGCCGGACGACGGAGCGGGCGTATCCGCCTTCACCCTCATCCGGCCCGAAGGACAGGGGGGCTTTGTCCTCCTCTGCGATCATGCCAGCAACCATGTTCCCGCCGAATTGAAACGCCTCGGCTTGCCGCCATCGGATCTTGACCGCCATATCGCCTGGGATATCGGCGCAAGCGGGGTCGCCATGAGGTTGTCTGAACTGCTCGACGCTCCGGCCATAGTGTGTGGGGCCTCCCGGCTGGTGATCGATTGCAATCGCCATCCCGACGCCGGCGACCTTATTCCCGCCATCAGCGACAAAACCCCCATCCCCGGCAATCGGGCATTGAGCGAAGCGCAGCGGGCCGCTCGAATCGAGCGTTGGTTCACCCCCTACCACCAGGCCGTGGATTCAGTCCTTGCCGCCCAAGCCGCCTTGGGCCGCTTGCCCATGGTGCTGTCGATTCATTCCATGACCATGAGGATGGACGGAGTCCTCCGCCCCTGGCGGATCGCCCTGTCCAGTCATCACGACCGACGCTTCGTCGAACCGATGCTCGCGGCCTTGCGGCGCCCAGGCGATATCATGGTCGGTGACAATCAACCCTACGACCTCGATCCCGCGGTCGATTTCAGCATTCCGTATCACGCCATGCGGCGGAACCTGCCCTATCTTCAGGTCGAGTTCCGCCAAGATGAGGTGATCGACCCTGCAGGCCAGGAACGCTGGGCCCGGCGCTTCGCGACCGCCCTGGCCGAGGCGCTGCCGGTGACCTGAGACCGGAAAACTCCGCAGGAACCCTCAGTTTCCCCGCTCGACAAACTTCTCCAGCCAGTGGATATCGTAGTCGCCGTTGACGAAATCCGAATCCTGGACCAGCCGGTTGTGGAGCGGCAAGGTGGTCTTGATGCCCTCGATCACATACTCGCCCAGCGCCCGTTTGAGCCGCATCAGCGCCTCGTTGCGGGAATTGCCGTGCACGATCAGCTTGGCGATCATGCTGTCGTAATGGGGCGGAATGCGATAGCCGGCATAGAGACCCGAATCCACCCGCACCCCCAAGCCGCCGGGCGCATGATAGCCCTCGATCCGGCCGGGACAAGGGACGAAGGTCTGCGGGTCCTCGGCGTTGACCCGGCACTCGATGGCATGGCCCTGGAAGCGCACATCGGCCTGGGTGTAGCCCAGCGGCGCCCCGGCGGCGATGCGGATCTGCTCGCGCACCAGATCGATGCCGGTGATGGCCTCGGTGATGGGATGCTCCACCTGAAGGCGGGTGTTCATCTCGATGAAGTAGAACTCGCCGTTCTCGAACAGGAATTCGATGGTGCCGGCGTTGCGGTAGCCCAGCTTGGCGATGGCGTCGCAGGCGATCTTGCCGATGCGCTCGCGCTGGTCGGCGTTCAGCGCCGGCGACGGCGCCTCTTCCAGCACCTTCTGATGCTTGCGCTGGAGCGAGCAGTCGCGCTCGCCCAGGTGAACGACGGCGCCGTAATTGTCGGCCAGGATCTGCATCTCGATATGGCGCGGCTTGCCGAGATACTTTTCCATGTAGACCTCGGCGTTGCCGAAGGCCGACTTGGCCTCGTTGCGGGCCATCTTCCAGGCCTCGACCAACTCGCCGGGGGAGCGGGCCACCTTCATGCCCTTGCCGCCGCCGCCGGCGGTGGCCTTGATCAGCACCGGATAGCCGATGGCCTCGGCGTTGCTCAGCGCCTGCTCCGCGGTCTCGACGGCGCCGTCGGACCCCGGCACCACCGGAATGCCGGCGTCCTTGACCGCCTGCTTGGCGGTGATCTTGTCGCCCATCATGCGGATATGGTCGGGGGTCGGGCCGATGAAGACGAAGCCGTGCTCCTCGACCATCTGGGCGAAGTCGGCGTTCTCGGACAGGAAGCCGTAGCCGGGATGGATGGCGTCGGCGCCGGTGATGGTGGCCGCCGACAGGATCGCCGCCTTGTTGAGATAGGAGTCGCGGGCGGCGGGCGGCCCGATGCAGACCGCCTCGTCGGCCAGACGCACATGCATGGCGTCGTTGTCGGCGGTGGAGTGCACCGCGACGGTGCGGATGCCCATCTCGCGGCAAGCACGGTGGATGCGCAGTGCGATCTCGCCCCGGTTGGCGATGAGGACTTTCTCGAACATCATCGCTATTCGATGATCATCAAGGGTTCGCCGAATTCCACCGGCTGATTGTCGGTCACCAGGATGCGGGTGACCTTGCCACCGCGCGGCGCCCGGATCGGATTGAAGGTCTTCATGGCCTCGATCAGCATGACGGTCTGGCCCTCGGTGACCATGTCGCCGGGATTGATGAACTTGGTCGCGCCGGGCTCCGGCGACAGATAGGCCACGCCGACCATGGGCGAGGTCACCGCGCCGGGATGGTCGGCGTCGTCGTAGCCGCCCGTCTGCCCCGGCTGCGCCACCGGCGACGCGGCATAGGCCGGCGCCGCACCGTGATGGACGGTCACCGGAGCCGCGGTACGGGCCACCCGGATCTTGACGTCGCCGACGCCGTATTCGATCTCGGTGAGGTTGGTCTCGTCGAGCAAGGCGGCAAGCGTGCGCACCAGTTCGCTGTCGATGGGAGTCTTGTTGCCCATTATGTCTGTGAACTTCCCTTGATCAGGCGGGCCAGCGCTTCGAGCGCGAGGACATAGCCGTGGCTGCCGAAGCCACAGATCATCCCCTTGGCCGCCTTGGCCACGTAAGAGTGATGGCGGAACGAATCCCGCTGGTGAATGTTGGACAGGTGAACCTCGACCGTCGGGACGTCCGCCGCCAGCAAGGCGTCGAGAATAGCCACCGAGGTGTGGGTATAGGCGCCGGCGTTGATGACGATGCCGGCGGCCCGTCCCCGGGCCTCCTGGATCCAGGTCACGAGGTCGCCCTCGTGGTTGCTCTGGCGGAACTCGACGTCCAGGCTCAGCCGGACCGAATGGGCCCGGCACAGCACTTCGATATCGGCCAGCGTCTCGCGTCCGTACAGCTCAGGCTGCCGGCTTCCCAACAGATTGAGGTTGGGACCGTTGAGAATGCTGATGATGGGGGATGCGGTCATGATTCCCCCCCCGTGCGACGCGCGTTCACCATGGCTGGGTTTATAACACGGGCGAGCGATGGTGCAATGCTCAGAAGCGCATTCCGTCGCGATGACGAATCAGCTGGCCGGAACCGCTTCGGGCAGCGACACCCCCTCCACCGCCTCGGCCGGCGGCTGGCTGGTGAACAGCTCGCGCTCCGACAGGTGCAGCCAGGTGGCGATCAGCCGCTGCTGTGTATGCGGCACCGACTGGGTTTCCTCCAGCCAGGCCCGCATCTCGCCGGGGCTGACGCCGACGCCGGCGGCCAGGGTTTCGGCCTCGGTTCCCGCCGCCGCCAGCGCCGCCTTCAGCTTGAAGGCCCAGCGCGCTTCGCCGTCGTCGGCCTTGATGATGCCGGCGCCGGCCCGGGTGATCATGCTGTAGGCCTCCTCCGCCAGCAGGCCGGCCGAGATGCCGGCGAAGGACACGAAGAAGATGTTGAGGGCCTCGCCGTCGCCGGCCGAGATGGTGAGCTGCCCGGCCTTGAGCAGCACGAACACCACCAGCGAGGTGACCATGCCCTGAAGCGGCCGGAGCAGGTAATAGGACAGCTTGCGCGTGTCGGAGCCGTCCAGCAGCATCTTGGTGATGTGCAAGGTGCTGCCCAGCGCCCCCATGGTCAGCGCCAGCAGCAGGGTCAGGATCTCGGTGGGCAGGGCGAACAGCACGGCATAGCCCAGCCGCTGCAAGGTGTCGGCGGTGCTGGCCGCCACGTCCAGCAGGCCGGGGTCGAGATTGATCCGCTTGGCCGCCTCGACCACGTCGGGATGGGCCGACCAACCGGCGCGCAGCGCGGCGTGACGCTTGTCGGTGGAGGCCTGCACCTTGGCCATGTCGATCTGGAGGCCCATCACCCTGGCCATGCGCTCGCCCCAGGTTATTTCCGTGGCCGGGTCCACCGGCTTTTTCAGCAGCTCGGACAGCTTTGGCGCCAGATTGTAGGTATCGATGACGGGCTGGATGTCCTGCAGCGCCAATCCGGCGGCGATGCCGAAATCGCGCAGATCCTTCACGGCGGCGTCATAGGCCTCGCCCAGCCGCTGCAATTGCAGCTCCTCGCGGTGCAGGCGGTCGCGCTCGTTGTCGCGGATGTCCCTGGCCACCTCCACCATGTGGACGAGGCCGGCCGATTGGCCGCCGATGCGGCTGGTCAACTCGCTGACCCCCAGCACTCCCACCGCCACGTACAGCAGACCGCCATACAGCAGGCACAGCCAAAGCATGGAGCCGGCGAGGCGCCCCGCGATCTTGACGTCCATGACCATCCCCCCTCGTTACGACCGTCCTCCATTGAAGCTGCATTTCTATGGAATGGCAATGTCGATAAAGTGTTTTTATTTTATATATAAAACTTCAAAGTGTATACATTCGGCACCCACACAATTCACGTCCAAAGCCCACGACGCCGGCCGCAATGGGAAAGCCGACGCGCCGCCATTGCCTCCGGCCCACTCCCACCCCATAATCCACTCCTTGGTTTTTCGGTGGGAACTGTCGATGAAACTGGTGATCAATGGTGAGGAGCGGAGCTTTTCCGCCTCCATGAGCGTCGAAGCCCTGTTGGGCGAGCTGGGCGTCGATCCGCGCAAGGTCGCGGTCGAGCGCAACCTGGAAATCGTGCCCAAATCGTCCTACGCCCAGGTGGGGGTGACCGACGGCGACAAGCTGGAGATCGTCGCCTTTATCGGTGGCGGCTCCGATTCGGACAGCTTCACCGTGGCGGGCAAGACCTTCCATTCCCGTCTGCTGGTGGGCACCGGCAAGTACAAGGATTTCGAGGAGACCGCCAAGGCCATCGCCGAATCCGGCGCCGAGATCGTCACCGTGGCGGTGCGCCGGGTCAATCTGTCCGACCCCAGCAAGCCCATGCTGGTGGACTATGTCAGCCCCAAGCAATACACCTTCCTGCCCAACACCGCCGGCTGTTACACCGCCGACGATTCGGTGCGTACCCTGCGGCTGGCCCGCGAGGCCGGCGGCTGGAATCTGGTCAAGCTGGAGGTGCTGGGCGACCAGACCACGCTCTACCCCAACATGCCCGAGACCCTGAAGGCCGCCGAGGCCCTGATCAAGGACGGGTTCGAAGTCATGGTCTACTGTTCCGACGACCCCATCCAGGCCAAGATCCTGGAGGACATGGGCTGCGTCGCCATCATGCCGCTGGGCTCGCTGATCGGCTCGGGGCTGGGCATCCTCAACCCCATCACCATCCGCCTGATCAAGGAGACGGTGAAGGTCCCGGTGCTGGTGGATGCCGGCGTCGGCACCGCCTCGGACGCGGCGGTGGCCATGGAACTGGGCTGCGACGGCGTGCTGATGAACACCGCCATCGCCCATGCCAGGGACCCCATCCGCATGGCGCGGGCCATGAAGCTGGCGGTGGAGGCCGGGCGACTGTCCTATCTGGCCGGCCGTATGCCCAAGAAGTCCTATGCCGACCCCAGTTCGCCACTGGCCGGGCTGATCTAGCCCCGCGCCAGAATCGCCGTCACCTGCTTCACCAGTTCGGGGTCGATGCCCATGGTCGCGACCACCGCCGACTGAACCGCCATCAGACGGGCCCGTTCGACGGCGAGGACTTCGGGGGACGGCGTGACCATGGCGACGCCGTTGTCGATCAGACGGCGACGCGCCGCGTCCTGGGCGATGGCGGCCTCGGCGCGGGCTCCCTCCACCTGCTCGTCCCAGGTGGCGGCGATCACGTCGCGCAGAGCGGGCGGCAGCGCCGCCCAAAACCCGCCCGCCACCAGCGGGACGTACTGGGCGAAGCTCTGGCGATCCTCGAAGGCCGAACGGACGCCCTGGCCCCACATCTGCCCGCTGGCCACCGTCTCGTGGGTGGTGCAAATGCCGTCCACCTGGCCGTCGGCCAGGGCTGCGGACAGATCGGACCAAGGAATGATCCGCGGCAAGGCGCCCATGGCGGTCAACCGGTGCAGATTGGCCTCGCCGCCAGCGACACGGATGCGCATTCCCTTGATGTCGACATGTTTGGCGATGACCCGGTCGACGCCGTAGAAATTGACGAAACCGAGATCGATCCAACGGCCGAGTACGGCTCCCCGCAGGGCGGCTTCCAGGCGGCGGTTGATTTCGCCGCCGACGGGACCGTCGCGGACGGCATTGTAGGCACGGGCGTCCCGACCGTAGAAGGCCGGCAGGGCAAGGACGCCGATGCTGGGGTCGTAGCGGTCGAGCTGCCAGGTTCCTGGCACCGCCATCTCCAGCCGGCCTTGGGCCATGGCGCGGACGATGTCGCGGTCGCGGAAGGAGTGCGAGCCGAAGCTATGGCTGACCATCAGCCGCCCCTCGGTCCGCTGCGCCAGAAGCGAGGCGAAGCGCGCGACGATGCGGGTCTGGATGTGCTCGGCGGCGTTCTCGGTGGAAATGCGGAAAGCCAGCGGCGCATCGGCGGCGCCGACACGACGAGAGGCCAGAACGGCGACACCCGCCGTTGCCGCCGCGCCCGCCAGCAGAGAACGCCGTTCCATGACGCGACTCCTACCCACCCTCGATCCGATCACCTTGCCGCAGACCTATGACGAAAGAATACACACAGCCTGCGAATGGAGCCAAATATCATTTGATCAATTGCCGCCCTCTCCTTCCCGGCAGCCCCGCCGAAACCTCGCTTCCTATGGTGTCCCCGGACACGCGAATTGCGCTATGGATGGGGCTCCGGTGGAGCTGGAATCGTTGGCAAGTTCCAGGACAACTCCTTGATTCGAAAGCGACTCCTCCCTGGGGATCATAAAATTTCGTTTATGTTCTGATTTTTCGCTTTTCATCGCGGAAAAACGGCGTATATACCCGCCACAGGACAGACGTACAGCGCACGTGCCTCTGATCATGCGTGGTCAGGCAACGACGTCAAAGGCGTCTTCCGGGTGCAGGCGGGGTGAAAACCCCCGGTGCTTGGAGGAAATCTTATGAACTCGATTGCTCGGCACGCTTCGGCGTCGTCCGGTTTCATGTCACCCTTCTATCAGGAACCCACGCGCCAGCTCGGCTGGGCCATGCTGTGGTCCGATGTTCGAAGTACGTCCAAACGGGCCTGACGGCATCCCTCGATTTGCCGTCACCGTCGACGCCTGCGCTTCTCGATCCGGGAAGCACACGGGGTTCGACTCTGCCTATCCGGCCTATGCCGTAGACCCCTGAAACGGGTCCGTTTGGAGATTTGCCATGACCGCCAAGATCGCCGCCTTCCTGGAAGACGTCCAGCCCGCCACTCCCTGCCTGGTCGTCGACCTCGACGTGGTGCGACAGAACTACCTCGACATCCGACGTTGGTTGCCGGTGGCCGAGGTGTATTACGCCGTCAAGGCCAATCCGGCCCCCGAAATCGTCTCCCTGCTGACCGGGCTGGGCTCCAACTTCGACGTTGCCAGCCCCGGTGAAATCGATCTCTGCCTGGAGGCCGGCGCCTCGGCGGATCGTATCTCCTTCGGCAACACCATCAAGAAGCAGCGCGACATCGCCTACGCCTTTGGCAAGGGCGTCACCCTCTACGCCTTCGACTCCGAGGCCGAGCTGGAGAAGCTGGCGGCGTCTGCCCCCGGCTCGCGGGTGTTCTGCCGCATCCTGATGACCTGCGACGGCGCCGAATGGCCGCTGTCGCGCAAGTTCGGCTGCGAGGTCGACATGGCCCGCGACCTGCTGGTGCGGGCGCGTGAACTGGGCCTCGACCCCTACGGCGTCTCCTTCCATGTGGGCAGCCAGCAGACCGACGTGTCGCAGTGGGACATCGCGGTGGGCAAGACCGCCATGCTGTTCACCGAACTGGCCGCCGCCGGCATCGAGCTGCGCATGGTCAACCTGGGCGGCGGCCTGCCGACCAAGTACCGCACCGACGTTCCCACCATGGAGCGCTATGCCGACGCCATCATGCACGCCATGACCAAGCATTTCGGCAACGACATCCCGGCCATGATCATCGAGCCGGGCCGCGGCATGGTCGGCAATTCCGGCATCCTCGAGGCCGAGGTGGTGCTGATCAGCCGCAAGAGCTATGACGAGGACGTGCGCTGGGTCTATCTGGACGTGGGCAAGTTCGGCGGTCTGGCCGAGACCATGGACGAGGCCATCAAGTACCGCATCGAGACCCCCTACGAGGGCGACGAGACCGGTCCGGTGGCCCTGGCCTGGCGCGCGACAATTACGGTGGCCGGTCAGCGACAATTAGGATGACCGGTATGAGACACCGTCGAGTAGCACCTATACCGCTATCACAAGCAAGCATTGCTCAGCAATAAGGAA